>JAIBBR010000164.1 GCA_019694575.1 Myxococcaceae bacterium
GCTGTTGGCCGTAAAGGCCCAGGTAAGCGACTTCAGCGCGAATACGCCCGCGATCAACGCCGCGTTCACCCAGGCTGAGCTGCAACTGCAACCGCGTGGCGAAAGGCGTGGCGAACCCGCGGCTTAGGGTGGCCGGCCGATCGTAGGCCGCGCTTTTGATCAACGCGCCTTCGAGCCCCCAATGGCTGCAGAAGCCAACCTGCGGGCTCTTGTGGCCTTCAGCGCCCAGCGACACGTTGAAGCGATACCAGGTGTCGGCGGGGTAACCCGCGCCGTCGAGTATGCGCGCTGAACGAAGGGGCGGGCCGAAGCCGCTGCCGGCGGTGGGGCGCTGCAGCGGCAGAAAGAAGTCGCTCAACGCGGGGTTGTCGGCACGGGGCCGGGCGCTCCAGAAAAAGTCGGTGAAGCTGTAAAGCGACTCGCCGAAAGCGAAGCCGCCCACCGGCGTCATCAGCACGTCGTTGATGCTCATTTCTTCGCGAAACTCGGTGGCCAGCTCCCACGCGAACGACGCGAAGTTGGTGATGAGAAACGACGCCCACGCGGGAAAACGGTTGTAGCGGGCGACTAAGTAATAAACCGTGCCGGCCAACGGGTGGCCCGGTGAGTTCAGAAAGAGCGGGTTGTCGTCGAGTTGAATCGCTTCGCCGGTAATCAGCTTTTTTTTCAGCGTTTCCCAGCTGTAGTCGTACAACCAGTCTTTCGCGTTGGTGTCGGGGCTGTACGCGTACCAGGTAGACCCCGCGCCAAGCACGAAGCCGATCAGCCCTGCCGCGGCCAGGTAGTTCGGCCCTCCTGAGGTGGGCTGTATCAGCGCGTCTCTTTCGTTCTCTTCGCCGGGTGCTGCTGCCCAACCCGGGGCTGCGGCAAAAAGACACCCCACCACGATGGGGCGGAAAAGAACGGGCCACCTGTTTCTCGCGAGGAGGCGGCGCATGTCTGCTTTGCGTGCAACGGGCAGACCAGCGCAAAGCTCAGCCGTGGCGCGGCAACATCACCACGGGTGCATCGGGCGCCGGCTGCTGGTGAATGGCCACCCGGTCACGGCCTTGGTGTTTGGCCATGTACAGGGCATTGTCGGCTTGGGCAATGAGCAATGCGGGCGAGTGCTCAAAGGTGGCGCGCAACGACGACACACCCAGGCTGATGCTTACAATGGGCCCAATCGCCGACTTGGGGTGGGGGAAAGCGAGCTTCGCCACATTGGCGCGCGCATTCTCGGCGATGCGTTGTGCCCCGTCGGCGTCGGTGGCCGGTAAAATGAAAGCGAACTCTTCGCCGCCATAGCGGGCCACGATGTCTCCCGGGCGGCCCACGGTGGCTCCCAACGCACCGCCCACGGCGCGTAAGCACGCGTCACCGGCAGGGTGACCCAAGCTGTCGTTGAACTGTTTGAAAAAGTCGATGTCGATGAGAACCAGCGCTATCCACTCTCCGTCGCGGGCGGTGCGGCGCCATTCATTTTCGAGCGCTTGATCAAAATAACGGCGGTTGCCCAAGCCGGTGAGCGCATCTTTGAGCGCCAGCTTTTCGAGCAAGCCGTTGGCATCGCGCAGCTTGTCGATGGTCTCTTTGTGGCTATCGGTTTCGACGCGTAACGCCGCGGTGCGCTGGCTGACCAGCATTTCCATGCGTTCGCCGTACTCGGTGAGTCGTTCGAAAGCGGTTTCCAAACCTCTCACCGTGGGTCGAAAAACGAAGAACGCCGAAAAGAGAATGGTGAGCAACAGCACGCCCAATAGGGCCGTGCCCGCTTGTTGCAGCGCCTGCACACGTTGCCGGGCTTCGCGATCGTACTGAAACACGATGGTGTCCATGCCGAGCAAAAACGTTTCTTGTGCCGCCAGCAGCCGCTCGCCCACGGCGTCTGTCGGTGTGTCGGCGTAAGCCTGCGAGAGCGCCACCACCGCGTCGAAGTGGGGAGAAATTTCTTCGTACAGCCGCTGCACCTCGGCGCTGTTTTGCCCACGCAAGTCGAACGTGCCGTCGCGCGCTTTGAGCGCGTGTTGGTGGTTCACCCAAGTGTCGATTGATTTCTGCAGGCCTTGTGCGAGCCGGCTGCGGGTTTCAGCCGAGCCCGTCGTGGCCAAGAGCAGCGTCTGCTTGATGATGCGCTCTGAAAGCATGCGCTGACGACCGGCCAAGTTAACCACCCGCGAATCTTCTTCGCTGGTTCGCAGCCACCGCTGGAGCAAGACCTGCGAGGCCACTGCCACCGCCGCGACCAACGCCAGCGCCAACACGTAACGAAACCGCAGCAAGGCAGGCGCCGGTGGCGCGTTGCGAAGAGGTTGTTCAGGCACGGTCATCATGGCGGCAAAGGGGAATCGTCTTTAAGACTACTCCCTCTCACCGCGGCCGGCGAAGCAACGACGCTTTTCGCGCTGCTGGCGCAACCCGTTACGTCAAGCCCGCCAACGGCCCGTTACCGCCCGGCAACAACAGTGGGTCGCCAAAGCTGTCGACGCTCGAGTAGCCCATGTATTGCCACACGCATACGAGCATGTTGCTGAAGGAGCGTTTGCCCTGTGACGCGAAGTTTAGGTAACGCCCGGTGCGAAAATAATTGTGCGCCCCGCCGGCGAACACCACCAAGTCGTTGTCAAATTGGTGGGTGTCACCTTGGCTGAGCTCGCTCCAGTTGACTACCAAGGTGTGGTCCCAAAGTGACTTGCCGGCTTCGGGCAAGGCTTTGAGCGCGTCAAAGAGCTGGGTGGTTTGCTGGTAAAGCAGTTTCTTGATTTGGCGCACCTTGTCGAACGACGCGGTGTCGCTGTTGTGCGAGAGGGTGTGGTGGCCTTCAGTCATGCCGATGGCGCTGTACTTGCGGTCGTCGGTGTTGCCCGACCAGTTGAAGTTCACCGAGCGCGTCAAATCGCAGGCGAACGACATGGCGATGATCTTGAAGAACAGCTGGCCTACCTTGTCGAAATTGGCGCCGTTGAGGTGATCAAAGCCCGCGCCCAACGTCAGCGGCCCGCAACTTTCTTTTTCTGTGCCCGACGGCGTCATCAACCCGCGCTCGATGTCGCGCAGTGACTCGGTGTGCAGTTCGAGCCGCGCCCGGTCAGCCACGCCCAGCTTCGGCTTCAAACCGTTCAGCTCTGCGTTCACCAAGTCGAGCGCTGACTGCTTCATCGCCAAACGGCGGGCGAGCGCGGCTTGCCCGGTGAAATCGAGCCCGCTGAAAATGCGGGTGTACGCGGTGAACGGGTTGACCTCGGGAGGAATGGGCGCCTGCGTGCCTTCAGGCCCCGCGTGCGCGCTCTGGTTCCAAATGTTGTTGTTGTTGCCGCCGACGCGAAAGTTCAAGTGACGCTGGGGTACCGACGGGTTGTCGGCCACCACCCGGTCGCCAATCGCCTTGTCGACGCTGGGGCCCTTCACGTAGCCAATCAACTGGCAGTTGTTACCGTTCGCATCGCAAGTACCCCCGATGGGAAATGAGCCGGCGCCTGAACGCCACGGCGCCAAAGCCGAGCCACCTTGCTCATGACCGTCGGCCCGCTCTCCGTCGGGAAGGCGGTTGTGGTACTTGTGAATACCTTCCATCACCAGCAGGTTCTGACGGTACGGCTCGAGAGGGGCCAAGAATTCGTCGAAGACAAACCCGGTTTCAGTTTTGGTGGTGAAGCGCCGGGCGATTTGATCACCATTGGCGGTGAAGACGAAAACCACGCGGCGCGGAGCCGTGGCGGTTTGAGCCATTGATTCCAACCAGGGCAGAGCCAGGCCAATGCCGGCCGCTCCTTTCAGCAAGTGACGTCGATTGAAGGGGCGCATGGCGGTGCTCCTTTAAGGAGGGGTGGTGGCGCGAAACAAAAAGTCGTCGGTTTGGGTGAGGCCCACCAATAGCTCGCGCACGTCTGCGTCGGTGGCGGCGAAGCGGGCGTTGAGCTGCTCGCGAGAGCAGGCATCGGTTGTGACTTCTTGCCGGCCAGTCGAAAACCGGTAGAGCTGCAGCGAGAAGCACTCGCGCACTTCGGTGGCGCTCGAGAGCTTGCTCACCAAGTCGGCGCCGTCAGCCACCGCGCCGTTGATACCTTTGGTTTGGGTGACTTCGCCCGCGGTCTTCACCACGTGGCCGCCTTCGTCGACGGTGCGGCTTTTGCCGGTAGCGTCGATGCTTTCGAAGACTTGGCCCAAGGGGTCCATCATGGTGTGGCAGGTGGCGCATGAGGGGTTGGTGCGGTGCTCGGCCAGGCGGTCTGCTTGGCTCAAGGTCTGATCAACCGGCCCCAAAGAGGGAATATTCGGCGGCGGAGCGGGAATGACTTGGCACAACAGCTGGGTGCGAATCGCCAAACCGCGGCGCACAATCGAGGTGCGGTTTTCTTTGTCGTGCACCGAGAGCACCCCGCCCTGCATCAACAAGCCGCGACGGCCAACGGGGTTGGTGACTTTTTGCAGTGTGCCACCGGTGACGTTGCCGAAGCCGTAGTGCTGCGAGAGCGTTTGGTTCAAATACGTGAAGTCGGCGCCGAGCAGAGTGGCGAGCTTGCCGTCGCCTTGAAAAATCACGTTGGCGACGAAGGTCTGGTTCTCGGCGCGCAGGGCGCTGATCAACGCTGCATTCCAAGAGGGAAAGAGCGTGCCGTCACGTCGGGCGTTGGTGAGCGCTTCGAGATCTAACCACTGCGAGATGAAGTTGAAAAAGCGCTGCGCCTTGGGGTCGGCAATCATGCGGCGTGCTTGCAATTCGACGTCTTGCGCTGTGCTGAGCTGCCCGGTTTCGGCGGCGGTGAGCAGCGCGTCGTCGGGGGTGCTCTGCCACAGCAAGTACGACAGCCGCGAGGCGAGCTCACTGGGGTTGACGATACGCACGGCGGCGACGCCCGGCTCATCGAGCTCGGTGCGGTACATGAACTGGGGAGACTGCAGCGCGGCGAACACCACGAATTCGATGCCAGTCTTGAAGTCGTAGCCGGTTTTGCCCTTGTTGTACGCGGCGAGCAGCAGCGCCTGTTCGTCGGCTGTCAGCGCGTGGCGGTACAGCTTTTTGCCGAAGCGCTGAATGAACTGCGTAGCGCACACCTGCTCTTGGCCGGTGACGGGTGTGCAGGGCAGCAGCTTGCTCAACTCAACCACCGCGGCGGCGGCGATTTTTTCGGCGGCGTCCATGTACTGTTGTGCCAGCACTGGCTTCACGTCGAGAAACGCGGCGCTGTTGTTGAAACCCAGTGACTGAGGGTCGGCCACGAAGCCCGCGGCTTCGGCGCGAATCACCGTTTGCACCGAGGGAATGTCGAAAATGTCGACCAGGCTGTTTACGTACTCGTCGTGCGACAGCCGGCGCATGGGGGCGGCGCCCGGGTAGGGGTTGGGCGCGCACGCCGAAGGCAGCGGCATGGGGTCGGGGTGGGTCGGCAGCGTCAGCACCGGCCGCGTGGGCAGCGCCGGGTCAAACGCGGGCAGTGAAGGCTTGTTCGGCTCAGTCAGCCCTCCCGGGCCGGCGATACGGGCCTCGCACCCGGCCAAGCAGAGCATCAGCAATGTGGTTTGGAGTGCGCGCATATCGAGCCTCTTGCGCCGCTTTGTGCAAGGCCCATGCGCTCTTTGGGAGTGGTGTGATTGCTACAGGTTGCCGGCTGCTCCTTAGAAGTCGATGGTGGGTGAAGCGGTTATTCGCGGTCTCAGGTGAGCCCTGCAGTGATCAGCGCTGGTGTAGGTAAAAGTTTGTTGCACATGGGGGCGTGCCGCGGGGTTTCGAAGCCGAATTCCCCTTAAAAAAAAGGAAAATTGCATGACGCCGTTTCGAATGGGTTTGATTGCGCTGTGGGCTTCGCTTGCTTTCTCGTGCGCCTCGACGTCGGCCAACAAGCGCTATGCCAGAGCGCCTTCAATTGAGAACCCGCTCACGGGGCCGGTGAACCCAGTCGCGGGCTACAGCTCAACCGGTGAGCCGATTGAGCTGGCGACCTTTAACGGTAACGACATGTGCTTTCGGGGCACCAACCACCGGCCTGCGCCAGAAAACCAAGCCCAGCAATATTCGTTGGTGGTGCTCAACAAAGATGAAATCGATCTGAAGGGTTCACCCACCGCCCGCGCGGTGCGCGTCGACGTGTTGAATGCCGACAGCCGCTTGGTGCCGGTAACGAGAACGGTGCAAGACACCGTGCGTGACGGCAGCGGCCGCGTCATCGCCACGGTCGATCGCCAAGTGCAAACCATGGAGACCGCGTACACCACCGACTACCAATTGTGCTTCTCTGACGCGGGCAAAGTGCTCACCAACGACTCGCGCTATCTGGTGCTGATGCGCGAAGTGAATGGCGGCTTTACCTGGGGCATTCCCAGCACGCGCCCGTCATGGGTGTGGCGCTTACCCGCGGCGCGCACAGTGGCGGCGGCGTCTGTCGAAGCTGCGAAGAAATAGCTTTCGTGAAGTTGCCGGTACGCGAGCACCCTTGAAAGACAGTGAATGTCTTTCAAGGGTGTTGGCGGGCCCTAAAGCGGTCGCTGTCGTCTACGACAAGCGGCTAAGCAACAACTGACGTTGCAGCTCGAGCGTTTCGGGCATGGTGGTTCCGAATTGCTTGAAGAACGTCTCTTGCGATTGCAGCTCGGCTTTCCACTCGGCTTCGTCGATGTCGGTCGCTTCGTCGACGCGGCCTTCGGCGATGTCCATACCTGAGAGGTCGATATGACCTTCTTTGGGCACCCAGCCGAACACCGTCTCTTGCGCGCCGACCGCCACGTGGGCGCGGTCGACAATCCACTTCAACACCCGCATGTTCTCGCCGTAGCCCGGCCACAAGAACTTGCCTTCTTTGTCTTTGCGAAACCAGTTCACCTGAAAAATTTTCGGCGGCACGGTCAACTTTTTCTGCATGTCGAGCCAGTGCTGCAGGTAATCGCCCATATTGTAGCCACAGAAGGGCAGCATGGCCATGGGGTCACGGCGCACTACGCCGGCTTGGCCCACCGCGGCGGCCGTGGTCTCTGAGGCCAACGTCGCGCCCATGAACACCCCGTGCGCCCAGTTGAACGACTGCATCACCAAGGGCACCGTGTTGCTGCGGCGGCCTCCGAAGATGATCGCCGAAATGGGTACGCCCTGCGGGTCATTGACGTGCTTGGAAAGAATTGGGTTGTTGCTGGCCGGCGCAGTGAAGCGGCTGTTGGGGTGCGCCGCTTTTTCGCTCGAGCCCTTTTTCCACGGGCGGCCTTGCCAGTCGGTGAGCTCGTCGGGCACCTCACCGTCCATGCCTTCCCACCAGACTGAACCGTCTTTGGTGAGCGCCACGTTGGTGAAGAGCGTGTCTTTGGCGATGGTCTTCATCGCGTTGGGGTTCGACGCCCAGTTGGTGCCCGGAGCCACGCCGAAATAGCCGTTCTCGGGGTTCACCGCCCACAAGCGGCCGTCTTCGCCCACGCGCAGCCAGGCGATGTCGTCGCCCACGGTGTACACCTTCCACCCGGCGAAGCGCTTGGGAGGAATCATCATTGCGAAGTTCGTCTTGCCGCACGCCGAAGGGAAAGCCGCCGCCACGTAGGTGGTTTTACCTTCGGGGTCTTCGACGCCCAAAATCAACATGTGCTCGGCGAGCCAGCCTTCTTTTTGCCCCAGGTAGCTGCCAATGCGCAGCGCCAAGCACTTTTTACCGAGCAGGGCGTTGCCGCCGTAGCCCGAGCCGAACGACCAAATCGTGTTGTCTTCGGGAAAATGGCAAATGTAACGGCGGTCAGGGTTCAGGTCACCGGTGCAGTGCAAGCCTCGGTTGAAGTCTTTGCTGGGGCCCAGCATGTCGAGCGCCGGTTTGCCCATGCGGGTCATGATGCCCATGTTGAGCGCCACGTAAATGCTGTCGGTCAGCTCGACGCCGACTTTCGAGTGCGGCGAATTGAGCGGCCCCATCACATAGGGCACCACGTACATGGTGCGGCCCTTCATCGAGCCTTCGAAGAGCGCGCGCAGCTTGGTGTACGCGTCTTCGGGCGCCATCCAGTTGTTGGTGGGGCCGGCGTCTTCTTTTTTGCGAGAACAGATGAACGTCAGGTGCTCCACGCGCGCCACGTCGGTGGGGCTCGAGCGGTGCAGGTAGCTGTTGGGGTGCTTCTGAGGGTTGAGCGGTATGAGCACGCCCATTTTCACGGCTTGGTCGGTGAGGCGTTTCTTTTCTTCTTCAGAGCCGTCGCACCACACGATTTTGTCGGGGGCGCACAACTTGGCCATGTCGTTGACCCAGTTGGTCAGGTGCGAATGGGTGTTTGGGGCTTGAGTGGCTTCGGTCATTTAGAGATCCGAATCACACGGCGGCTGGCTGTGCAAGCACGACAATATTTTGGTTTCGGTAAGAACCCGTGCGTAAGCGATAGGGTCGATTAGATATGCCGCCACCATGGCGCAGCGGCTTTCTTCAATCGAGGTGCATTACCGGTTTGTGCGCAGTCTGTCGCAAGGCGCCAAGTCGTTGCTGTCGTCGGCGGCCGAGCCGGTAACGATGTCGAAGAAGACGTCGTTTCTGATTGAAGGCAGCAGCGTCGATCGTCTGTTGCTGCTCGAGCGCGGTGAGTTGCGGGTCTTCAAAACCAGCCCGTCGGGCCGCGAAATCACGCTCTACCGGGTGCGACCAGGTGAGTGCTGTGTGCTCGGTATGTCTGGGTTGCTGGCGAAAGCGCCGTACCCCGCTCACGTCGAGGCGAGCGCTGAGACGTCGGCGCTGGCGGTAGACGCGGAGGCGTTTCGCAAGCTCTTCGACACCGACGAGTCGACCCGTCACATGGTGATGGAGCAGCTCAACGGGCTGCTCACCGGCTTAATGACGTTGGTGGCCGAGGTGGCCTTTCGCAAGATGGACCAGCGGCTGGCGGCGTTTCTGCTCGATGAAGCGGGTGGGGGTGGAAAGTTGGAGGCCTCACATGAAGAAATTGCCGGGCACATTGGCACTGCGCGCGAAGTGGTGAGCCGGCTGCTCGAGAATTTTCGTGATGACGGGTTGATTCGCGCTGACCGGCGGCACATTCAGGTGGTTGACCGGCAACGCTTGGAGCAGGTGCGCCACGACGAGCGGTAGTTCGTGACTTTGGTCACAGTCATGGTGAGCACGGCAGTCGTAGTTCTTTGTTCATTGCAGGCTTGATTTCCAAGCTGCGTGACAAGGAGCCGTTCAAATGAATCGTAAAGTGATGCTGGTGTTGGGTTTGTGCGCAGTGGCGGTGACGGCGGTGGCCGAAGACAAGGCCGCGGCGCCAGAGTTCCCCAAAGACTACCGTGGCTGGCAGTACGTGAAGTCAATGGTGATTGCTGACAAGAAGCATGGGCTTTACGGCTTTCACCACGTGTTCGTCACCGGCAAAGGGCTCAAGGCATTCAAAGAGGGTAAGGGCTACCCAGAGGGAACTGAGCTCGTGGTGCCGTTTTACGAGGTGAAAGAAGAAGGCGGAGCGATGGTGCCGGGCGCGCTGATGAAGACGTTGTTGATGAAGCGCGACAAGAAGGCGACCGACACCGGCGGTTGGCGTTTCGCGGCGTTTGACGCGTCAGACAAGCCCCTCGAGATGGATGTGAAGGCCGGCTGCTTTCAATGTCACACTGCGAAGAAAGACCGCGAGTTCGTCTTTTCAGAATGGGCTGACAAGTAGACCCGCTCGAAACACTGCCATCACCACGTCTGTCAGCGATGAGGTGGGGCCAATCACGCAAGCCCCGGTTTGCCAGCGCGACGTGGTCGGCGGCGCCGCGCAGCGAGCTTCTTTTGCAGCGCAGTGTCGTTTTCGCCGAGCTTCCAAAGCAACGCGCTCAACTCGTCATGGGCGAAGTAACGGGGGTTCAACGTGATCGCGCGGGTTCGCCCCAACAGCCGGCTGGTAATGACCCCCTCGCGCTCGAGCGTGGCCAAGATCGAACGAATGGTGAAGGGTCGCACGCCGAGAATGTCAGCGAGCTCGCTGGGGTAGCTCTCGTCGAGCAAGCGAAGGGCGACCAACACCCAAGTTCGGGTTTCAGTGCCGAAGAGCAGAGACCCCATGTCGAGCATGATGTTTTGGATACTACTTAGAATATTGTCGATAAAGACAATTAAATTGCCCTTATCGACAATATTATTGTCTATCCATCCGACATCTGAGCATGCTGTAGCCCACTGGATCCGCATCCATCAAATCGTCATGGTTACGCAGCCTTCGCAGGAGCTGTCGCCACGGTGGGCAGGAGCTTTTGCATAACGACGGAGTTGAGCCCAGAGAGCCGAATTTGAACGCTGG
>JAIBBR010000165.1 GCA_019694575.1 Myxococcaceae bacterium
AAGCCGAGCCGCGTAACAGCGAAATCGCCGTTACCTTGGGTGCCGTACAAATGGAAAAGAAAGACTTGCAGGGCGCCACCGCCACGTTGACCGCGGTGCTGCAAGCCGAGCCCACGCACCCCGAAGGCAACTTCTATTTCGCGCGGGTGAAAAACCTGAAGGGCGAGCACACCCAGGCCATCGAGCTGATGCGCAAGGCACTCGACTACCAAGCGAAGCGGCCCGAGTTTCATTACTGGCTGGGAGTGCTGTACCGCGACGCCAAGAAACCCAACGAGGCGGTGGAATCATTCAAGAACGCGCTCAATTATGACCCCAAGTACGCAGACCCGCTCGAAGCGTTGGGGCAAAGCTCGCTCGACAAGGGCGATGCCAAAGCTGCGCTCGACTACTTGCAGCAAGCGCTGGCCGCCGACCCTCGCCGGGTGCGGGTGCGTCACCTGATGGCAGACGCTTACGCGTCGCAAGAAGACTGGGACAAAGCCATCTCGACCTACCTGAAAGTGCTCGAGCTCGACCCGACACAGAAACCGGTATTGGCAAAGCTCGGTTCGGCCTTCATCGAAAAAAAGAAGTTCGACGAAGCCATCACCTACTTCAGGCGTGCGACCGTGGCAGAACCCGAAAACCCGCTGACGTGGCTCAACCTGGCGTACGCCTACAAAGAGGTGCGCAAAGCACCCGAAGCGGTGACTGCCTTCAAGACGTACTTGCAAAAAAAGCCCGATGCGCAGAACAAGAAAGAAATCGAAGACGAAATTCACTATCTGACTTCGGAGCGGGAGCGGCAATAACGTGTTGGACTTGAAAGAAGTGGCTCGCAACTACGAAGCGGTGGTGGCGAGGTTGAAAGACCGGGGCGGTAACCTTGACTTGAGCGCCTTCGGGCAGCTCTTCGTCGAGCGCAAGCAGCTGTACATCGACGTCGAAGGCTTGTCGGCCCAGCGCAACACCACCAACGATGAAATGAAGCAGCGGGCAAAAAGTGACCCCGCTTCGATTGAAGCGTTGCGCGGGCAAATGCGCGAGGTCAGCCAGTCGATAAAAGAGAAAGAAACCAAGCTCAAAGAGGTGGAAGACAAGCTCACCGCGATGCTGATGCTGGTGCCCAACGTGCCTGACGCGTCGGTGCCCAAAGGCAGCTCTGAAGCCGACAACCAGTTGGTGCGCACCTGGGGCGAAAAGCCGAATTTGCCTTTCACCGCCAAGCAGCACTTTGAAATTGGCGAAAAGTTGGGCCTGCTCGACTTCGAGCGCGCGGCGAAAGTGTCGGGCTCGCGCTTTGCTTTTTACAAGGGCGGTTTGGCGCGGTTGGAACGGGCGCTTGTCAGCTTCATGATCGACGAGCACACCGCGAAGGGGTACACCGAGCTGCTCCCGCCCTATTTGGTGAACCGCGCCTCGATGACCGGCACCGGCCAGTTGCCCAAGTTCGAAGACGACGCCTTCAAAACCGCGGGCGAGAACGAGCTGTTTTTGATTCCCACCGCTGAAGTCCCGGTGACGAATTATCACCAAGACGAAATTCTCGACGGTGCGCAGCTGCCCTTGAAGTACTGCGCGTTTTCTCCCTGTTTTCGTGCCGAAGCCGGCGCGGCGGGCAAAGACACCCGTGGGCTGATTCGCATGCACCAGTTTCACAAAGTCGAACTGGTGAAGTTCGCCACCCCCGAAACCAGCATGGCCGAGCTCGAGAGCCTCACCGCCAATGCGTGCGCGATTTTAGAAAAGTTGAAATTGCACCACCGCGTGACGCTGCTCTGCACCGGCGACATGGGCTTTGCCTCGTGCAAGACCTACGACATCGAAGTGTGGCTGCCCGGGCAGCAGGCGTACCGAGAAATTTCGAGCTGCTCCAACTTCTCTGACTTTCAGGCGCGGCGGGCGAAAGTGCGCTACCGCAAAGAGAAGGGCGACAAGCCGCTTTTGGTGCACACGCTCAATGGCTCAGGCCTCGCGGTGGGCCGCACGCTGGTGGCGATTTTAGAGAATTACCAACGTGAAGACGGCTCGGTGGTGATTCCCGAGGCGCTCTGGCCGTACATGGGCGGGTTGAAAGAGCTCAAGGCGTAAACGGGGCGCTTTCCAAGCTGATCCACAATGCCCACTCTTTCGAGTTGGCAATCAAACGCGTGAAATGCTAGCTGACGCCCTCCTTGCGCTTCCAAAGCATCGGACGTAAGGGCCGGCATCGGTCAGCAGTAGAAGGAGCAGTGGCCGAGCGGCTGAAGGCGGCGGTCTTGAAAACCGTTAAGGGTGCAAGCCCTTCGTAGGTTCGAATCCTACCTGCTCCGTAGTCAGCAGTTCTTTGACAGAAGACTTTTGGAGAGATGGCCGAGAGGCTGAAGGCACAGGTTTGCTAAACCTGCATACTGGAAACGGTATCGAGGGTTCGAATCCCTCTCTCTCCGCCAGGTTTGGTTTTCGAGGGGAAAAGCTCCCTTAGCTCAGCTGGATAGAGCGTCGGACTACGAATCCGAAGGCCGGAGGTTCGAATCCTCCAGGGAGCGCCACTCGAAGCGAACGTTGCAAAGGTTTTTCGTCGTGCACACCCCGTTCATGGAAGAAGCGCTCGAGCTGGCGCGGCAAGCGGCGAGCTTGGGCGAAGTGCCGGTAGGCGCGGTGGCAGTGAAAGATGGCGTGGTCATCGGCCGTGGGTACAACCGGCGCGAAATCGACGCCGACCCTCTCTCGCATGCAGAAATGACGGCGCTGGCGCAGGCGGCCAAGGCGCTCAAAGCCTGGCGATTGACCGGGGTCACCCTGTACGTGACGTTAGAGCCCTGCGCGATGTGCGCGGGAGCCATCGTGCAGTCGAGAGTGGACCGGGTGGTGTTCGGCGCGATAGACCCCAAAGCCGGAGCAGCCGGGTCGCTGTACAACTTGCTCCAAGACGCGCGTCACAATCACCGCGTCGACGTGGTAAGCGGCGTTTTGCAGGAAGCGTGCAGTGCGGCGCTGAAAGAATTTTTCCAGGGTTTGCGCGCTGGAAAAGACAGTTGAAGGTTGTTTGGAGAGCTGGCCGAGTGGTCGAAGGCACCTGACTCGAAATCAGGCATACCGGCAACGGTATCTAAGGTTCGAATCCTTAGCTCTCCGCTTCTTAAGTTGGTGGCGGGCGTTTTTTCAGGAGAGGTGGCCGAGTGGCTGAAGGCGCACGCCTGGAAAGCGTGTGAGTCCGAAAGGGCTTCGTGGGTTCGAATCCCACCCTCTCCGCCAGTTGCCTCGAACCTTACGTTAAGATTTCCGGCGCCATGAACCACGACGAACTCGATAAACGGCCGTGGCTTCGCCAGAGCAAGAGCTACGGCCCAGCGTGGCGGCCCAGCTCCCCGCTCTAGTTGCAGGTAATGGTGATGCCCGTCGTCTCATCACCGGAGCACGACGGTGTTTTGCCAGTGCCACAATTGTTCACCTGCTGCGTAATCGGCAAGATGTTGGAGCACCGAGGGCACGTGCCGCCGATGGCCTTGCAGGAAGCGCCGAAAGTCGTGTCGCCCAGCACGCAGAACTGCGTTTCTTTGTCGCAAGACACTCCAGAAGCCACACCACACTCGAAGGAGCCACTCTTCCAGTTGCAGCTCATTTGAGTGCCACCCCCAGTGCCCGTGCCGCCGCCGGTACTCCCGGTTCCTCCCCCAGTACCTCCCTGGCCCGCGTTGCCGCCACAACCACTGACGACAGCCAATGCGATGATCAACCCAGCTTGCAGCCATGCTTTAGCCAACATTGTGAACGCTCCCCGACGTTACCTGCCGAAACAATCTCTGCCCTGCATGACGATTCCACGTCTCGGAAGTTGCGCCGTTTTTCTTTGCCGGTTGTCTTTCGAAAGCCCGGTGGGCTAAGCGGTGGCTGGTTACAAAAATTCTGGTCGAGACAACGCGGGGCCGTGAACTCCGCCAGGTCCGGAAGGAAGCAACGGTAGCGTTACTTCGCGTGTGTCTCGGCCGTCTTTGTTTTGGTTTTGAGTGCTGAATCAGGCGAACGGTGCTCCGTTGGCGATGCAACCGGTAAGCGCTGGTTCCGTCTGTTCTTCTGAGAGCATTCAACGAGCGACGCTGACCAAAACCTACACCCCCGACCAATGGGTCGACGTCGCCATCGGAGCAGCGCTGCTGGAAAACGACGCTGTTCTCGACACCGCCATCGCCCGCAGTGCCGGCCATTCCGTTGACCGGTTGACGCGCCTGGAAACATTCGCGAACGCGGCGCACCCCGTCGAACAGCCCCCCTTGCAGACACTGCTGCAGACGCTCCGCGCCAAAGTTGTAGGGAACGCAACCGTCACGAAGCCACAGGAAAGCTGGTTCTCGCGCCTCTTCAGAAAACAGTGACGGCCAGTTATACTTTAAGTATGAAAACGGCGATTTCCATACCTGACCGTCTTTTCGCCCAGACAGACCGGCTGGCCCGACGCCTCAAAAAGTCTCGCAGTGCCCTCTATCAAGAAGCGCTGCAGCACTACCTGCGCCAATTTTCGGAGCAAGACATCACCGAACGCATGAATCGCGTCGTCGACGAGGTAGGCGATTTAGAAGCACGCCGGCTCGTTCAGCGCGCCGGCCACCGCACGCCGAGCAACGTCGAATGGTGATTCAACAGGGCGATGTTTTCTTTGCTGACCTGGGTGGGCCGCGCGGTTCCAAAGCAGGCTTCGTGCAGCCGGTCATCGTCGTGCAATCGAATCAAATCAACCAGAGCCGGCTTTCGACGGTGATCGTCGTGCCCTGTACTTCGAATCTCAAGTGGGCCGAGGCTCCGGGCAATGTTCGCCTGCGGCCGCGGGCCGGCTTGCGCAAACCCTCGGTCGCCAACGTGTCGCTTGTATCGGCGATCGACCGCGCGACGCTCGGCAAGCGCATTGCGCAATTGACCAAGGCAGAAATCGAAGAAGTCTTCATGGGCATCGAGCTTATGCTCGGCCGCTCACAGTGAGGGGAACCCACCAATGCTTCATCTCTCGCTCATCGCCGCTCTGGCGCTGCAGCAAGCGCCCGCGCCGTCAGACACTCCCGCTGTTCCGCAAACCACTGAGACCGTCAACCCGGTACGTTCCCGCGCGTGGATACCCGCGGCCGTCGGTGGCGCTTTCATCGTGGGCGGCGGCATCAGTCTGGTCGCCGGCTACCTGCAAGCCTCGTCAGCGCAATCGCTCGACCCCGAGGTGCGCCAAGGCCGGTTAGACCAAGCCAATTACAAATTCGTCGGAGGCGCCGCGCTCATCGGCATGGGGCTGTGCACCCTCGCGCTCTCGGGCCTCATGTGGCAGTGGCAAAGTGAACCCACCGTGCAAGCGTCGCTCACCGTCGACCGGCATGGCGGCTTCTTCGCGCTGAGCGGCAGGTGGCCTTGACGCGTTTCGCATTTCTGCTCCTGGCACTCAGCGTCGCAGCCCGGGCCCAAACCGAAGATGGCGGCGTCTCGATGTCCCCTGACGCGCCGCTGCAATCGCCCGGCAACCCGGCGATGCGCTCATTGGGCATTGCGCCTGGCATCAGTCCTCCGCCCAACCGTTCGGCCGGGCTGACCCGCCCCGTTCCTCCTGCGCGCAGCTTGGTGATTCCGCTCATTGAGGGCCAGCTCTTCAACCTAACGTTCCTCACCTTCTCGAACCTGGTGAGCCGCGAATCGTTCGCCATGGTGTCAGGCGACAGCATCGCCAGCCACTTCGATGGCCGGCGCCCCTGGCAGTGGGACATCGACATCTTCATCACCAACCAATTCGGCCACCCGTACCAAGGTGCGCTCGCCTTCACCGCCGCACGCTCGAGCGGGTTGTCGTTTTGGTGGTCGGCGCTCTACCCCGTCGTCTCGTCGCTCAGCTGGGAAATGCTCTACGAAATCGACGCGCCCAGTTACAACGACTTCATCACCACCCCTGTGGGAGGCGCCCTGCTCGGCGAAGTGCTCCACCGCGCGGCGCGGCTGTTGCTCACCTACCGAAGCCCGCGTCCATCAGGGTGGGCCGCTCGCATCGGCGCGCTGTTGCTCGAGCCTGCTGGCGCGCTCAACCGCGGGCTCTTCGCCGGAGAGTTGGAGCGCGACGACCTCGAAGAAAACCCGCCCTTCTTCGCCATGGTCGGCGGCGGCGCGAACTTCGGCGCTGCGTACCGCGACGAAAACACCAAAGAGATTCGCCGCGAATCGACCGTGCAGGCCAACATTCAAGGGCGATTCACCTACGGCATTCCCGGTGACCCTTCATTCGTCTACCGTTCGCCGTTTTCGCACTTCGATTTAGATTTCAACGTCTCGGCGCCCTATAAACCCATCACCTCATTCTTCATTCGCGGCTTGGTGGCGGGCTGGCAATTCGGCGACGGCACCAGCAACCTGCGTGGGCTGTGGGGCCTCTTCGGCCAGTACGACTTTGCGTACGCCGACTTGGTGCGCGTGTCGTCAGTGGGCGCGGGGCTCGGCACGTCGCTGCAGTGGGGCATCGCCGACAACACCTTTTTGCAAGTCAGCGGTGTGTTGGGGTTCATGCCGTTTGCCAGCGGGGGTCAAGGCAGCCGCTTCGAAGACGGCGTGCCCGGAGCGCCGCTGCGCAACTACCACATCGGTTTCGGCGGCCAAGGCACACTCGAATTGCGCCTGATTCAACGCGGCATTGGCTGGGTGCGCGTGGCCGCACGCGGCTGGGTCATCTTGGGGCTCTACACGCCTCCCGGCGGGTGGGAATCGCTCAACTACGTCACCGTCGGCCCGCTGTTGCGGGTGTGGGGGCCCTTCGCGCTGGGCGGCGATATTGTGGGCGCGTTTCGCTATTCCTCGTTTCAAGACCAAACGTTCAACAGCAGCTTCAGCGCCGCGACGTACCGGCTGACGTTGAACTGGCTTTCGAGCGAAGACATGGGCGCGGTGTCTCCCATTGCACGTGGGCGATAACTTAGCGGCCGAAGAGCTTGGTGTTGCCGTCTTGTGCGAGCTCTTTGAAACCCGCTGCGAGCAGCTCTTTTTCTCCATGCCCGTCGACGCTCACCACCCGATTAAAAACAGGCGAACGCACCGCCTGTTGAAACCGTGGATCTGCCGGGAAGTCGCAGGTGAACCAGGGAATGTTTTTGCCCAAGTAGAAAAACCCCGGAGCGCCCCAAATGCCCTCGGGAATGATGAACAACCCCGTCGCTTCACGGCCGCCCTTCACCACCAAGCGGTACATCTCGGGCCGCTCGACACCAAACGGCGTGGGAATAAAAAAGAGCGCCACGCTCGCCGCCAACGCCACTGCGTAGAGCCAAATGGGCCGCCACTTTTGCCCCAAGCGTTGCAGGCCGTCGATGAGCGCGGGCACCACTCCCACCGCGAGCAGCACCAGCGCAGGGTAAAGAAAGCGCGCTTCTTTGTGCGAGGTGAATGAAATCGCCAATGCGTAAACCACCGCGCTGACAAGAAAGAGCAACGACAACTGCGAGCGCTGCTTCCACCCGTGCTTTAGCGCCGGCCACACCCACAACGGCACCATGCCGAGAAACGGCAAATAAAAATACCAAGGGTTGGCGCCGAAGCGCTGCGCCGCTTGCTGCGAGAAAACATTGAACTTCGAATACTCGATGAGCGAGTGAAACCAAGTGCCCCAGCTCGCTTTGTCGAGCGCGCCCAACGCCAACGCCACCACGCCACCGCCCAGCGCGGCCCAGCCGAAATGTTTGAAGCGCCGCATCACCAGCAGACTCGCCATCGCCGCGAGCACCACCACCGCTGAGCCGTAGCGCGTCACCACCGCCAGGCCGAGCAGCGCGCCTGCCAGCATCGCCACGGTGCCCTTCGCGTCTTTGTCGTCGAGCCGCTCGAGCGCAATCACCATGAACGCGGTCGACAGTGACTCACCCAACGTGCGGCCACCAAAGCCCAGCACCGGGCCATAGAGCCCCACCAGCGCGGTACCCGCGAGCGACGGCAGATGCTCAAGCCTGCGCCGACACAAGCGGTACACCGCCAGGAGCATCGCCACGTGCAGCGCCCATTGCGGCACTTCCAACACCGCGCGGCGCGCTTGCGCATCATGAATGCCCACCGCATCGGCCGCTTTGAGCAAATACGCGAAGAAGCCCGGCACCGCCCAGTTGCGAAGGCCCTGCTGCCATTCCCACGCCATGATGCCGTAGCCGAAGGCTTTGAAATTCGCGGGCTCGAGGTGCTGGTACACCTCGTCGGGGTGCAAGCGGCCGAGTTGAAACACCGCCAACAACGCGGGAATCAACGACAGTGGAAGGAACAGGCCCCACAACGAGGCGCGTTCACTTTTCACAGCGAAACGCCGTACAGCTCGCCGTACTTCGCTTTGACGTGCGCCATGAAGTCTTCATCGGTCAACCCACGGCCGGTAACGTGCTTCACCAAGTCTTCAGCGAAATAGCGAAAACCTTGGCGGTGCACTTTTTCGCGCAGCCAGTCGCGCAGGCCCAGCAACTGCCCGCGGGCGATGTCAGCTTCCAACCCGGGCAGCTGCTCGCGCGCCGTCTTCCACAACGAGGCTGCGTACAAATTGCCCAGCGCGTACGTGGGGAAATAACCGATGTCGCCGCCCGACCAGTGAATGTCTTGCAGCACGCCTTCCACCGGGTGGCTGGGGCGTAAGCCGAGCAATTCGAACGTCTTCTCGTTCCACGCGTGGGGCAAGTCAGCGACCGACAAGTTGCCGCGCACCAATTCGAGCTCGAGCTCGTAACGCAGCACGATGTGCAAGTTGTAGGTGAGCTCGTCAGACTCGACGCGAATCAGCGAGCGCGAAACGGTGTTCACGGTGGCGTAGAACGCGTCGGCAGAAGCGTCTTTCAGCTCAGCGGGAAACTTCACCTGCAGCAGCGGGTAGAAGTAGCGCCAGTAGCCACGGCTGCGACCGACCATGTTTTCCCACAGGCGTGACTGCGACTCGTGCAGGCCCATCGAGGGCGCGCAGGCCAAGGGCGTGCGGTAATGCGATTCAGCAAAACCCTGCTCGTACAACCCGTGGCCACCTTCGTGAATGGTGCCGAAAATTGCCGGCATCGGCGTCGTCTCGTTGACGCGCGTGGTGAGGCGCACGTCGAGCGGGTGGGTGCCTCCCGAAAAGGGGTGCACGCTCTTGTCTTGCCGGCCCGCGGCAAGGTCGAAGCCCATCGCCTTGAGCAGTTGCAGCGTGAAGTCCCACTGGGCGTTACCATCGAAGCGCTTGCCCGCCACCGCCGAGTCAGGCACCGGGCGTTCCAGAATCGTCTGCACCACCGGCACCAATTTCTGCGTCAGCGCTTTGAGCACGGGAGACAACCGCGCCACCCGCATGCCCGGCTCGTAGGTTTCGAGCAGCGCGTCGTAGCGTTCGCCGTCGTGGCCCCAGGCATCGGCTTGCTCACGGCGCAGTTGGAGCAAAGTTTCCAGCGCCGGCTTGAAGGGCGCAAAGTCATTCGCTTCTCTCGCCGCCAACCACGCGCTGAGGCCGTGCGCTTGCGCGGTGGCCAGCTCTTTCACCAGGCGCGCAGGCAATTTCACCGCGCGGTCGCGTTCGAGCTTGAGCACCCGAATCATCGATTTACCGTCGGCGTCGGCCGGAGTGACGGCCTCGAGCCATTCACCCAGGCGCGGGTCGACCAACCGCTCGTGGTACAGCCCCTGGAGCGTCGAGAGCTGTTCTGCCCGCGCAGTGCCCGCCTTTTTGGGAAGGTAGGTCTGCTGGTCCCACGTGGCGAGGCCGATCAACCCGCCCAGGTCTTTGAGCTCTTGCATGCGGCCAATGAGCATTTCGAATGACGCGTTCATTAGGGGCATGTCTACCAAAGAAAAGGCGAGGTAAGAGGCAACTATGGCCCACGTGGTGAAGTTCTTCATGCAGCCCGAAGACGAGCTGGCATTTCTGCGCAATTTGGAACGCTACGGTTTGAACGTGTACCCGGTGCGCGTGCCCGCTGATTGGCAGCCCTTCGTCGCCAGCCCCACGGTGCAGGCACAGTTGCCCGAAGAAGACATGTATTTCGCCGCCGAACATATCGGCGAAGTGATGGTCGACAAGGTGAAACGCGGCCCCGACAAAGGCAGCTGGCGCGTCGACGAGATTCGCTCACCCGTTATCTATTTCGAGCGCAGCCGCGTGAATGAAGACGGCGAACTGCTCTCGGGCAAAATGTGGGCCGAGCTCGACATCACGCCGC
>JAIBBR010000025.1 GCA_019694575.1 Myxococcaceae bacterium
AAAGAACATGTCACTGCGGCAACAGTTGCGGGCGATGCACATTTAAGCGACTAAAGGGCCAATGCGGTTTCTCTACGTCTTCGCCAGCTACCTTTTGTTCTGGGTGCTTTTCCCGGTGTTGTCCTTTCACCGAAAAACGCGCGACGGGCTGGCCCAACGTTTGGGCTTCTATGCACCAGGCCTGCTGCCCGCCGACGGCCGCCCTCGCATCTGGCTGCATGGAGCCAGTGCTGGCGACTTGCTCGCCCTTTCTCCGATGATCGACCGTTTGCGTGAGCGCTACCCCAACGCGCGCATCATTCTTTCCACCACCACCAATACCGGCCACCTCATGGCCCACGAGCGGCTGTCGAAAAAAACCGACGCCATCATCTATTCTCCCTACGACTTGTGGGGCGCCACCCAACGCGCCATCGCGGCGATTGCCCCTTCAATGTTAGTGCTCGAGTACACCGAAATTTGGCCCAACTTGATTCGCGCGGCGAAACGCTCCGGCGCGAAAGTGGTGCTCACCAACGGCCGCTTTTCGCAAAGCCGGCTCTCGAGCTACCGCGTGTTCTTCACGTTGATTGAAAACCCGCTCCTCGACATCGACGTGTTCTTGATGCGCGAAGAAGACGAAGCCGAGCGCGTGTTGTCTCTCGGCGCGCCGCGAAGTCGCGTCTTCGTCACCGGCAACACCAAGTTCGACGCACTGCTGCCTTCGCCGCTCGAGCAAGACGACGCGGCCTTGCGAGTCGCTCTCGGGTTGGCGCCCGGCACCCCCGTGTGGATCGCCGGCAGCACCCATGAAGGCGAAGAAGAATTGTTGCTGCGCGTTTACCGCCGCTTGCGTGAAAATTTCCCCGCGCTGAAGCTGGTCATCGCTCCGCGCTACATCGACCGTGCCGACCGCCTGGTGGGGTTGGTGCACGAAGCGCACTTCCAGGTGAGAAAACGCAGCCAGGGAGGGTCTGAAACCGCCCCAGTGACCATTCTCGACACCATCGGAGAACTGACGCGCGCGTACCGTTTGGGCACCTTGGTATTCGTCGGCGGCTCGTTCACCACCCGCGGCGGTCAGAACATTCTCGAACCGGCTGCGCAGGGCCGCCCCGTGCTGTTCGGCCCGCATATGGAAAACTTCCACGACAGCGTGCAGGTATTGGTGGGCCGTGGAGGCATTCAAGTCAACGACGCTGACCATCTGTACCGGGTCATGTCCGAGTTGCTCTCTCGGCCCGAAGAAGTGGCTTCGCTGGGTGAATTGGCCCGCAGCGCGGTGCGGCAAATTTCTGGAGCGAGCCAGCGCAACGTCGAGCACTTCGAGCGGCTCTTAGGTTCGGTGGCTGCGTGAAGGCCCCATTACGAATTCTGCATTTGTTGGCCAGCCCGGTGTGGAGTGGCCCGATGGACAACGTGGCCTTGCTCGCTGCGGCCCAAGCGGCGCTCGGGCACCACGTCGAAGTGGCCATTGACGGTCTGCGAGGCAGCTTGGGCTCTGAAGAGCCTGCCGCGCCCCGGCTCAAAGCAACGGGTTTGCTGAGTCCGCTGGCGCTCGAGCTTTCCACCAAATCGACGCCGTGGGGCCTCTACCGTGACGCGCGTTCTCTGCGCGCCGCCGAAGCCGACATCATTCATTGCCATTTTTCACATGACCACTGGTTGGCGCGCTGGGCGAAACCCAAACGCGCCAAAATCGTTCGCTCCTTGCACGCGCCGCGCTCGCTGCGGCCGTCAATGCCTCGCGCCGACGCGTACACTGTTCCCTTCGAGGCGATGCAGAGCGAGTTACCCCGAGCGCCGAGCTGGGTGTGGCCGGCGATGAGCGATGCCGCCTTCAAGCCGGCAACCGACCGCGCCGCCGTGCGAAAGATGCTGGGCCTTGGCGATGGGCCGCTCATCGGCATGGTGTCGACCTTTCAACCCTCGCGCCGGCATGCGGTGGCCGTCGAAGCCATGGCCGAAGTGCGAAGGCGTCACCCCACCGCGCGACTGGTTCTATTGGGAGACGGTGAAGGCGAACAGCGCATTCGCGACCAGGTAGCGGCGCTGGGGCTTGGCGAGGTGGTGCGCTTCGTGGGTTACCAGCGGGCCGAGGCGCTGGTGTGCTGGCTGCAAGCCATTGACGAGGTGTGGGTGCTTGGGCTGGGCAACGACTTCAGCGGTCGGGCTGCGTTGCAAGCGCGGGCGTGCGGAGCCCGCGTGGTGGCGGTCGACGAAGGGGCGCTTTCTTTTTGGGCCGACACCATGGTCGAGCCGGTGGCGAAGTCTGTCGCTCAGGCTTCGTTGGCCACGACGCGGCGCGAATGCGCGCTGCCTCGTTCGGGTGACATCGCCAACGCGATGCTCGCGCTCTACGCCAAGGCGGGTGCATGAGCGCCCGGTGGGAAGCGCGCTGGTACCAAAACGGCAGCCATTGGTCTGACGCGCCGCTGCGCGCGGTTTCTTGGCTCTACGGCCTTGGCGTTACGACACGAAATCGCTTCTACGACGCGGGCATGCGCGCAGTGACGCGGGTGCCGAACGCGCGCGTGGTGTCGGTGGGCAACGTGCACGTGGGCGGCATGGGCAAGACGCCGGTGGTCATTTTTTTGGCGCAATGGGCACGAGCGAGTGGAAAAAAGGTGGTGGTGCTCTCGCGTGGCTACGGTCGCACCGAAGAAGGCGAGCAGCGCTTCGACGCTTCGAAGCTCCCGGCTTGGGAACAGGTGGGCGATGAACCGCGCCTCATCGCGCAGCGTTGCCCCGGGGTGCAGGTGTGGGTGGGGGCACACCGCGCTGCATTGGCCGAGCGGGCGGCAAACGAGCTGCAGTGCGACTTTGTCTTGCTCGACGACGGGTTTCAGCACCGTGCCTTGAGCCGCGATGTCGACGTGGTGGTGTGGGACCGTGAGGTCGGGGCCGGCAACGGAGCACTTTTGCCGCGTGGGCCCTTGCGTGAGCCGCTGACGGCGTTGGGCCGCGCCCACGTGTTGTGGACCCGGGGTGAAGGTTCGAAGCTCCCCGAGGCGTTCAACGGCACGCAGGTGCGTGCTGAGCATTTCGCGCAGTCGGTTTTGACGCCTGACGGGGCCGAGCAGCCGCTCTCGACGCTGAAGGGCCAAAAAGTCGTGGCGCTGGCTGCGCTGGCCCGGCCGGGAGGCTTTGAAAAATCGTTGCTGCGAGCGGGCGCGCAGCTCTGCGAGACGCGGTTTTTTCCTGACCATCATGCTTTCAGCGGGCGCGAGCTCGCTTCGGCGAACGAAGCCGTGCGCCAGCACCGAGCGTGGCTCATCACCACCGAAAAAGACGCCCAGCGCTTGCCCGCGCAAACGGCCGCATACCAACTTCGCTTGGGCGTGCGGGTGCTCGAAGGGCTGGCACCGCTCGCGGCTGCACTTGGGCTGCCTGAAAGTGCCGCGCCGCTCTCGCCGGTGCGAAGCGACGGTCCTTGTGAGCTGCCGGGCGCTGTGCGACAAACCCCAGCCACGTGATCAATCGCGCGACGCCACTTCTGGCGCAGATTGCCAAGGCCAAAGTCCTGGTGGTGGGTGACTTGGTCGCCGACGAATATGTGTTTGGCCAAACCGAACGTGTCAGCCGCGAAGCGCCGGTGCTCGTCGTTCGCCATGAACACGACGAGGTGAAATTGGGTGGCGCGGCCAATGCCGCGGCCAATGCCAGCGCGCTCGGCGCACAGGTGACGGCGGTGGGTGTGCTGGGCAAAGACAGTCGAGGCCAGGCGCTCAGGCGCGGCTTCGCCCAAGCCAGTATCGATTTTTCGGGAGTGATTTCCGGTTCCGTTCAAACCGAAACCAAAACACGCGTATTGGCGGGAGGCGCCGGCACCCAACGCCAGCAAATGTTGCGCGTCGACCGCGGCAATGCTACTCCGCTGCCCGCGGCTGTCCGCACCAAGCTCGCCCAAGCGCTGGAGCGTGCCATCGGGTCATGCGACGTCGTGCTGGTGTCTGACTATGGCGGTGGCGTGTTGGGCGATGAAACGCGCGACGTGCTGCGCCAAGCCTGGCAAGCCGGCAAAAAAGTATGTGTCGATTCTCGCTATGCGCTCTCGGCCTATTACGGCGCCACGGTGTGTAAGCCCAATGAACCCGAGCTCGCGGCGGTGACCGGTTTGCCCGTCGACACCGACGCCCAGCTGCTGGTGGCCGGGCAAGAAGCGCTGTCCACCTTGGCGTGTGAAGTGCTGCTGGTGACGCGCGGCCGGCGCGGCATGGCGGTGCTGCAAAAGAACGCGCCCCACGCCTTGATTCCCGTGTGGGGCCCGCGTGATGCGCTCGACGTCACTGGCGCAGGAGACACCGTGAACGCAGTGTTCGCTTCGGCGTTGGCCACCGGCGCCAAGCCGGTCGACGCCGCGCGCCTTGCCAACGTGGCGGGCGCGTTGGTCGTGCAAAAACGTGGCACGGCCACCGTGAGCGCGGCGGAGCTGAAGCACGCAGTCGAGGCCACGTGGTGAGCAAAGAAAAAACGCTCGCTGAACTGGCCGCGTTGGCTGAAATCTGGCACGCGCGAGGCGACAAAGTGGTGCTCGCCAATGGGGCCTTCGATTTGTTGCACGTCGGGCACTTGCGTTACCTCCAGGGCGCGAAAGCCTTGGGCAATGTGTTGGTGGTGGCGGTGAACTCTGACGCCTCAGTGCGTAGCGCCAAAGGCGAGAGCCGCCCGGTGGTTCCTCAAGCAGAACGGGCTGAATTGCTCGGTGGTTTGGCATGCGTCGATGTCGTCACCCTTTTCGACGAAGCCGATGTACGGCACATCATCGCGACGCTCAAACCGGCTGTGCACGCCAAAGGCACTGACTACACGCAAGACTCGGTGCCCGAGCGGGTTGAAGTTGAAAAGTACGGCGGCCAAGTGGCGATTACGGGTGACCCGAAAGACCACAGCACCACCGAAACCGTGGCCCAACTCACGAAGCGCGGGCTGCCCTCGTCGCGCTGAATTCAGTCACCGCGTGGCGAATGGCTCCCTCGAGCTTCGCGGGGTCTCCCATTGTTTGCGTAAGGTCTACCATCGCATGTGGCGCAAAGGGGTGGCCCCAACGCTCGATCGAAATGTGCACGAAAAACGCGAGCGTCGGCACGCCTGCCGCCACTGACAAGTGCATCGGGCCGGTGTTGTTACACACCGTCAAGCCGCAATGCTGCATCAAGGCTGCGAGCTCGTCGAGGTTGGTAGCACGCGCCAGCACTGCGCCTTCCACCGCGCGGGCAATGCCTCGAGCGAGCGGCTCTTCACCCGGGCCCCAGGTAATAATGGGTATACGCCCTGCCGCTTTGAGCGCCGCCGCCGCGGCAATGAACCCACCTGCGGGTACACGCCGCCAGTCCAGGCGTCCTCCAGGGTTGACCACGGCCAACGGTTGCTGAGGTAGCTGTGCCAGCCATTCGCGAAAATCACTGTGCAAGCGCGGCACCCGAAACGACATGCGCGGCTGCGCGGTACTGACACCCAACACGCGCAACAGCTCTAACCGCTGAATCGCTTCTGACGTGGTGCCGGTTTTCTGGGGCACGGTGACGTCAGTTACCCAAACGTTTGCTCCCACGCTGGGCCCGACGACGCAGGCGTTGGTGCCGATCGCGCGGCTCACCAACGCCGCGGTGCCCGAAAAGGCGTCCCAATTGGCGCAGTTGACCACCACGTCGTAGCCCGCTTTTCGCAGCGGCCCAATGCCCGGAGCCAACGGCAGCAGCCACCATTTCGATCGTTCGAAGGGAATGATTTTCCTCACCCGGGGGTGTCCTTCGAGCACGCGGGCACAGCGGGTGTGTACGAGCACATCGACTTCGAACTTACCGGCCAAAGCTTCGAGCAAGGGAGTCATCAGCAGTGCTTCGCCGACACGGTTGTCGATGCGCACGAGCAGCACGCGACGGGCGTTGGGCAGCCGTTGCAAGGCGCGCTCTTTGCGGCCACGGCGAAAGAACACCAGGCCCCAAAGCACAGCCATCGACACCTTGAACAGGTGTTCCAATCGCTTCAGAGGGCTGACCATGGGCGCGTTCAAAGCGAAGCGCGTCATAGCGCCAAACCATTCTGAAAAGCCCGCCCGCAATCGAGTGGGCAAAATTCAACTGCGCATCACTTCGAAGATCGCTTGAAATCAAGGTCAAAAGCCCCTACTGCCGAGACCCCTATGACGAGAAGCATGACCGGTTTTGGAGTTGCTACCGCAACCGTAGGTGAAGAGCAGCTCACCGTCGAAGCACGCTCGGTGAACCACAAGTTTTGCGAGGTAAAGGTGCGCTTGCCGCGCGAGCTGTCGGCGCTCGAGGTGACTGCCATCAAGCACGTGAAAGACACCCTTTCACGCGGGGCCGTCGACCTCACGGTGAAGCGCACGTCGGCCGCGGGCAATGTGCAAACGCCAATGGTTGATTTGACGCTCGCCAAGGCCTACCAAAAAGTCTTTTCTGATTTGGCCAACACGCTGGGCCTCTCTAACGGGCTCAATGTGCGTGACATCGTGCAGCAAGTGGGAGTGATGCAGCTGCAAGAGCATAAAGTAAACATTGACGACGCGCAGAAAGCGCTCGCCATGGTGCTCGAGGCGGCGCTGCGGGCCCTGGTGCAAATGCGCGAAATCGAGGGCAAGTCGCTCGCGGCCGATCTCACGGAGCGCCTGGAAGAGATCGCGAAAACGGTCGGCGAGTTGCAAAGGCTCGCTCCCCAGGTCGTCGATGATTATCGCGCCCGACTGTCAGACAGAGTGAAGGAGCTTTCGGCCGGCATTCCGGTTGAGCCGCAGCGGTTGGCGCATGAGGTCGCGCTGTTCGCCGAGCGCACGGACATCGCCGAAGAGCTGACGCGGTTGAAAAGTCACCTCGAGCAGTTTCGTGCCTTGCTCGCTGACAAGGAGCCGGCCGGCCGCCGAATGGACTTTTTGGTGCAGGAAATGAACCGCGAAATCAACACCACCGGCTCGAAAAGCCAGCACGCTGACATTTCTTCGCGCGTGGTGGCTCTCAAAGCCGAGCTGGAGCGGGTGCGCGAGCAAGTTCAGAACATCGAATAGATTGAATAGTTTTCAAACGAGACAAATCGCCTATGACAGACATAACCATTTCGCCCGGGTTGATTCTGGTGCTTTCGGCACCTTCTGGCGCGGGGAAGACGACGCTCGCCCGACGCATGCTCGACGAAATGCCCAGCGCGCAGTTCTCGATTAGCTACACCACGCGCCCCCCTCGGGGAAAAGAGAAAGACGGTGTCGACTATCACTTCATCGACACCAAGACCTTTCAGCAGAAAATTGAAAACAGTGAGTTCGTTGAATGGGCCGAGGTGCACGGACATTTTTATGGCAGCAGCCAATCGTTGATTGAGCAGACACGTGAAGACAAAAGCGTGTGCGTGTTTGACATTGACGTGCAAGGCGGCACCGCCATCAAGCGTAAGTTCCCCGATGCAGTGCTCATTTTTATCGTTCCTCCCTCGATGGAAGAGCTCGAACGGCGCCTTCGGGGCCGTCAGACAGAAACCGACGACGCCATTCGCCGCCGTATGCTTGCCGCTCGCGCAGAGATGGAGCGCGGCACGCAGAGTTACGACTATCTCATTGTGAATGACGACCTCGACAAAGCCTTGAATGAATTGAAATCTATCGTCGTGGCCGAGCATTGTCGTCGCGGGAGAGCCGACCTGAGCGCCCTACGGCTGCAGAATGCCGAGACAGTCTCGAATGGATGATCGTTTTCGATCAACGCCATGCAGTGAAAACCAGGGAAAAGCAAGTAACTGCTTGAAATTGCTAATTAAAAATAAGATG
This sequence comes from Myxococcaceae bacterium, assembly GCA_019694575.1. Taxonomy (GTDB): domain Bacteria; phylum Myxococcota; class Myxococcia; order Myxococcales; family Myxococcaceae; genus JAIBBR01. Next base: position 7,757 of record JAIBBR010000025.1, read on the forward strand.
TAGTCAGAGTGTTGACAAGCTGCGATCAGATCCGTATAAGCCGCCTCCCTCGCCGTTGTTGGGCGGGGCCGGCGGTCGGGGTTGGCGGTTGTCGAGGTGCTGTCGGGTCGTTGTTCGGTGGCGGTAAATCGCTGAAAAAAGTTCTGAAAAGAACCTTGACAGCGAAATCAAAACCGAAGTAAACGGCGCGCCCCGCGGAGAACTGTCTCCGAGGGAAAGCAGTCAATCGCTCTTTGAAAACTGGATAGCAAGCCCAAGAAGTACTGCGGAAACCGCAGTTAATTCTTTATGAGCTTTCTTCAAGTTCCTTCGGGAACAACAAGAATAGCTCCGAACAAAACACACGAGTTGTAACTCGCAAGAGTTCGACTTTGTGCCAGTTCAAAATTTCCGAATTTTATTTTGGAGAGTTTGATCCTGGCTCAGAACGAACGCTGGCGGCGTGCCTAACACATGCAAGTCGAGCGCGAATGGAGCAATCCTAGTAGAGCGGCGCACGGGTGCGTAACACGTGGGTAATCTGCCTCAAAGCTCGGGATAACTTTCCGAAAGGTTAGCTAATACCGGATAAGCTCACGAAGGTCTTCGGATCTGGTGAGAAAATGGTGGCCTCTATTTATAAGCTATCACTTTGAGATGAGCCCGCGGCCCATCAGCTAGTTGGCGGTGTAAGAGACCACCAAGGCAACGACGGGTAGCTGGTCTGAGAGGACGATCAGCCACACTGGAACTGAGACACGGTCCAGACTCCTACGGGAGGCAGCAGTGGGGAATTTTCCACAATGGGCGAAAGCCTGATGGAGCAACGCCGCGTGTGTGATGAAGGTCTTCGGATCGTAAAGCACTTTCGACTGGGACGAAACACCCTTGGCTAACACTCAAGGGCTTGACGGTACCAGGAGAAGAAGCACCGGCTAACTCTGTGCCAGCAGCCGCGGTAATACAGAGGGTGCAAGCGTTGTTCGGAATTATTGGGCGTAAAGCGCGTGTAGGCGGCATGGCAAGTCGGGTGTGAAAGCCCTCAGCTTAACTGAGGAAGTGCGCCCGAAACTGCTGTGCTTGAGTGCCGGAGAGGATGGCGGAATTCCCCAAGTAGAGGTGAAATTCGTAGATATGGGGAGGAACACCGGTGGCGTAGGCGGCCATCTGGACGGTAACTGACGCTGAGACGCGAAAGCGTGGGTAGCAAACAGGATTAGATACCCTGGTAGTCCACGCTGTAAACGATGAGAACTAGGTGTCGCGGGTGTTGACCCCTGCGGTGCCGTCGCTAACGCATTAAGTTCTCCGCCTGGGAAGTACGGTCGCAAGATTAAAACTCAAAGGAATTGACGGGGGCCCGCACAAGCGGTGGAGCATGTGGTTTAATTCGACGCAACGCGCAGAACCTTACCTAGACTTGACATCCTTCGAAGCCGGCCCAAAAGCTGGCGTGCCCGCAAGGGAACGGAGAGACAGGTGCTGCATGGCTGTCGTCAGCTCGTGTCGTGAGATGTTGGGTTAAGTCCCGCAACGAGCGCAACCCTCGCCTTCAGTTGCCACGCAAGTGGATCTCTGGAGGGACTGCCGATGTTAAATCGGAGGAAGGTGGGGATGACGTCAAGTCCTCATGGCCTTTATGTCTAGGGCTACACACGTGCTACAATGGCTGGTACAAAGCGCAGCTAACTCGCGAGAGGGAGCCAATCGCATAAAACCAGTCTCAGTTCGGATTGGAGTCTGCAACTCGACTCCATGAAGTCGGAATCGCTAGTAATCGCAGATCAGCACGCTGCGGTGAATACGTTCCCGGGCCTTGTACACACCGCCCGTCACACCATGGGAGTCAATTGCTCCAGAAGTCGATGTGCCAACCGTAAGGAGGCAGTCGCCCAAGGAGTGGTTGGTAACTGGGGTGAAGTCGTAACAAGGTAGCCGTAGGGGAACCTGCGGCTGGATCACCTCCTTTCTAAGGAGACCCGGAGTAGGACGTTTCTTTTGAAACGGTGCGCTACTCCAGGAAGCTTCGGCTTCCGGTCGACTAGGTCAATCGTTTTCGCAGTGACTATTGGGTTTGCTGTCTGGTTTTGAAAGGGCGAGAGCTCTTTGAAACTAAGAGATACTGATTCGGTTCGATACCGGTCGCTACCAACTTTAGGGCCTGTAGCTCAGTTGGTTAGAGCGCACGCCTGATAAGCGTGAGGTCGGTGGTTCAAATCCACCCAGGCCCACTAAAAACTCTTTAACGACTGTCTTTCTCGGGGCTGTAGCTCAGCTGGGAGAGCATCGCCTTTGCAAGGCGAGGGTCATCGGTTCGATCCCGATCAGCTCCACAGATTTTGTCTGGTTTAGCGACATCATTCCAAATCAGACATCTGTTCTTTGACAACTGCATACGAAGGGTAACAAATAATTCAATTTCAATTTTAAGCTGATTATTTCATGTCGGGTCTGCCGCGAAGAGCGGAGGCCTGGACCTTGATCTCTAAGTTCCTGCGTGTCTTGCTCTAGTAGGCAAGGCCGTCAAAGAGATTGAGGTAAGTAAGCTACTAAGGGCGTGCGGTGGATGCCTAGGTGCCAAGAGGCGATGAAGGACGTGGGTGGCTGCGATAAGTTCCGGATAGATGCCAACCGATCGTTGACCCGGAAATTTCCGAATGGGAAAACCCAGTGAGCGTAACGGCTCATTATGACCATCTGAATACATAGGGTGGATCAAGCGAACCAGGGGAAGTGAAACATCTCAGTACCCTGAGGAAAAGAAAACAATGAGTGATTCTCGTAGTAGCGGCGAGCGAACCGGGAAAAGTAAGCCTAAACTTTGTTCACGTAAGTGAACGAAGGGTTGCGGGTCCACGGTAGGACCTTGACTTCAAGCGGAAGCGCCTGGAAAGGCGCACCAAAGAGCGTGATAGTCGCGTACGCGTAAAGAGTCGAGGCCGAGTGGGGTACCCAAGTAGGACGGGACACGTGTAATCCTGTCTGAATCTGCCAGGACCATCTGGTAAGGCTAAATACTCCTTGGCGACCGATAGTGAACTAGTACCGCGAGGGAAAGGTGAAAAGAACCCCTGTGAGGGGAATTAAAAGAACCTGAAACCGCATGTCTACAAGCAGTTCGAGGGCAACGCGCAAGCAAGCCCGAGAGCGTACCTTTTGCATCATGATTCGGCGACTTAATATACGTAGCGAGGCTAAGCCGTTAGGTGGAGCCGGAGCGAAAGCGAGTCCTAAATGGGCGACACAGTTGCGTGTATTATAACCCGAAGCGGGATGATCTATACATGGTCAGGTTGAAGCGTGGGTAAAACCACGTGGAGGACCGAACTCATGAGAGTTGAAAATCTCTGAGATGAACTGTGTATAGGGGTGAAAGGCCAATCAAATTCCGTGATAGCTGGTTCTCCCCGAAAGATATTTAGGTATCGGCTCGAGGAATTCACTGTTGGAGGTAGAGCACTGGAACGGCTAGGGGTCTCACCAGATTACCAAACCGTACCAAACTCCGAATGCCAACAAGTGTTATCTCGGGACGCAGTCGGTGGGTGATAACGTCCATCGGCAAGAGGGGAATAACCCAGACCGACAGCTAAGGTCCCCAAATCCAGACTAAGTGAACACTAGAAAGGATGTGGCGGGTCACAGACAACCAGGAGGTTGGCTTAGAAGCAGCCATCCTTTAAAGAAAGCGTAATAGCTCACTGGTCAAGACAAGCCGCGCCGAAAATGTAACGGGGCTAAGTCTGGTACCGAAGCTTCGGGTCATGTTTGGAAAAGCCAAGCATGGCGGTAGGGGAGCGTCGCAATTGCAGCGAAGCATGATCGAAAGAGCGTGTGGAGCGATTGCGAGTGCTGATGCCGAAATGAGTAGCGATAAAGAATGTGAGAAACATTCTCGCCGTAAACCTAAGGTTTCCTGGGTCAAGTTAATCTTCCCAGGGTTAGCCGGGTCCTAAGCCGAGGCCGAAAGGCGTAGGTGATGGCAAGCAGGTTAATATTCCTGCGCTGTCTTGCAATCGTCGAACTAAGGGGCGACGGAGAAGGTTAAACGAGCCGGATTGTGGTTGTGCCGGTCTAAAGCCGTAGGCGTGCCTGATACGATTAAAGGTCGGGCAGTTATCGCCGAGAGCTGAATGCGAGCGCGTTAGCGCGAAGTCGTCGATACCATGCTTCCAAGAAAAACCTCGTAGGGAGATTGCAGGGCATCCGTACCGTAAACCGACACAGGTGGGTGAGGAGAAAATCCTAAGGCGCCTGAGAGAACTCTCCTCCAAGGAACTAGGCAAATTGACACCGTAACTTCGGAAGAAGGTGTGCCCATGGTAGGTGTAGTCGTACAGACGAAGCCGAAATGGGTTGCAATGAAATGGCGGTAGCGACTGTTTACCAAAAACACAGGACTCTGCGAAGGCATGAAGCCGACGTATAGGGTCTGACTCCTGCCCGGTGCTGGAAGGTTAAGGGGATGCGTCAGCCGCAAGGCGAAGCGCTGATCCGAAGCCCCAGTAAACGGCGGCCGTAACTATAACGGTCCTAAGGTAGCGAAATTCCTTGTCGGGTAAGTTCCGACCTGCACGAATGGAGTAACGACTTCCGCGCTGTCTCGGAGAGGGACTCAGCGAAATTGAAATAGCTGTGCCGATGCAGTTTACCCGCAGAAAGACGGAAAGACCCCGTGAACCTTTACTACAACTTGACAGTGACACTAGGGATTGACTGTGTAGAATAGGTGGGAGCCTTTGAAGCCAGGCCGCTAGGTTTGGTGGAGGCAAAAGTGAAATACCACCCTGTTGATTTCTGGTGTCTAACCGTGTCCCCTTATCTGGGATCGGGACACTGTCTGGTGGGTAGTTTGACTGGGGCGGTCGCCTCCCAAAGAGTAACGGAGGCGCGCGATGGTTCCCTCAGCCCGATTGGAAACCGGGCGACGAGTGCAATGGCATAAGGGAGCTTGACTGCGAGACAGACATGTCGAGCAGGTGCGAAAGCAGGTCATAGTGATCCGGTGGTCCTGAATGGAAGGGCCATCGCTCAACGGATAAAAGGTACTCCGGGGATAACAGGCTTATCTCCCCCAAGAGTTCACATCGACGGGGAGGTTTGGCACCTCGATGTCGGCTCATCGCATCCTGGGGCTGGAGCAGGTCCCAAGGGTTTGGCTGTTCGCCAATTAAAGCGGTACGCGAGCTGGGTTCAAAACGTCGTGAGACAGTTTGGTCCCTATCTTCTGTGGGCGTAGGAGGCTTGAGAGGCTCTGACCTTAGTACGAGAGGACCGGGTTGGAGATACCTCTGGTGTACCAGTTGTCACGCCAGTGGCATAGCTGGGTAGCCATGTATCGATTGGATAACCGCTGAAAGCATCTAAGCGGGAAACCGACCTCAAGAATTGGCCTCCCGGGGGGTAACCCCCCTAAAGACCCGTTGGAGACTACAACGTTGATAGGCCGGATGTGTAAGCGCAGCAATGCGTTCAGCTAACCGGTACTAATTGGTCGTGAGGCTTACTTTCCTCCTTCTTTTTGATGCGAAAATTTTCGCAGCAGAGAGTTTTAGAGGTCAAGGTCGAGGCTTAAGGCAGACAGTTTGATAACGCGAACGTCTGGCTTTAGACCCGATATGAAACACAGCTTATTTGGTTGTCATTGAATTATCGAGTGCCCTTCGTATGCAGACTATGCGTCGCGAGTTTTAAGGAAACAGCTCGCTTGACGTTGTCGACACGTTTCCGGTGGCTATATCGGAGGGGTCACACCCGTTCCCATCCCGAACACGGAAGTTAAGCCCTCCAGAGCCGATGGTACTCCGCGGAAAACCGCGTGGGAGAGTAGGTCGCTGCCGGATCTTTTTTTAAAACCCCTGAAGGCCGTTCGTCGGTCTTCGGGGGTTTTCTTTTTTTCGCAAAAAGCCTTTTGAACCGAATGTTGCGTTGCGTTGACGCATCAGAACAGCGCGCGTAATGTCGCTAGACGTCGAACAGAGGGGAGCTGTTCGCTCAAAGGGCGCTTCTCTCGCCGATGAAAAAGCCAATCGTCTTTGGCAAATACCTGTTGCTTGAGCGCGTGAACGTCGGCGGTATGGCCGAAGTGTTCATTGCGAAGGCGTTTGGCGTCGAGGGTTTCGAGCGCATTTTGGCGATTAAAAAAATTCTGCCCACCATGGCAGAAGACGTCGAGTTCATCACCATGTTCATCGACGAGGCGAGAATCAGCGTTCAGCTGAATCACGCCAACATCGTTCACATTCACGAACTTGGTAAGCACGATGACGCCTACTTCATTGCCATGGAATACGTGTCAGGCCGAGACCTGCGCACGCTGCTCGAGCGTTACCGCCGCCGAAAAGAGGTCATGCCAACTGCCCAAGCGGTGTTGATTGCCTCTAAGTTGTGTGAAGGCCTCGATTACGCGCACCGCAAGAAAGACGCCCGTGGGCAAGACTTGGGCATCATTCACCGTGACGTGTCTCCCCAAAATATTCTCGTTAGCTACGAGGGGGAGGTGAAAATCATCGACTTCGGTATCGCCAAGGCGGCGAACCGCAGTCAAAAAACACAGGCCGGTATCTTGAAGGGCAAGTTCGGGTACATGAGCCCGGAGCAGGTGCGAGGGCTGCCGATTGATCGCCGCAGCGATATTTTCGCGGTAGGGGTGATGCTCTATGAAATGCTCACTGGCGAGAAACTTTTCGTCGGTGAAAGTGATTTTTCAACGCTCGAAAAAGTGCGCGACGCTGATGTGCCGCCCCCTTCGAAGTACAACCCCAACATTCCTCGCGGTCTTGAGAACGTGGTGATGAAGGCGCTCGCTCGGGAAACCAGCGACCGTTACCAGTGGGCGAGCGATCTCCAAGAAGACTTGATGCGCTTTTTGCTGTCGGGTGAAGCCATTTACTCAGCCAAGCACTTGGCCGCCTTCATGAAAGAAGCCTTCGCTGAAGACTTGCTTCGTGAAGGCGACAAGATGGAGCGCTTCGCGACCATCGAACGACCTCCCAATATCGAATCGACCGGCCTGACGGCCAAGCTTGACCGGCCCAAGTTTCGGCGCTCGGGTTTGACACCTCCTCCCGTACCGGTATCGAGCGAAAAAAGCAGTTTAGCGGCGGACACAGTGCCTGGTCGCGGCAGCGATGTCGATGCGACCTCCGACAAGACGCAAATTGTCGAAAGTGGCCGCCCAGAGTACGACCTAGAAACAGCAATCAGCCGTTCGCGCAACAACCCCACCGACGGTTTGGGCAACGACAGCACCCTCGAAGCGCTCGATGTCAGTGGCCTGCACCCCACGCCAAGCAGGCCGCAAGACGACGAATTGGGCAAAGGCGGTGCTTCGCCCACTGCGTCACAGCGCGCGCCGGGCAACACCCCGAAGCCGAAAATCATTATTGGCGCCAACACCGGGTACAGCGGCGAAACAATGATTCGCCCCAACCTCACCCGCGAAGACGTACCGGTGGTAGCGGCAGAAGGGGTTGCCACGCGAATTGCTGAAACCCCTGCGGCTGAAAGGTCGCGCCCGGCTTTTCGCGAGATGCCCGACTTAGAAGAGCCCGATACCGATGGTGGCACGCGCTCAATGCCGCACACCACCAACGACTTGGGGCCCGAAGAGCCCACCCAGGGAGCAGGCTTTGCCGCGCCGCGACCGCGTTTACGATCGTCTTCGGGGCCCGACAAGAAAACGCTCACCCGCCTGATTATTGCGCTGTCGATTGTCGTCGCGCTGCTGCTCGTGATTGGCACTTGGCTCAAGCTGACCGCACCCGCGCAGTTGGTGGTGTTGGTCGAGCCTAAGGGGCCGTTCAGCTTGTCTATCAACGGCAAATTGTACGAGGGTAACAGCGCGGTCGTGCTTAAGCCGGGCGACTACGACATTGAAGTGATGCCGCGCCAAGAGGGCTTTCAACGAGACAAGCAGCACCTGACGCTGTCGTCGGGCGAGCGGGTACACAAAGTGACCTTGAAGCCCATCAAGCCTGCGGTATTGGTGCGCCCGTCGGACCCCGAACCTTCGCTACCGGCCGCCCCGACTCCCAGCGTGTTTGCAGTGAAGTTCATTTGCGAAGAGCAGGGAGTAGAAGTCTTCATCGACGGCAAGTCGATTGGCCGCACACCCAACGCCAGAGCAGAAGGTTTGGCGATGGACCGTCGACACCAAATTCAGGCCAGTAAAAAAGGCTTCCAAGTCATGAATCTCGAAGTGCTGAACGTGGACCGCAAGGCACTGATTGAGCAGGTTTTGGTGATGGTGCCCGAAGGGGGACCCGAGCTGAAACCGGCCTCTCGGCCACCGCGCCCCGACCCTGAGCCGACGCCGAGGCCGAAGCCGCGTGCCGAGCCGAAAACGGTGGTGCGCACAGAGCCCAAACCTGAACCCAAGGCAGAACCGAAGCCTGAACCCGTGGCGGTAAAAGCAAAGGGAAAGTTTGCGTGCTCCACCAAGCCACCTGGCGCTGAGGTCATTATCAATGGCAAACCCACCGGTCAAAACACGCCCATCGCGTTATCAAACGCACTGGAGCTCCCGGTAGGGAAACACAAGGTGACGTTCAAGCTCGACGGCAAAACGGCGGGCCCGTTTGAAATCAACGTCACCCAGAACAACATCGAGAAGCTGGTGGGTGTTGAGCTGCCTTAGCCTTAGCCTTCTTGCTACAACGCAGGCCCTCGAATGGAACCGACCCCAACGCCGATGAATTTGTCCGCGAAAGCTGTGAACCCTGACACTGCCCAGCCCTTTAGCTACCCGCTAAAGCGCGAATTCGCAGAGCCCGATTGGAACCGCATACCCGGTTTCAAGGGCACCTCGGTGCAAGACTGGGAGTCAGCGCTATGGCAGCGCAAGCACACTGTGAAGAACCTGAAGGAGCTCAAAGCGGCGTTGGGCGACCTGTTGCCCGAAACTTTATTTGCTTCGATGCAGCGTGATTTGGCCGAACGGGCCACGATGTCGATGTTGATTACCCCGCACATGTTGAACACGCTGAATTTCGCCGATTTATGGGGCGACCCATTGCGCCGGTACATGTTGCCGGCGTTCGATGACCGCCGCACTGACTGGCCGAGCCACCCCAAAGCGTCGCGTGATTCGTTGCACGAAGCTGAAATGTGGAAAGTCGAAGGCCTTACCCACCGCTACCCAACCAAAGTGTTGGCGGAGCTGCTCTCGACCTGCCCACAGTATTGCGGCCACTGCACCCGCATGGACTTGGTGGGCAACAGCGTGCCCCAGGTGCAGAAGTTGAAATTTGGCATACCCCAGCCTGACCGCCACAAGCAGATTTTAGATTACCTGCGCGCCACGCCCACGGTGCGCGACGTGGTCGTTTCGGGGGGTGACATTGCCAATGTGCCGATTGGGCAGCTGGAACATTTCGTCAGCGCGCTGCTCGATATTCCAAACATTCGCGACATTCGCCTGGCGTCAAAGGGGTTGATGGGCATTCCGCAACACTTCTTGCAAGACGAAGTAATGTCTGCGCTGGAGCGACTTGCCAAAAAAGCCTTTGCCAACAATGTCGACTTGGCGTTGCACACCCACGTCAACAATGCCAACCAAGTGACGCCGTTGTTAGGCCGCGCCGCCAAGCGCCTGTTAGAAGTCGGCTTTCGCGATGTGCGTAACCAAGGCGTTCTGCTGCGCGGAGTAAACGCCACCTCGAATGATTTGCTCGAGCTGTCGTTCATGCTCTTGGACCACGCCAAAATTCTCCCGTATTACTTTTACATGTGCGACATGATTCCCAATGCGGAGCATTGGCGGGTCAGCGTTCACGAAGCGCAAGCACTGCAACACGACATCATGGGGTACATGCCGGGCTTCGCCACGCCGCGCATTGTCTGTGATGTGCCCTATGTCGGTAAGCGCTGGGTGCACCAAGTGGCGCAGTACGATCAAGAAAAGGGCATTTCGTACTGGACCAAGAATTATCGCACCGGCATTGAAAAAGATGACCCCGACGCGCTGACCCGTACGTACGAATATTACGATCCGATTCACCTGTTGCCCGAGTCGGGCCAGCAGTGGTGGAAGGCGCAGCTCACGAAGGCGGCCGGCGCGGCGCAGGCGTGAACGCGTTGCTCCAAGCGGCCTCGCTGGACTCTTCCTCGCGCCGCTCAGCGTTGTTTCCGCATGCCACCGACGCGGAGTGGAATGATTGGCGTTGGCAGATGCGCCATTCAGTGCGCGACGGCGAGGCGTTGGCCAAGGTGTTGCTGCTGACTGATGAAGAACGCGCCGGTTGCGAGCAAACCAAATCGATTTTTCGGTTGGGTATTTCTCCTTATTATTTGTCTTTGATTGACCCGGCACACCCGTTTTGTCCGGTGCGCATGCAGGCCATTCCCGCGAGGGCTGAAGCGCGGGTGAGCGAAGGCGAGTTGGTTGATCCACTCGGTGAAGACAAACACCGGCCGGTGGAAGCGATTGTGCACAAATACCCCGACCGGGTGTTGTTTCTCGCGCTCGACACCTGCTCCGTTTATTGCAGACATTGTACGCGGCGCCGCATCACCAAAGGGGGAGAGGCCGAGTTGGGTAAGAGCGCGATGACCGAAGGGCTGGCGTACATTCGCGCGCATTCAGAGGTACGCGACGTGCTGATTTCGGGCGGAGACCCGTTGCTTCTTTCTGACGAGCGGCTGGAAGAGCTGCTCAAAGCGCTCCGCGCGGTTCCCCATGTCGAAATCATTCGCATTGGTTCACGCATACCGGTGTGTTTGCCCATGCGGGTAACCGACGCACTGGGCCAAATGCTGCGCACTTACGCGCCGTTGTATGTGGTGACGCATTTCAACCACCCGAAAGAAGTGACTGCTGACGCGCGCGCGGCCTGCGAACGTTTGGTTGACCACGGCGTGCCGGTGGAAAACCAGGCGGTGTTGATGCGCAGGGTAAATTCGAGCGCGCGCATCATCAAAGAGCTCAACCACCGCTGTCTGCAAATGCGGGTACGGCCGTATTACCTGCACCAGATGGACGTGGCGCAGGGCTGTGAGCATTTGCGCACGCCGATTGCCGAAGGCATTCGCATTGTCGAAGCGCTGCGTGGCCACACGTCAGGGTTGGCGGTGCCGCACTTGGCGGTCGATTTGCCGGGGGGCGGGGGCAAGGTGACGTTACAGCCCGAATACGTGCTGGAGCGGAAAGAGACGCAGACGATTTTTCGCAACTACCGCGGCGAATCGTACGTGTACCCCGAGCCTGAAGAGACCGACTGCTCCTGCCCTTACGACGCAGTGTGGACGTCGGCGCGTTAAGTCGTCGGCGCTATTTCTTGTGACGCTTCTTCGCTTTCTTGCTGGCGGCTTTGCTTTTTTTCTCGGCCTTGGTCGCCACAATGGCCGGCTCGGCGCCCACGATTTCAGGCCCCTCTTCGACGCCGTCGATGATTTCGGGCTGCCGCGGCTCTTCGGGTGTCGCTTTCAACTTGTCTTCAGCTGCCTTCACCCGGCTGCGTTGCTCTCGCGACAGCGTTGCTTCGTAGCGCGAGAATGTTTTGTCATCGGTGCCGGCTTGTTCAAACACGTGAAGAGAAGCAGCGCTGCGTTCTTTCTCGCGCGCCTGGCGCTCTTCGGTCGTCAATTCAGAAAGCTTTTTTTCGCCGTACTTCTTGTCGATGGCGGCGTGCGCTTTGGCTTGGTCGGCGTGAATCTGCGCCACTTTTTCAGGCGTCAGCGCGGTGCTCTCGGCGTCGCTGCTCAAGAGCAGCCAAACGGTGAGCACCGTTGCGTTCATTTGGAGCAGCTCAGGCAGACTTCGCCGAACTTGGCGCAGTCTTCTTGCGTGGCCACGCACTTGGTTTGAAAGTCGGCGCGGTCACCCTTCTTCACGGCGATGCCGCACACCGATTCAGAGATGGCGCACACCTTGTTTTTGGTGGGGCAGGCGTCTTTGCAGCGGTTTTCGCCGGCCGTGTCGCGGGTGCGCAGCTCTTCGAGTTGAGCGCTGTATTGGTCAATCAGCTCGTCGTCGTTGCCGGTGATGGCGACCGTGGGGGCCTGCTTGGGACAACCGAGCAACAACAGCGAGAGTGCGACAAAGGAAAGGACACTTTTCATGGGCTGGCCAAAGACTTAGCGGTGAACGCCACGGGAAGCAAAGTGTTAGCGCTGTACGCGCGAGGGTTGACCAGGGCGCGCCGTGAGTTTGGGGCTGCCATAATGCTCTTGCCAATAGAAGTAAGCGGTGAGTGCGAGCACGATGACGATAGCCAAGCGGCGAAACCACTTTTCACCCTTCGACATCGGCAGGTCTGCTGCTGACTCGCGGCGCAAGGCTTGGGCCAACGTCGCTTTTTCGACACACAACGCGGCCACCGCGGGAAAAGTGTCGGGTATGCCTCCGGGCTCCAACGTGTCGCGCAGGGCGGCGGCGAAGTCAGGCGTTTCTTCAACCACGGGCAAGCGAAGCGCTCGGGCCAAGTCGTTCGATGCACGCAACAGCATGGCGTCGAAGGCTTCAGGCGTCACGCCGTACAATTGGGCGCAGCGCGGGCGGGGAAACGCTTTGACACAGCGAAAGCCCAAAATTGCCGCGGAGCGCGAGGGCATGGCATCGAGTGCGCTCAGCAGCTGGGCCGAAGAAAAAGACATTGCGGTACCGTTTTGCCAATTTCTTGAGGGGCTCGCCACCGCCCGTACACTGTTTTTCGATGCTGCGCTGCGTTCTCTTGTTGGCAATGGGTGCGATCGCAGTCAGCGCGCGGGCCGAAGAGACGATGCGTATCACCGTGGGCGAGCCAGCGCCGGCGGTCGATGTCGAGGCCGAGGGGTTGGTGGCGGGTGATGACGTTGAAGACCCGGTGTATGCCGCATTGACGCAGCGCCAAGCGCACCTCACCGCCGCGGCGGGCAAGTTGGTGCTCGACGGGCGTGACACCGGAGCCCAAGTGATGCGGCTGCGTGCAGGTTCACCCCGCGGCTGGGTAAAAGCCAACCGTTCTGCGCTGCGCGGTGACGTGGTGGTGACCGCCGTGGGGTCGCGCCTGCAAGTGGTGAACGTGCTGCCGCTCGAAGACTATTTGGTGGGTGTTTTGGGCAGCGAGATGCCTCCGTCGTTTCCCTTCGAGGCGCTGAAGGCGCAGGCGGTGGCGGCGCGCACCTATGCGCTGAAAAAGAAAATCGACGGCTATGGGCAGAGCTCGCACTTGGGCAGCAATGTCATCAGTCAAGTGTATGGAGGCCTGAAGGCAGAGACGGCGAGTACGCGCCAGGCGGTTGAAGCGACACGAGGCGAAGTGCTGACCTTTCAGCTACAGCCAATTGAAGCCTATTTTCACTCGAGCTGTGGCGGGCGCACCGAGAGTGGGTTGCCGGCATTGAATCGCGAGCTGCCGTACCTGACTCCCGTCGAGTGCCCATGCGGCCAACTGCCTTCGAGCCGGTGGTCGCTGCGCATTTCGCGGCAAGAGCTCGACAAGGCGATTCACGCCGAGGCTCACGCCTTCAGCATTTCGTCGCGCTCGTCGACGGGGCGTGTTACCCGGGTGCAGTGGGGCAAAGGTTCTCTCGATGCCATTTCTCTGCGGGCGCGGCTGGGGTATGGCCGGCTGAAGAGCCTGGCCTTCGACGTCGAAGAAACCCGCGACGGGTGGCAATTCACCGGCAAGGGCTTTGGCCATGGCGCGGGGCTGTGTCAGTGGGGCGCCAAGCTGCTCGCTGAAAAAGGGTGGGACTACCGCCGCATTCTGGCTCACTACTACCCGCAGACTGAGGTACAGACGCTGTACTGATGAACGCGGTTTCTGGTGAGCCTGCGCCCAGCGCTTTGACGGCAGAAGATTTCGATTTTGCGCTGCCTCCCGAATTGATTGCGCAGCACCCTTTGGCGGAGCGAGATGGGGCGCGCCTGTTTCATGTACAGCGTGGCGCAGGGCGTTTCACCCACCGCCGCTTCGTCGACTTGCCGTCGCTGCTGCGCAAAGGCGACGTGCTGGTCTTCAACGACACCCGGGTCATTCGTGCGCGGCTTTTAGGTCACAAGCGTGGCACGGGTGGAAAAGCCGAGCTCCTGCTCCTGCACCCGGCGAAAGACGTGACTGCGGTGTCGGCGCTCGGCGCTCACGCGTCGGGGGCAGAATGGTGGTGCTTGGGTCAAGCGAGCAAAGGCCTGAAAGTAGGGCAGTGGCTCGATTTTGCGGGCGGCGTGTCTGCAGAAATCGTGGAGGCGAAGGGCGGCGGAGATTACCGCGCGCGTTTGTGGTCTGACCGGCCGCTCGACAGCGCGCTTGAAGAGGCGGGGCGTCTGCCGTTGCCTCCATATATATCGCGAGAGCCCGAAGCCGACGATGCGGCTCGCTACCAAACGGTGTACGCGCGCGAGCCGGGCTCGGTGGCGGCGCCCACCGCGGGCCTGCATTTCAGTGAGCCGGTGATGGCGGCGCTCGATGGGGCCGGGGTAGAGCGGCGCTTCGTCACCCTCGACGTGGGGGCGGGCACCTTCATGCCGGTGCGTGAAGGGCCGTTGTCGGCGCACGTGATGCATCGTGAGCGCTACCGTGTTCCCGATGAAACGGCGGCGGCAGTCTCGCGAGCGCGCCAAGAAGGTCGGCGGGTGATTGCGGTGGGTACTACCTCCCTGCGCACGTTGGAGGCGGCGTCGACTGACGAAGGCCTTAAGGCCGGGGCGGGTGACACTGCGCTCTTTATTTACCCGGGGTACACGTTTCGCACCGTCGACGCGCTGGTAACGAATTTCCACCTGCCGCGTTCGAGCTTGGTGATGTTGGTGAGCGCCTTTATCGGCAGCCGGTCTGTCTGTCTCGACGCCTACGCCGAAGCGGTGCGCGAAAAATACCGGTTCTTCAGCTATGGCGACGCGATGTTCATCGAGAGCGCACCATGAGCGAGAACCTTTCTGCGCGCGGAGACCTGCGCGTTGCGCCCAGCCTTTTGCGCTACGAATTGCTGCACGTCGATGCGCAGACGGGGGCGCGCCGGGGGCGGCTTCATACGCCGCATGGCACCATCGAAACGCCGGTCTTCATGCCGGTGGGTACCGCGGGCAGCGTAAAGGCAGTGGCCAAAGATGACCTGCTCACGCTGAAAGCCTCCATCATTCTGGGCAACACGTACCACTTGATGCTGCGGCCTGGGGCGCCGCTGATTGCGAAGATGGGCGGGTTGCACCAGTTCATCGGTTGGGACCGGCCGATGCTCACCGACTCAGGAGGGTTTCAGGTTTACAGCTTGGCGCAGATACGAAAAATCACCGAAGAGGGCGCGGCCTTTCAGTCGCACCTCGACGGCAGCAAGCACCTGTTGACACCCGAGAGTGCGATTGAAATTCAAGAGACGCTGGGTGCCGACATCATCATGGCGTTCGACGAGTGTCCTCCGTCGGGAGCTGAACGCAGCTACATGGAGCCATCGCTGGCGCGCACCACCCGCTGGTTGAAACGTTGTCACGCGGCGTGGTCGCAGCAGCGCTCGTCGCTCTTCGGCATTGTGCAGGGGGGGCTGCACGAAGACCTGCGCCGGCGGCACGTCGAAGAAGTATGCGCGGTTGATTTGCCGGGTTACGCGTTGGGTGGTTTCTCAGTCGGTGAGACGCCTGAAGCGATGCATGCTGGGGTGGCGTTTTGCGCGCCGCTATTGCCCAAAGACAAGCCGCGCTACGTGATGGGCGTGGGCACTCCACGCGATTTGGTGACTTGCGTGGCGTCGGGTGTCGACATGTTCGATTGCGTGCTACCCACGCGCACCGCGCGCAATGGGCTGCTGTTCACTTCAGCAGGGCGGCTGACCATCAAGAACGCACGCTTCGTCGATGATCAGCGCCCGGTAGACGAAAAGTGCAGTTGCTACACCTGCCGCACCTTTACCCGGGCGTACTTGCGGCACCTTTTCGTTAGCCAAGAGCTGGTGGCGCTGCGGCTCAACAGTTTGCACAACCTGCATTACTTTTTGACGTTGATGGCGCAGGCGCGCGAGGCGATTGAGCGCGATGTCTATGGAGATTTCTTGAAAGAGGTGCTTGCCCGGCCGAATGCTGCTCCTTAAGGGTTGCCGGCAGGGTTCATCTCGAGCGGGGTTTTCCAGTCGAGGCCGTGCCGCTCTTTGAGCAGGCGCTTTTTGTGCGCCCATTCAGAATGCGCCCAGCCGACTTTGACTTCAGGGTGTGCTTTTTTCTCGGCGGTGACCAAGGCCTGTACTTCAACGTCGACGCTGGCGATGACGGCCAGGTAGCGCGGGTCGTCTTCAATGGGGTCGCGCAACGCGACTAAGCCACCGGGCTCGGTTTTCACGTCATGCGCGGCGATGTGCTCAAGCGACTGCGCGGGTGCGTGGGGGTCAGTCTTGTGCTCGCTGTCGCGGGTGCCCGAGAGGGTGGCGTGAGGGTCAGTGGGTGCGTCGTTTGAAGCGCGAGAGGCCATGGCGCAAAATTTAGGGTTGGCAGGCTTTGGTGCTGCTCGCGGTGATGCCATTGCAGCGATAGGAGTCGCGGCACTGTGACTGCTCGGTGCAAATAACCGCGCAGTACCGGGCGCCCAAAGTCACCTGCGCACAAATGGTGCCTTGCGGGCACTCGTCTGTCGAGCCTTCTTGCAGGCAACCTTTCGAGCAAAAGCCGCCCGGAAACGTGTTGTTGCAGGTCTGGCCAATTTGGCATTCGTTGTCGAGTTTGCACGCAGCGCCCGCGCTGGTGGCAGCGCCGCACCCCAAGGTGCCAAAAGCGAAGGTCAAGGCGATGATCCATTTCATGGGTTGGGCGGTCTAGCCGCACTGGTCAGAAGTACGCAACCTTTAGAAAGATGATGGTGAGGCTTGCTTGCTTAGGCCTTCGAGGGGCTGCTAGATGACCGCCCTTTCCTAACGAAGAAAAGGCTCACCGAACGTGGCTTCGCACCTCTTGATTCTTGCCCAGGCCCCCGCGGGCCCAGACTCGCGGTTTACCTTGCTGTTGATGTTCGGCCTGTTGGCCATCATGTACCTGCTGGTTTGGCGCCCTCAGCAGAAGCAAATGAAAGAACAGCAGAACATGCTGTCTGGGCTGAAGAAGGGTGACCGCGTGGTGACCAGCGGCGGGTTGATCGGCAAGGTCTTCGTGGTGGCCGACAAAGTGGTGACGCTCGAGCTGTTGGGCGGTACCAAGGCCGAAGTGTTGAAGACCGCTATCTCGAGCAAAATGTTGGCGCCCGATGAGGCCAAGAGCGAAGGCGCGCAAGAAAAGCGCGAGGAGAAATAACGATGGATCGCGGCTGGTGGACAAGAGTCTTCGTGGTGCTGGGCGTGGCCCTCGGGTCGGCGTGGTTCTTGATGCCGACGTATTACTCGCTCTTCGTGGTAGAGCGGCACGAGCGCAACAACGTGGCGGTGCTCGAGAAAGCGCTGCCTTCGTGGGCCCCTCCGGCGCGGTACAAGTTGTCGTTGGGCCTCGACCTGCAAGGCGGCATTTACACGGTGATGCGGGTAGACACCCAAACCGCGCTGGTGAAGCGCGCCGAGCGCCAAGCGGCGCAAATGGTGAATTACATCAAAAACCAAAAACTGGGTGAAGTGACCGCCAGCACCAACCCCGAGACACGCGAAGTGACGTTGACCGCGGCTGACCCGGCCACGTTAGACGCGATTGAAAAAGAGCTCGCCAACCAGTTTCGCGACTTCAAGAAAGAGAAGCGTGAAGGGGCGACGCTCACCCTGTCGATGGACGAAGCGAACATCGACGCCTTCACCCAAAGCGCGGTGGACCAAGCAATGTTCGTGATTCGCCGCCGCATCGACAAATGGGGCGTGGCCGAGGTCGACGTGCGCAAGTTGGGCGCCGACTCCATTCAGATTTCGATGCCCGGCCAAGAAGACCCGGAGCAAGCCAAGGAGCTGATCGGCACCACCGCGCAGCTCGAGTTTCGCTTGCTCGACAACACCGACCCCGGCTTCTTCAAGGAGCTCTTCGAGAAGAACCCGCCCGCACTCGATTCGGGCATTACGTTGAACAATGCCTCGAAAGAGGGTTTTCCCCAGCTGGAATCGGTCGATCGCGAAAAGCTGCTCGCTTACGTAAAAGACAAATCGCCGGCCGGGCGTCAAATAATGCTCCACTGTGTCGAGAACCAAGCCGAAACGAGCAAACAAAAGTGCGAGACGTATTCGACCTATTTGGTCGAGAGCGACATTCCGCTCACGGGTGAACACCTGACTGACGCGATTCACCGTCAGAACCCGCAAGACTTAGAAATTGAAGTTGGCTTCGCCTTCGATGCCGCGGGCGCGCGCGATTTAGAAGCGTTGACCGAGAAGAACATTGGCCGCCGCATGGCCATTGTGCTCGACGACATGGTGCACACCGCGCCCACGATTCAGTCGAAGATTCCGGGTGGCAACGGCCGCATCACGTTGGGGCGCGGCAAGAAGGAAGAGAAGATAAAAGAAGCGCAGACCTTGGCCATTGTGCTCAAGGCCGGCGCGTTGCCAGCTCCAGTGACCGTGGGTGAAATTCGCCAGGTCGGTGCCTCGCTGGGTGACGAATTGGTGAAGAAGGGCAGCCTGGCCGCCCTGGTGGGCCTGGGGCTGGTGGTGGTCTTCATGGCGATTTATTACCGGGGCTCGGGCCTGGTCGCCGATGTGGCGCTGATTCTCAACGGGGCGCTGATTTTGGCGGGTTTGGCGTTGTTCAAAGCCACGCTGACTTTGCCGGGCATTGCCGGTTTTGTGCTCACCCTCGGCATTGCGGTCGACGCCAACGTGCTCATCAACGAGCGCATTCGTGAAGAGCTGGCGGCCGGCAAGTCGGCGCGTACCGCGGTTGATCAAGGGTACGACCGCGCCTTTTGGACGATTTTCGACGCCCACGTGACCACGCTGATTGCAGGTGTGATTCTGTTTTTCACCGGCTCGGGCCCGGTGCAAGGGTTTGCCACCGCGCTGATTGTCGGCATCGTGGCGTCGCTGTTCACCTCCATCGTGGTGACGCGGGTTATCACCACCTACCTCGTGCACGGCCGCAACGCCGACCGGGTATCGGTCTAAGAGAGGCCAACCTTCATGCAGATCATCAAGCACAAGACCAACATCGACTTCATCGGCAAGCGGCGCATCGCGCTGTTTATCTCGTCAATTTTGAACTTGGCCATCGTGGTGGGCATCGCGGTGGTGGGCTTCAAGCTCGGCGTCGACTTCGCCGGCGGTACACTGGTGGAGCTCAAGTTTCCCTACGCCATCGACGCGCAGACAGTGCGTGAAGCGGCGGTGAAGGGCGGCCTGCACGAGCCTCAAGTGCAGGGCATTGGCCCCACTGAAGCGCATTCGTTTCTGTTGCGCATGGGCGGCGTGACCCAGCTCACCGAAGAGACGGCCAAATCGGCAGAAGCATCGATTCGTTCTTATGCCGACAGCCATGGCGGCCTGGCGTCATTCGCTTCGCCCGACCTGAACAACGGCATCTTAAACTTTCGTTCCAAGGCCAAGTTGGCGACGGCCGAGCTGAAAACGGCGATTGAGTCGTCGGGCAGCAAGGTGAAAGAGGTTCGCGAGCTCGGTGAAGTGCAGGGCGGCGGCTTCGATTATCAGGTTGTCTCTGCAGGCATGGCCGACAAGATTCAAGAAGCATTGGCGGCGGCGTTGGCGCAGCCCACGTTCAAAGTGGGCGACAAAGAGACGGGCGTCAAAGACTGGGTGCAGCGCGTCGAATACGTGGGTCCCCAGGTGGGTAAGCAGCTGCGCAACAAGGGCGTGATGGCGCTGCTGTACGCGATGGTGGCAATTCTCATTTACGTCGCGTTCCGTTTCGATCTGAAGTTTGGCCCGGGAGCGCTGATGGCGATGCTCCACGACGTGATTATGGTGGCGGGCTACTACTTGGTGGCCGGTATCGTGGCGGGGCGCGAGTTCAACCTCACCTCCATTGCGGCGCTGCTGACGATTCTCGGCTATTCCATCAACGACACCATCGTCATTTACGACCGTATTCGCGAAGAGATGGCGCGCTTCAAGGGCAAGCCGCTGCCCGAAATCATCAACATCGCCGTCAACGACACCTTGTCGCGCACCATTTTGACCTCAGGTGTAACGGCGCTCTCGCTGATGGGTCTGCTCATTTTCGGCGTGGGCGAAATTTTCGACTTCGCCGCGGCGATGCTGATTGGCATCATCGTCGGTACCTACTCCTCGGTATATATCGCGAGCCCGCTCACCATTTGGCTCGATGAGCTGGAGCACCAGAAGCAGGCGCGCGGCAATAACAACAACACGATGAAGACGAAGACCGCGTAAGCGGCGCGCTATCGGCAGAGCCTTGGCGGCGCACGAGCCGCCGCTGTTGGTCACTGGCCCCGTGGCACTGGTACAATGCAAGGCGATGGAACGAACGTCGTTCGACATTCTGGCCGAGCTGTTCGCTAAAGACATTGACCCGTCGCTGGTGAAGCGCGGCCTCGAACGATCACCGACAGAAAGAATCGAATGGCTTGAGCAGATGCAACAATTTGCAGATGCCGCCAGAAAGGCAGCTCGCCTTGAAGCTGAACGCTCTTCTCAAGCTGCTCGTTGAACGGGAAATTCGATTTTCAGTCATCGGAGGCGTAGCACTCATCACACGCGGCGTTCAGCGCGCGACAGAAGATCTCGACATTTCATATGCACGTGACCGACAAAATCTGTCTCGGCTTGCCAACGCGCTCGGAACCGTTCACCCACGCTTGCGCGGAGTTCCTGGCGACCTTCCCGAACGCTCCGCGCTGGGCTCGGTAGCTATGAGCAAGTGGACCTGGCTTCAAGCGAGTTGGAAATTGCAGGCCTGCGTGTCCAAGTTCTCACGCTCGACGGCCTTGAAAAGGCCAAACGTGCAGCGGGCCGCCCGAAAGATCTCGTAGACCTGGGCTACATCGCCTCGTTGAAGCGTTAGGTGATTGGCGTCAACCGAACTCGGTCGCCCAAACGACGATTTGATTATTCGCCACGGCCGAGCGGCAGCACGCTGACGAATTCGCCCACCACCCGCACATCGCTCCATACGTCGGGCTTGAGCACAATCGGCGAAAAGCGTTTGTTCACCGAGAGCAAATGCACTTCGGGCTCTTGTGCGCCGCGGCGGGCTTTCACCGTCTTGAAGCGCTTCACCGTGTAGCTGCCGCCCGTTTCTACATCACGAATGTCGCGGTGCTGCACCAACACCACGCGGCCTTCTGCCTCGGCCGCGGCAATGCGCTTGAACAGACAAAGTGCGCCGTCGGCAATGAGCGGCTCCATCGAGTGCCCGGTGACTTGGGTGACGAACATTTGAGCGGCGTTTCGCGGTGCCACCTTGAGTTGTAACCAACCCAGCGGCTCTACTTCACGCGCCACCCCAATGCTGCCCGCAGCGGCTTGCAGCGCATAAAGCGGAATGGCCGAAGTGCCAGGCGTGCTTTCTGTGCCCATTGCGAACAACTCGGGCAGCCCAATTTCCAGCGCTTGGGCGATGCGGCTGAGCCATTGCAGCGTCGGGCTCTTGCGGCCAGCCAGCACGTCCCAGAAATGGCTGCGTGACACCCCGGCCAAGTCAGGAAGGTGCGTCAATGCCGCGCGGTGCTTTCGGGAAATGTCCCGAATCGCTTTCACAAGCTTTCGCTGGGCTGGGTCCACGTCGTCTCGCGAGAGCGCCCACCCTAAAGGCAGTTATCGGTGGTAATAGTCCGCTATAGAGGACTATGGTGTTTCAGGGAGGAGGCCGCCGATGGTGGAGAAAACCAAGAGGCTCGAGGTCTTGGTGGTAGACGATGACCCGTACATGCTGACGGTCATGCGGCGAATGATGCGCCGCATGCCTGTCACCTTGCGCTGCGCTTCGAGTACGCAAGAAGCCCTGCAGATGCTCAACGTTTGGCCGGCCGGTCTGGTGATGTCGGCGTTTCAAATGCCGCAGATAGACGGCATTGCCTTCTTGCGCTTGGTTCGCCACCGTTACGGCAAGAAAGTGAAGTGCGTCTTGCACACCGGTGTGCCGCGTGAGGCGATGGCCGCGGGTTGCGACTTACCGGTGTATTTGAAGCCCATCGACGAAGGAGCGCTTCGCCAATTGGTGGCTGCAGCGCTTCTCGAATCAACGCCCGCGTGAGGGTTACGGCTTGTTGGCGTGCTGCGTGGCTCGGCGGCGTTTGCCTGTCTCTTTGCCGCTCGTGCCGCGGGTTTTCTCGTATTCACCTTTGAGCTGCAAAGGCCCTTCAGGTGCCGCGGCGTACCGTGAATGTTTTTCGCCCAGCGCCCACCAAATGGCGCCGATGGCGAGCAGCGACGCCACGCTCATGGCGGTGCACTGCTCGTCGAGCCATCCCGACATGCCTGGCACTGGGCGCCACATGATGAATTGTGTCACCGCGGCGAGCGCCATCAACACGATGGCCGCTTCGCGCCGGGCAAAGGCCAAGCACGCCAGCGCGATGAGAAAGCAATAGTAGTAGTCGGTGAGCTCGACGCCGAAAGCGATGACACCTGCTCCCGCCGCTGCTGCGACCCACGGCTCGAGCCCATGTTGCCGCACGCCGTAATAGAGCAAGCCCAAGGCGGCGAGAATGCCCACCACGAAGAGGGGCATGCCTTGGTGGTAGTTGCGTACGCGCGCGGCTTTCCACTTCGCCCAGCCGTCGAGCTCGTCGTTGTTGCGCAGCTTGGCGCCAATGTCGCTGGGTCTCCATGAGACGACGGTGCGCCAGCCCATGTGGTTGGTGAGCGGCGTACCGGCGTGCTTGGCGGTATTGGCGGCGAAGTGTTGCCACGTTTCGAGCCCACCAGTGAGGGGCGTGGCAATGCCCACCAGCAGGACTGAAGCCGTGAGGCCTCCTGCGACGTACCGCGACCACATGCCAATGGGGTTTTTCGGGTCTCTCAGCGCGGCTTTGAGGGGCTGCTTCTCGGGTGCATCGTCAGGCAGCTTGACGAAGAGGCGGCGCCGCAGCAGTTCCAACCCAGCGAGCAGCGGCCCGGCGAGCAGCAACCCGGGAAAGAGGCGGAGCAAGGCGGCGTACGCAATGGCCATGCCGCCCAAGAAAGGCTTTTGTTTTTTCAACAAGCACACCGAGGCGACGAAGAAGAAGAGCCAGTCGTGGCGCAGAAATGCTCCGCCGGTGAAGGTGTAGCGGTTGGGCCAGTTGGTACCGAGTACCAACAGCCCCAGCGCGGCGACGCGAAAGCCGAAGGCCCAGGCCAGCATCGCAGCCATGGCCAGCAAGTAGAGCGGATCAATCAAGTTGAGCGCGGTGATGAATTCGGTGGTGGCGGTACCCAAATTCGAGAGCCAGTAGCCGGCCACTGTCCACACCGGGGTGGCGTTGTAGCCGTGATCGTGGTGCACCTGTACCCAGCGCTCCTGCTCTACCAGCTTGCCATCGCGCCAACCGGTGAGCCGCCAGCGGAAAAAGCGCACGTCGTCTTTGAAGGCCTGCCAGCGCGCAGCGGTGAAGTGCTCTTTGCAGCGCTCAGGGTGAGCGAGAATATCGTCGACCTTCACCATCACATTGGTGCGCAAGTCGGTGATGGCGCGCGTCTTCAGCTTGTCGAGCAGTACTGAATTGCCTTCTTCTGAATCGGCCACCACCGCGCATTCGTAGAGCCGCTCGTACCCCAGCTCGGGGAAATATTTGGAGCCGACGTAGTAGTGGTACGTGTCCCACGCGTGAATGAAGTTGTTGAAGTGCAGGTGGCCAAAGTTGAAATACCCGGCGGCGCCGGCGAGCCCGAGGAGCAAGAAGAGCCGGTCTCGCAGCACCCGGTCTTCGTTTTCGCGGCCCTTGGTCTTGAGCCAATAGCCCCAGGCGACGAGGCCCCCAGCGGCGAGGGCGATGACGAGCTTGAGACGGCCTGACGTTTCGTCGTTTTGTACGAAGAAGACGCTGCCCAAAATGAGCGACAACGCCAGCACCACCGGCGTCAGGTAGTCGTTGGAACCGTCTTCAATCTTCTGGGGGCCTTGATTCGCCCCGGCTTTTTCGGCGCGCAATGTAGTGAAACCTGTACCATGAGCCGCCCTTAGATCGCTTTTCGGCCTCACCCGTTCTT
Organism: Myxococcaceae bacterium; assembly: GCA_019694575.1. GTDB lineage: Bacteria > Myxococcota > Myxococcia > Myxococcales > Myxococcaceae > JAIBBR01. Next base: position 31,706 of record JAIBBR010000025.1, read on the forward strand.
AAGAAGAGCACTCAAGGCTCTCGTTGGGAGGACCCGTTCATGTTTCGCCATGTGCTGTTGCTTTCGTGTGTCGCAGGTTTGGCCGCCCAGGCGCAGGGCATGTTGATACCCACCGACACCGCGCTGGGCCCTTTGGGCATCAAGTACCAGCGTGTTTCAGCCGAGATTCAAGACGGCGCCGCGGTGACCAAGGTAGAGCAAGTTTTCGTCAACACAGGGCCTCGTCAGCTCGAAGCGCACTACGTTTTTCCGCTGCCCAAGGGCGCCGCGCTGCAAGACTTTTACCTGTGGATGAACGGCAAAAAGACCAAGGGCGAAATTCTCGAGAAAGACAAAGCGACCGGCATTTACGAAGGCATCGTGCGGCGGCTGCAAGACCCGGCGCTGCTCGAGTACGTCGACACCGACGTGTTTCGGGCCCGTGTTTTTCCCGTGCCGCCCAACGGTGAAATGCGCATCGAGCTGACGTTTTCGCAAGTGCTGGCGTTCAACGCGGGCATTTATCACTACCACTACCCGCTCGGAGCCGGCCGGCAGGGCGCGGGCTCACTGAAAGTGAAGCAAGACTTCACGTTCTCGGCGTCGCTGTCGTCGAAGGTGCCGTTGCGCTCGATTTATTCGCCCACGCATGTGCTGGGTATTTCGCGCCAAGGCGAGAACAAGGCAATGGCGGGCATGGAAGCAGGCGCCGGCTTCGACATCTCGAAAGACTTAGACCTCTATTACACGGTGTCTGACAAGGCGATTGGCCTGTCGATGCTGACGCACCGTTCGAACCCCGACGAGCCAGGTTATTTTCTCGCGCTCGTTTCACCCCGTGCCGAAGCACAGGCCGATGAAGTGATGGGCAAGCGCATCACCTTCGTGGTCGACACCTCGGGCTCGATGATGGGCGAGCGCATTAAAATGGCGCGCGACACGCTGAAGTATTGCGTGCAGCGGCTGTCGCCCAAAGACGAGTTCAACGTGGTGCGTTTTTCGACTGACGTAGAATCGCTCTTCGAGAAGCTCGAGAGTGCCACGCCCGAGCGGGTGAAGAAGGCGGTGTCATTCGTCGAAAGCTTCGAAGCCATTGGGGGCACGGCGATTGACGAAGCGCTGACCCGCGCCTTGAAAGACGGAGACAAGAAAGGCGAGCGACCGCACACGGTGTTGTTCATTACCGACGGCCACCCGACCGTCGGCGCGACCGAAGAATCGGTCATCACCCAGCACGCCAAAGCGGCCAACAAGAACAACAGCCGCGTCTTTACTTTCGGAGTCGGTGAAGACCTGAATGCGCGCTTGCTCGAAAAAGTGGCGCAAGAAGGGGCTGGCGTGAGCGACTTCATGCGCGACGGCAAAGAGTTCGAAGTGAAGGTGTCGGCGTTCTACGACAAGGTGAGCCACCCGGTGTTGGCAGACGTGACGCTCGATTTGTCGGCCTTTGGTGCGTTCGATATTTACCCCAAACAAATGCCCGACTTGTTCAAGGGCTCGCAGTTGGTGGTGATGGGGCGTTACCGCAATTCCGGAGACATGGCGGTGACGCTGCGCGGCTCGGTCAATGGCGCGCCGAAAGTTTTCGAGTACCGCGCGACCGCGGCCAAGCAATCGAAGGAGCAAGACTTCATTCCCCGGCTGTGGGCGATTCGCAAAGTGGGTTACCTGCTCGACGAAGTGCGGCTCAACGGTGAGAAACCGGAGCTGAAGCAAGAAATCATCACCTTGGGCAAAAAGTTCGGCATTGTCACGCCGTACACTTCGTATTTGGTGGTGGAAGACCAGCCGATGGCGGCCAACCGCGCGCGACCGTCGCTCGAAGACCGCGCCGAGCCCAGAGAAGGGGCCGACTTCTTCAGCAACGCGTTGGGTGGTGGCCGTCGTGGTGGAGCTCTGCCTTCCCCGGCGTCGAGGCCGATGGCAGCGCCTGAGGCCGAAGCGATGCTGAAGAAAAGCGAAGGCAGTGTCGGCGTGGCGGTGGCGAAGAGCGTGCGCGGCATGAAAGAAGCCGACAAAGACGCCTCTTCCTCCTCGGCGGCACGTTCGGCGGGCGGGCGCACTTACGTCGCCAAGGGTGGCGCGTGGGTTGATACCGACCTGGTAGACACGGTCGGCAAGGCGCTCAAAGTGAAATACCTTTCTGAGGCGTACTTCGCGCTGCTGAAAGCGAAACCCGAATTGAAGGCGGCGTTTGCGCTGGGTGACCGCGTGGTGCTTTGGGTAGGGCCCGGTAAGAGCGTGTCGATTGCTCCCGACGCGGGTGAGACAGACGCGAAGAAAACTTTGTCGGCGTTAGGACTCTAACGTTTGAAACCCGCACCTTTTGCTGCCTACTCTGCCGCCTTTTCGCAGGCCGGTGACGTCACGTAAGCCCAAGGTGCTCATGCAACGCGCGTGGTTGTTTTTGATTTTTTGCCTGTTGAGTTGCGGGCGAACAGGGCTGCTCGACTTTGGTTCTCCCAAACTTTCTGCCGCGCCTCGTGAGCTCGATTTGGGCGAAGGTTTTCCCGCAGGGCCGCTGCTCACCGGCGAAGTGACGCTCACCAGCGTGGGCCGCGTCGACGTGAGCGCGTTGCGAGCCGAATGGCAACAGGCTTCGCGCGGGCTTTTCACCGTTGAAGCTGTGCCCGCGACGCTGAAGTGGGACCAAAGCGTGACGCTGAAAGTGACGTACCAGCCTACGTTGCCTCCGCGCGATGACGTGGCGCAGTTGCTGGTGACGAGCAATGCGCTGCCCATCACCATTGCGGTGCGCGCGCGAACGTTAGACCCGTGCAATGCCGGTAACTGCAAGGTCGACGGCAACAGCCCATGCGTGAGCGACGCGCGCTGCGTGGCAGGCGTATGCGTGAAGACGCCACGCACCGGCGCTGCTTGCACCGACGACAACGCCTGCACCTTGAACGACGCGTGCGATGCGCAGGGTGAATGTGTGGGGCAGCCTGTGGTGTGTGACATGCCTCCAGCGACGGTGTGTTTCGATGCCAACCGGCTGGCCACTTACAGTACCGGGAGCTGCACGCCACAGGGGCAGTGTCTCTATGAGCCGATGCTTACGACCTGCCCGTTTGGGTGCCGCGACAATCGCTGCTTCGACCCGTGCGCGGGCGTGACGTGTAACACGCCTCCCAGCCAGTGCCACGAGATGATGGGTGAGTGCGTGCCGCAGTTGCCGGTGGGAACTTGCCGCTACGACTTGGAGCCGGGCAAAGCCTGCACCGACGGCAACAGCTGCAGCGTGCAAGACACCTGCAATGAGCAGGGCGCATGCGTGGGCCAGCCCATGGTGTGCAACAGGCCTCCGGGCCCGCGGTGTGTCGATGAAGACCACTCTGAGGTGTACGAGCCCATGGGTGTTTGCGTCGCGGGTACCTGCAACTACACCCAGCGCACTGATTTTTGCGACATCGCCTGTTTGCGTGGGCAATGCATGGTGGGTTGCAACGTGAGCTTGGTGGCGGGCAGCGGGGTCGACGGTTTTCGCGAGGGGGCAGCAGCGCAAGCGCGTTTCAGCACGCCGTACGGCTTGGCGGTAGACAGCAACAACGACATCTATGTGAATGACACCGGCAATGGAGCGGTGCGGTTGATTCGCAATGGCCAAGTGTCGACGCCGGCCGGAGCGAGCAACTTGCCCGGGCCGCATGACGTGGCGTTGGACGGCGCGGGCGGTCTGTTGGTAGGCGCACAGGGTGGGGTAATTCGTATTGCGAATGGCATGCAGCAACGCATCGCGGGTAACGGTGTGGGTGGGCCCGCGGTCGACGGCCCGGCGTTGTCAGCAGGCTTCGGCAAAGAGGTGAGCGTGCTCGGCTCGAGCGCAGACACCGTGTACGTGGCCGACGCTGACAACCACAGCATTCGCCTGTTGCACAATGGCCAAGTCACTACTTTCGCCGGCACTGGCGCAGTGGGTTGGGTAGACGGCCCGAACTTGTCGGCGCAGTTCTCGCACCCGCATGAGCTCGCATTTTTGGGCAATGACTTGATTGTGCCCGACGCGCTGACGAATACGATTCGCCGGTTGTCTTCAACCACCACCACCACCGTCGCCGGAGACGGTACACCCGGCATGTTGAATGGCCCGCTCGCGCAGGCGCGCTTCAACACGCCGCTCGATGTCGGGGTAGACCCACAAGGAGCCATTTATGTGGCCGACTCGGGCAATAGCTGCATTCGCCGCATCAGCTCGACGCGGGTGACGACCTTTGCAGGTGTTTGCGGCGCTTCTGGCTACCAAGAAGGCAACGCCAGCCAGGCGCGCTTTAGCGACCCCGCGGGTGTCTTCGTCACGCGTGGCGCGGTGTTCTTCATTTCAGACATGCAGAACAACCGGGTGCGCCGTATCGATTGTTTTGCGGCTCCTTAGGCTAGCGAAGCGGCTTTTTAAGCTTCTTCTTGACGGTTTTAAGATAAACGCGCTGGCCAGTTACTTTTACACCCTCGCGGCGCAACCGCCGGGCCTGCTCATTCGCTACGGGTTCAGCCAGGGTTCCGTCGGAGCGAATCACCCGCCACCAGGGCACTGCTTTCAGCGTGTGAAGGGCACGAACGACTTGGCGTGCGCCTAGCGGCTTGTTGGCGCGCAAAGCCACCCCGGCGTACGAGAGCGTGCTCCCTTTCGGAATGGCGCGAATCACCGCGGCCACTGTCTTTTCGAATGGGCTCATCGCTTGGACGAAGAAACTACTGGCAGCTGCCCCACGCGGGGTTGCACCAGGTCGGGTCGCGCTTCACCGTGTGCGTGACATCACGCATCCAATTCACGCCGTCGGTAGAGAAGGCCAACGTGTACTTCAATTCGCTCCACTTCGCGCCGTAGTACAGCGTGTCGCGCGGCAGCACGAAGCGGTAGCGGTAGTTGTTGCCGCTCCTGCCTAAGTAGTTGAGCCAGATGCTGGGCAGCGTTTGGCCATCGAGTGTGGCTTCAGCGCGAGCGGCGAGCCACTCGGGCTTGGCCGGGGTGGCGTCGGTAAGGCCCGGCACCCAGGCCTCTATCTCGACGAAGCTGCAAGCGCGCTCGCGAATGTAGCCGTCGAGAACAATGGGCTCGGGAATGGCGATGTTCGCTTCGCAATTGCGCGAAAGGCTGGCGGCGCCGTTGCCCACCCAAGCCACTGGGGCCGGTGCTAAGTCAGACACGTTGAAGCGGTAGTTGGCGCCCAAGTTTGAATCGTACTGAGGGCCGCACCCCAGCCCGGTGTTGAAGAACCACACTTCAATGCGCTGGGTGCCCTGGGGAATGGTGAATTCAAAGGGCACTGAATGCAGGGTCGAGATGTCGGGCACGCCGTTGGGCGCGTCGAAGCCACGTACGCTGCGTTCGACGGTGGTGCCTTGCGGCTGAAATTTCACCACGGCGGTGGTGTCCCACGCGGGGTAGCCGTTGTGCGTGCCGCGGCAGCCAATCATGCGGTTCAAGTCATATTCGATGACGGCTTTGCCGCCCGTGAGCAGCGGGCCGTATTGCGCTTGGGTGAAGTTGCTCTTGAATTGCAACGTGGCGCTGCTGGCACTCGCCGGACGGCAGGCGTTGGCGTCTTCGGCAATTGACCATTGGTTATTGGCGGCCAGCGCGTAGCTGTCGAAATCGCTGGTGACGCGGTTGTGGTCAAACAGCCGGCTGCCGTCAGGGGTGCGCGCGTAAGGCAGTACATTCAGCCGTGCGTGCTGCAGGGCGGTGTTGCTCATGCTGGCGTTGAGGGTGTCGGTGTCGATGGCCACGGTGTAGCGGGTGAAACCAGCCGGAGCAGTACCGCTCAACATCGCCTGTTTGTGCGACCACGTGGTGGCGTCAGTCGACTTGTATTGCAGCCAAACAGCGCTGCCTGGCGCAACGTCGCTGGCGATGTCGATGACCGCTTGCCATTGAAAGAAACAAGGGCCGCCGCTGCTGCAGGTGGTGGCGAAACCGCTGGTGCCGGGTACACGCTCGATATGGCGCAAAATGACTTGGCAGTTGCGGTCGGCGCTGTCGGTGCCCAAGCTTTGCGCGGTGTTCGAAAGCCCGTCGTGCGTTTCAGCGTGAATCGTCTCTACTCCGCAGGCAGAGAAGAAAACGGCGAAAGCGACAGCGAAGAAGGGGGAGACGAAAAAAGAGCGCGTCATGCGTTGCACGCCTAGCAAGCCACGGCCGGTGCCTGCAACAACTCGGCGGCCAGACGTTTTCGGGCGCTGTGTAACCGCGACCACACCGTGCCTTCCGCTATTCCCAGCACATCGGCGACTTGCTTGTGACCCAAGCCGTCGATGGCGAAGAGCGAGAGCACGGTGCGGTGTTCTTCAGAGAGCTTCTGCATCGCGGCGTGTATTTGCCGGGTTTGTTGCCGTGCAGAGGCCACGTCGTCAGGCGCGGGCGCGTCACTCGGTTTGCCCAAGCCTTGCTCCAAATCTTCACGCCCTCGGGGGTGCCGCGCGCGCACTTGCCAGGCGGAGCGCAGCGCGATTCGGTACACCCACGTCGAGAGCCGTGATTCCCCCCGAAAGCGCGGCAGCGCCTGGTGCACCCCGACGAAGCATTCTTGCACCGCGTCTTCCGCGTCGCTGCGGTTGCCACACAGGTGCAGGCAGAGCGCATAGACGTCGCGGCGGGTGGCGGTGAAGAGGGCGTTGAACGCTTGCTCCCGCTCGGTGGCGGAAGAAGAACGGGCTTGTGCCAGCAGCGCGGCTTCGTCGTAGGGGGACAGTTCGGTCACGAAAGACTCGAGAAAGTTATGGCTTGAGGGTGTCGAGTTGCCGCTGCCAACGAGGGCGTTCCACGGTCCAAATGTAGAGCGCGGCGCCCAGCGTCACCACGCCGAGGCCGACAATCGACAAACCATGCACGGTGTCTATGCCTTCTCCTCGCCACGCCAACAAACCCCAGGGCAAAAGCGAGACACCCAGCGCACGACGGGCACGGCTAATGCGCTGCTCTAAGTCGCGGCGGTAGCGAAAGAGATATTCGCCGCGGTTGCCTTCTTGCTCTCGAATCAAGCGATACCGCCAGGAACTGCTGGCCACGACGACGACCGCTATAAATATCAGCGACATCGCCAGTGAAAAGAAGCTCCGCAGCGGCGCGCCATAGTTGATGCCCACCATTAACGGGAGCAACAAGAGGGCCAACACGCCGACCCGTTGGAGCGTTCGGCGGTGGTTCGTTTCTACCGCGCTCTTGACGCGGTTCTTCATCGCTTCCCAGTCAAAGCCGTTGCTGTCCATCGTCGCTTGCAAGTTCATCGTCTGCTCCGTGTGTGTGGCGAGTTGTTGGAATGAACGGCACGACGCGCAGGAAGTGAGGTGTTGTTCGAGCGCTGCTGCCGGGGCCGCCTCGAGCGCTCCGTGCAGCTTCATCTCAACCGCGACTTCAAATTCTTCACAGGTCGTCATCGCCGTTCCTTTCAAAGCCTTGGTGGGAGCGCGCCAAAAAACCTTCGCCGAATTTCGAAAATAGTTTGCGAGGTGTTGCAATGTGCGTGAATCACTTGCGAATTTGACACACCGGTTTGACGAGGTGAGTCATGGCTGACCTGGCCGTGGGCCGTTTCATTCCTTGCGTCAACGCGTGGGTTCGCTTCCAATAGCGCTACCGTTTCCTCTCCCGTACAGCGTCGCAGCTCCTTCGATTTTCGCTTTTTGTCCGGTGAATCCATGGCCTTCGGTTTTTTCGGTGGTGACAAGTCGCTGATTGGAAAGCTCGCTTCGGGCAAGCTCAAAGAAGAAGAGAAACAGGCGTTACTGACGCAGCTGACCCAGGCCGCGCCGGGGGCTGAAGAGTTGGTGCCGCTGGTTTCGCTCGATGATCAGACCATCGCCAGCCGCGCGGCACAGCTCTTTCTCAACAAGGTTGATCAGAGCGGTGTCAACGCGCTCGTCGAAGACATGCTGACCCGTGGCACCGGTTTCGCCACGGCGATGAAGCTGCTGCAGAAGTGCCGCGAAGACATGGTGGTGCGTACGGTTGAATCAAACCTGGCGCGGCCCCGGCCCGACGTGACGCGCAAGTTGTGGGAGCTGATTCTCGAGCTGCCCAACCCCATCTCTGACAAGTATTTAGAAAAGGCGCTCGAAGAAGCGCCTGGCAACTCACGGCTCATGGCTTTGAAGCGGCTCATCAAAGCGCGTGGCCCCGAAGCGATGCGGCCGCTGCTCATCACCCACAGTGCGAACCGCGAATTGGTGGTTCGAAAAGAAGCGGTGACGACACTCGCCAACATGGCCGGCGAAGACATCTTCGGCGTCATGCTCGACCGTCTCACCGGCGACGACTCGAAAGAAATTCGCGACTTCGCAGGCAAATACCTGCAGCAGTACATCGCCAAGGCTCCACCTGAAGTGAAGCCGCGGGTGCTGGGCCGGCTGCTGCTCGCGGGTGAGCCTGAGCAACGCAAGCAGTTGGTGCAGAGCATGTTTTCGGGCGGTGAACGCGACGACTTGTTGGTGGGCGTGCTCGGGTTCTGCAAGCAGCTCACCGGCGTGCAGCACCGCACCGTGATGGACGCGTTGAAAAGCGTGGGCGAAGGCCTGCTCCAACCCACCGTGGGGCTGCTTAAAAATGCCGACGCCGACATGCGCGTGCAGGCGGTGTACTTGCTCGAGACGTACGCCGACCCGCGCACCGTGGGGCCGTTGGTGGCGATGTTGCGCGACCCCGACTGGTGGGTGCGCATCGTGGTGTGTGAAGCGGTAGGCCGGCTTAAAGAGCCGAAGACAATACCCGCCCTGCGCGAACTGTTCGCCGACAGCGACGCGAAGTGGGCGGCGATTGAAGCGGTGGGCCGTATCGGAGGTGATTTGGCGGCAACCACTTTGATGCCGTTGTTGGGCGACCCGTCGGCTGAAGTGCGCAGCGCGGCGGTGGCCACCTTGCGCCATGTCAAAGACCCGCGTGCCGAGCAGGCGTTGACGCAGGTCACCACCAAAGACCCGTCGGTCGACGTGCGTTTGAAAGCCGTCGAGATGCTGCGCGAAATGCGCGGAGACCAGCGCGGCGGCAGCGGCATGGTGATTTCGAGCAAAGACCTCACCAAGCCGCTCGAGAAAATGCTCGCGTACTTGCGCGAGCGAAACGGCAGCGACTTGCACATCACTCCAAACGAGCCGCCGATTATTCGTGTCAACGGGGTGCTCGAGCGCGTGCAATCAGGAAAGATGGACCCTGAACAAACCCGGCAAGTGCTCTCTGAAGCGCTCGACCCGGTGCGCCAGCCAATGCTCGAGAAAGATGGTGCGGTCGATTTTTGCTACGCCATTCCTGGGGTGGGTCGATACCGCGCCAACGTCTTCAAGATGAAGCGGGGCTTGTCGGGTGTGTTTCGCGCGGTGCCCAACATCGCGCCCACCTTCACTGACTTGGGGCTGCCCAAGCACTTGTCAGACATTGGCACTTTTCACCAAGGCATCGTGCTGGTGACGGGAGCCGCGGGCAGCGGCAAGACCACCACGTTGACGGCCCTGGTGAACACCATCAACGAGACGCGCTTCACGCATGTGATTACCTTCGAAGACCCAATTGAATTCGTGCACAGCTCGAAAAAAGCGCTGATCAACCAACGCGAAATCGGAAAAGACTCTTTGAGCTACGCCGCGGCAATGCGTGGCGCCTTGCGTGAAGACCCAGACGTCATCGTGGTGGGCGACATGCGCGACCCCGAGACCATTCGCCTGGCGCTGCTCGCGTCAGAAACGGGCCACTTGGTGGTGGCGACGATGCAAACCACCGGCGCGGTGCCCACCATCGACAAGTTGGTGGAGTCTTTTCCCCCCGATGAGCACCAGCAGGTGCGTGTCAGCTTGTCTGAAAGCTTGAAGCTGATTGTGTCGCAAATGTTGGTGCCGCGCGCCGACGGGCAGGGGCGGGTGGCCGTTTTCGAGGTACTCAAGAGCACCACGTCGGTGCGCTCGTTGATTCGCGACGGCAAGACTTTTCAACTGCCGTCGACGATGACCATCGGCCGGGCAATTGGCATGCAGACCATCGACGGCGCTCTGGAAGAACGGGTGAAGTCAGGGGTGATTACGTTCGAAACGGCGATGCAGTTTGCGCAGAGCAAAGAGCAGTTCGCCAAAATCAAGAGCGGAGGCTCGCCTGGCGCCTCAGGTGTCTCGCCACCTGCTTCTTCGCCTCCCCTGCGTCAACCGGCAGGGCCTGGTACAGCGGCCACTGGAGCGCCCCTGCAGCGGCCGAGCGCCCCGGGTATGGCCGCAGGCGCGCCGCTGAACCGTCCCAGTGCACCGGGTGCGGTCGGCCCGGGAACAAACCGCCCCAGTGCTCCGGGCGCCACGGGGCAAGCGCCTGCCAGACCCAGCGTACCCGGCACTCCGGGGAGAAAGGCGTAAACCCATGAATGCACCAGCAACGGCGGCCACTCCCAAAGGCGTGAGCGATCGCATCGGGCGGTTTTTGCGCATGATGAAAGACTGGAACGCCAGCGACTTGCACCTGTCAGTTGGCCGCGCGCCGATGTTTCGCATTGACGGGGTGATCAACGAAATTCGCTACCGCGCGCTCACCGACGGTGACTACAAAACGTTGATTGAGCCGATTACCCCACCGCATTTGTGGCAGCAGTTTATGAACACCGGCGATGTCGACTTCGCGTATGACTTGCCCGGGGTTTCGCGCTACCGCGTGAACTTGTTTCGCCAGCAGCGCGGCATGGGCGCGGTGATGCGTAACTTGAGCTCGTCGCTGATCAGCATTCAGAAGTTGAACCTGCCCGACGTCATCAACCGCATCGTCGATTTTCGCAGCGGGTTGGTGTTGGTGACGGGGCCGACCGGCTCGGGCAAGTCGACCACCCTGGCGGCGATCATCAATGAGATGAACCAGAAGCATTCGATGCACTTCATCACCATTGAAGACCCGCTCGAATTCGTGCACGAGAACAAGAAGTCATTGCTTTCGCAGCGCGAAGTGCACACCCACACTGAAGGGTTTGCCCAAGCGTTGCGCGCGGCGATGCGTGAAAACCCTGACTGCATTCTGGTCGGCGAAATGCGCGACTTAGAGACCATCAGCGCGGCGCTGGTCGCGGCCGAGACGGGCATTTTGGTGTTCGGCACGTTGCACACCAACAGCGCGGCGAAGACGATTGACCGTCTCATCAGCTCCTTTCCCGTCGACCGACAGTCAGGTGTGCGCAACACTTTGTCAGGCGTTTTGCGCGCGGTGGTGGCGCAGCAGCTGATGCGCAAGAAGGTGGGCGGTCGCGCCGCAGCGGTAGAGATTATGTTCAGCAATTTCGCGATCAGCTCGATGATTCGCGAAGGCAAGACGTTTCAAGTGTCGAACGCCATCGCCTCGGGCAAGAAAGACGGCATGATCGCCATGGACGACACGCTCAAAGACATGGTCGAAGCCGATTTGGTCGAGGCCAGCGATGCGCTCGACAAAGCCATCGATAAAGACGGTTTTCGCGAGTACTTGAAGGGCAGGGGCGTGGCGGTTGAAGGTGAAGAAGACCCGGTGCCGGTCTCGGAGCGGTAGCAGGTTTTTAAAGCGCTGGCTTGAGCGCTATTGCTCGGCCAGTGTGTTATGGGCGGCTTTTCATTTCAGAGGAGCTTCCCATTCAATCGCTATCGACAAATCAGCCCGCGGCACAAAACCAAGAATTGCGCGACGTGCTGCTTGGCGCTGCAGAAGGTCATACCGGAGCGGTTCCTCCTGCCTGGGTAGTCGATCATGTTCTTCGCATCACCGAAGGGGGCGATGTCGCGCTTCGCCAAGCGGCCTTCGAAGCGCTGTTGCGGCGCATCAAGGCGATGAAAGAAGCCTGCGATGCGTGGAAGATTGAAACCGCTCCCCATCGTCGCGCGGCGTTGGGTTTTTTCAGCATCGCGGTGAGCCATGGAAAATCGTACCGCGTTTGGGTGCGTTCTCTCGAGCGGCTCGAAGGCAGCTGCGACTGTGCAGACTTTCTGCGTAACTCGCTTGGCGTCTGTAAGCATTTGTGGTGGCTGCTCGAACGGGGCACGGGCTTCAAAACACCTGCGGTCAACCAGCCCCACCCAGACCCCGTGCTTCGGTGGAACCCTGTTCGCCCCTTGACCGGAGCGGGTGATTGGCTCGAACGGTTGTACGCGCAAACTGAAGCGCTGCCGGCCTACGTGCGCGGGGCCTTTGTTCAGCGGGAAGCCCAGGGGACACCCAAGCCCACCGCACTGCGTGAACCCCTTGCACGGCAGGCCTTTGTGCAAACGCTGCTGACCTGGGTAGGCGAAGGCCGGGGTGCGCATGTGCGCGCCGAGCCCGCGGTCAAAGCCTTGCTCGAGCGAGAGCTTGAAACATTGGACAGGCAGCAAGAAGCGCCCAACGCCCGACAAATAAAAACAGCGTTAAGCCGCTTGAAGCGCCCGTTGTTTCAATACCAACAACAAGGGGTGGACCAGTTCTTGAGCCAAGGCAGCTTGTTGCTGGCTGACGACATGGGCTTGGGCAAAACGGCGCAGGCCATTGCGGCTTGCCACGTGTTGCACACCACCGGCCGGGTCAAACGTGGGTTGATTATCGTGCCCGCGGCGCTCAAAGCCCAGTGGTTGCGTGAGTGGCAATTGTTTACGCCTGTGCCGGCTGAAATCGTCGATGGCGGTCCCGCTGAACGCGCCCGCCAATACCAAGCGCTGCGTTCAGGGTTTTTGTTTCTGAACTACGAGCAAGTGTTGAAAGACCTTCCTGAGCTGCTGCGGTTGGCCCCCGACATGGTCGTTCTCGACGAAGCCCAACGCATAAAAAATTGGGCCGCCAAGACGTCGGTGTACGTGAAGAAACTGCAGCCGCGTTGGCGGTTGGTGTTGTCGGGCACTCCGCTCGAGAACCGCCTGCCCGAACTGGCTTCACTCATGGACTGGGTCGATGATTTTGCTCTCGAACCCAAGTGGCGCCTTACCGAATGGCACACCATTCGAGCCGATGGTGTGCATGAAGCCGTGGGAGCAAAGAACCTCGACACCCTTCGTACCCGACTGGCGGCGTGCTCGCTGCGCCGCGTTCGCAAAGAAGTGTTGAGTCAGCTTCCTCCGCGCACCGACACTTCGGTGCCGGTGGCGATGACCGATGAGCAGCTCGAAGCACACCGCGAGCTCGACCGGCCGATTGTGCAGCTGATGCGGGTTTCGAAGCGGCGGCCGTTGACCCAGCCTGAATTTTTGCGGCTGATGTCGCTGATGCAGCGGCAGCGCATTATCTGCAATGGCTTGGCGCAGCGAGACTTCGAGCAGGCCTGGCCGGCAATGGAAGCGATGCCCCGCCCGACCGAAGCCATGCTCCGTGGCTTGTTTAGCCCCAAGTTGATGGAATTTCGCGAGCTGGTGATGAACCTGGTGGGCACGCAAGGCCGAAAGGTGGTGGTGTTCAGCCAGTGGAAGCGCATGCTCCGTCTTGCCCAATGGGCGGTGAGTGACATTCTGGCAGATGCCGGGGCGCAAGCGGTTTTCTTCACCGGTGACGAAGGCCAGAAGCGGCGCACCCAAAATGTGATTGCGTTTCATGATGACCCGCACGTCAAGCTCTTCTTCGCAACCGACGCGGGCGGGGTAGGGCTCAATTTGCAGCGCGCGGCGAGCGCGTGTGTGCACCTCGACTTGCCTTGGAACCCGGCGGTGCTCGAGCAGCGCTCGGGCCGCATTTATCGACTCGGCCAGCACAGCCCGGTTGAAATTTATGCGTTGGTTGCGGCGAACGGCATTGAATCGCGCATTGCCACGCTTCTGGGAGGCAAGAAGGCGCTCTTCGATGGACTCTTCGATGGCTCGAGCGATGAGGTGCGCTTCGAACAAGGGGCTTCGTTCATGTCGACGATGCGGCAGCTGGTGGAACCGGTGACGGTTCCCGAGGCGGCGACGGCGAGCGAAGAGGAAGAGCTGCCCGAAACAGTTGACGACGTCAGCGACGCCACGCCACCCAACCCGGCGCCGGGAGCAGCCCCCGAGGCCAGCCCGGTATTCAATGCCGCTAACGGTTTTGCCGGCATTCAAGTGCAACGGCTTGCCGACGGTCGCGTCATTTTAGAAGCCCAACCGCACGCCGCGGAGGCTTTTGCGGCCATGCTCGAAGGCGTGGCTGCGTTGATGAAACAAATGGCGCCCCGTGTGCCACCGGAAGCAGGCCAGTAACGCCAGTGGCGCGGGGTATTCGAGGCAGCGCAGAAAAGTGGACATCTTGGCAACACTGCTCATCGGCCGAGACCGGAACAGCGAGCATTGGACGGATAAGAAAGACGCCAGGGACTTTTCGTTCCTGAAGCTAGGGCGCAGCTGAACCAGGCAACGGAGAACTCGGCGGAGGTAGTACACCACCTCGGTACCATCGTCGTCCTCTTCGATCTCCTTGGTGACCGATTGGCCGGTGGCATCTTTAAAGAAGGCGTGGCCCTGGTGGTGTTGTTGTCGTTTCTCACGAGCATTGACCCCTCTGCGTAGAAAATTCTCACGAGCATTGACCCCCCAGGGGTGAGGTTTCTCAGGGGCATTGACCCCTCTGTCACGCGTGACGCGGCTAAGGCCTCCCGG
>JAIBBR010000026.1 GCA_019694575.1 Myxococcaceae bacterium
CGGCGGCTGGGCCCGTGAAGGTGCGGGTCCAGCCGCCGGGCTCGAGCAGAGAAAACAAAGACTGGACGAATCGGCGCAAGCGCCGCGCCAACGGATCAGCCGCAGCGCGAAAAGAAAGACAGTGACGTCTGGTAGCGCCTGTTCAGCCCCTCAAGTCGAAGCGAAAATCTGCTCGACCGAAAGAAACTCCGCCCTCGCCCGCCACACAGTACGATGCGCTTCTCGACGAAATCAGCACCGATTGAGCCTGTGCCTTCTCCCACGGGCGTCGCGTTGGGAATGTTGATTCCCGCGTTGGCGGTGCTGCCCATGCTGCTCGGCGGCTTGGTGCAATTCATCTGGCAGAAGGTGAGCCCCCAGACAGAAGACGCGTATAACGTGCCGCTCGCGTCAGGCTTGATTGTGGGCGAAGCGCTGCTCGGCTTGGTGATACCGGTGTTGATGATGCTGGGCGTCATCGGCTCAGGAGGCGGCGGGCACTAAGCTCACCGCCTCACTGGCGTCTCACCCCATTAGGCGATGGTCGCCTTGTCGTGCGCAGAGAGGTCGCCCGGCTCGTAGCCTTTTTGCACCAGGCTCGCGAAAACATCGCGGTCGCTCGAACGGGCGCTCGCATCTTGAACATTGCCGGTCTCAGCAATCTGCTCTGCGTGACCCCAGCTGACGGAGCTGACAATGTTGTCCCACGCGTTCTTGGCCACGTCGCCGATTTTTGAAGCGCCGTCGCTGATAGCCGTGCCCAGCGAGCCCATGGAGCTCTTCGCAAAGTCACCCAGCTCACCCAGGCTGGTGCTGGCCTTGGTCCACAACCCCGAAAAGAGCCCGCCACCTTCTGAAGAAAAGAAACCCGGGCCCGAGTCGCCGCCGAACAGTGAGCTGCCGACGCTCTTCAACCCGCTCATCAGCGCTCCGCCGGCTTCGCCGAGCAAACCGCCCAGCAGACCCGAAGCACCTTGGCCCAGCAAACCCGAGAGACTGGCACCGCTGAAAATTTTCCCTATCGCATCAAACATACCCATGACAGCCTCCAAAGCCGGCTTTGAACGCTTTGGCCGGCGTCTAAAATTGAGCGTTCATTTGATTCTCTTCAGGGGTAAGAAAAAGTTGCGAACAGGGCCGCACTTTTCTTTATTTCGCCCTCTTTTTAGATACTTCCGCGAGCAGCTCGGGGTCCAACGAGGCTTGCTCCACCGGAGCCGCGGCCGGCACATTGCCCCCAATTCGCTCGCTCTTGTCGTCGCGCTCGACGAAGGCCGTTTTCATGACTTTCAGCACCTTGAGCGCCGCCTTGGTCGCGTCGATGAGGCGCTTTTCAATCTGCTTCACCGTCGGCACCGTGAAGCCCAGCCTGCGCAGCTGCGCATCGGGAATCGACCGCCACACCGGGGCCGACCTGGGGTTCTTCAAATAATCGATGACCTTGTCGGCGTACTGCTCGACGGGAATTTTGAGAATCGCGGCCAGCTCTTTGGTCTTGGCGTCGACCAACAAGTCGCGGCGAATGATGTCGAGCTCGCTCTGGGTAAACACCCGGCGCTTCTTCTGCGGAGGAGCCGGTTTCGGCGGGCGCCTTTGCTGCTGTTGCTTGGGAGGGGGCATGGTTTCGAGTCCTGGCGGGCGACTATGGCATAAGTGTTTTCACTTGGAGCGCTTACGAAAGTGGCGCTGGCCTAAACGTGCATCGAGGCCACCGCTGTGGGTATGACGTCACTCCGCACGCTATGAATACGCTCGACACCACGCAAGCCGGGCCACCCGCAAGCCGCTCGTTCATTTTTTTCAACGCGGGGCTCTCACTCGCGGTGGTGCTCTTCTTGGGTTGGCTGCTCTATGGGCGCGGTACCGGCACCGGCAACTCGACTTTAGACTTGCGCTTCATGCCCGCGGTCAACGCCTGCCTCAATGGCACCGCGGCTGTGCTGCTCATAGGCGGCTGGCTGGCGATTAAAAAAAACCGCCCTGACATTCACCGCTACTTCATGGTGTCGACGACTGCGGTGAGCGCGCTCTTTCTGGTGGGCTACGTGGCGTACCACTCGGTGCACGGCGACACGAAGTTCGGAGGCGCCGGGCCCTTGCGCGCGCTCTACTTCTTCATTCTCATTACCCACATCATCGGGTCTATCGCGGTGGTGCCGCTGCTCGTGTCGGCGCTCACGTTCGCCTTCAAGCGCTCCTTCGTGCGACACCGCAAAATCACCCGGGTGTTGGCGCCACTGTGGCTCTACGTGTCGGTCACCGGGGTGGCGATTTTCTTTTTTCTGCGCCAGTGGGGCATTCAGCGGTAGCGGGCTGCCGATATGTCTGAGCCCGAGGGCCGCGCCTCGTCACCGCGAACGACAACATGTAAAGTCTGACACCCGTCGACGTACACCACTTCGTTGCCCATCACCGCTGCCACGCGCGGGCCGGGCGTCACCACGCCAGTGAGGTTGAGTGGGTCAACCCCCGCTACCCGCACCACTTCTGACGTCTTCGGGCTGCGCCGCACCGCACGCGCCATGTCGACCGCTTCGGGCAGGGCAAATTGCTCGCCCGACATGCCGCTCAAAAACCGGCCTCCGCGAATTTCACCGCGCGCTTCCATGCGGCGGTAAACGAAGAGCAGCTCGCGCCACGTAGGCGCCAAGCTTTCACGCGCCAGCAGGTCACGAAAGACAACGCCGTAGCGCTGCAAAAAGAGCCGCGCCAACCGTTCGATGCGGTCTGATTCTTCGAAGGCTTCGACCGGGCGCAACAGCGACCACCGGCCAGGGCCACCGCGTTGCATCACCCGCTGGCGCTTTCGCAGCTTGGGTGAGAGCAACACACGCAAATTTTGCACCGCGTCGGCCGTGACCCAACCGCGGGCGAGCAATTCCCACAGGCCGTCTTCCACCTCGGTGGGCAACCGCCGACTCGCCGATACCAGTTCCGCGAAGAATGAAGCCCCGCGCCGTTCCAACACCTGCGCCACGTCACGCGCCGCGGGCGAAAAATCTTCTGGCAATGGCACCAGACCGTCCGAGAGCAACGCCTGCGGCCGAGCGGCATGGAGCAGCCAGTCTAAGTCGGCGCGGCGCACGAAAGTCAGCGACGCATTGCGGCCAGGCACCGAGCGGCGGCCTGCGGGTGTTTTCGTCTGAGCGGTTTCTTCCGGCGCTTCACCCACCACCTGCACCGGCGAACCGCGGCGCAAGGGAACCACCGGCTTCACCTCACGGGTCGACAACCGGCCCCACGCCACGTCGCCATGAAAACTGGCTTGTTCCAACCAGTCACCCGCGTACTGCTTCATGCGCGAGGGAATGAGCTCTTGTTCCCACGCGGCGGCGGGCGCTTCATAACCTTGGAGCAGCGAAATCACCTTGTTCACCCCGCCCGGCCCGCGCAGCTTCGATTCAGCATCGAGGTGGTGCCAGCGAAACAAGAAACGCATGAAGTCTTGCGGCGACAACGGTTCAATCTCTTTGCGCAAACGGCCCACGGTGAGCCGGTGAATGCGCTGCAGCAAACGCCGGTCGCACCATTCGAGCGGCGCGGTTTCTTCTGAAGACACCGCCGTTTCATTTCGAGCCCGCGAAGTGAAGTGCCCACGAATGACCTGGCCCACGGCTTCTAACCGGTAGAGCGCCTGTTCCACCGCTGAAGGAGACAACGCCAACACTTCAGCCAAATGGGCCGACGTCACGGGGCCAGACACTTCCATCCACCCGCGCACCACGCGCTCTAACGCGGTTTCGTTGTCGATGGCCCCGTCGCCCGGCAGCGGCTTCAACCGCAAGACTTCATCGGGAAACAGCGCTTGCACCCACGGCACCCGTTCAGCGGCATAGGCGAAAGCGCGCCCGCCCCATTCGACGACCGCGGCGCGGCCCGACTCTTCCAGTCGACCAAGCCAGGTGGCGGCCTGTTCCTCAACCGGCAAAATGCCCAACTGCAACAACGCGTCGTGCAGTTCGTCAGCGTCGCGAAATTCAGGCCACGCTTCTTGCCGCACCTGCGCGATGGCGGCGGCGTCTAGCACGCCCAGTTGCTCGGCATCGGCCGCGGGCAAGGTACGGCGCACCGACACCGCCCGCGCGCGGCGCTCTTCCAACGGCGCTTCGTCTAAATAGGTGTACGGCGCCGAATTCAGCATTTGGTGCGACAGCACGCTGGGCTCTGGCAAGTCGACCGCCACTTTGCGAATGCGCCCGTCTTTCAACTGCGCGAGCACGGCCTTCAACCCGTCAATATCCATCGCGTCGTGCAGGCAGTCTTTGAGCGTCTCATTCACCAGCGGGTGGTCTGGCGGTTCAATGTCGCCACCCCCGTGGTTGTCTTGGCAACCCACCTGGGCAGGAAAAACAGCGGCCAACAAGTCTTCCGCCCGCGCCCGCTGAATAGGCGGAGGCACCCTTTTACCGCTCTGCAGCCGAGAGAGCGCCAATGAACGGGTCGATGTCCACCGAAAGCGGGTGCCGAACATCGGCGCCTGCAGCACCGCCTGGGTCAGCACCTGTTCCGCGGTGTTTGGCGAAACGAAATCGAAAATATCCATCAGAGGGAAGCTGTGTTGCTCACCCAGTGACAACAAAATGCCGTCATCAGACGCCGCCGCCTGCAGCTCGAAATCGAAGCTGCGGCAAAAGCTTTTGCGCAGCGCCATGCCCCACGCCCGGTTGATACGGCCACCGAAAGGCGCATGAATGATGAGCTGCATGCCTCCTGCTTCGTCGAAGAAGCGTTCGGCCACCACCACTTGCTGCGAAGGCGCGGCTCCCAGCGCCGCCGTGCCCGCGCGCACATAGCGCACCAGCAAGTCGGCATCTTTCGCCGACACGCCGACTTCACTTTCGAGCCAATGCTGCGCGTCATCACGCCGGGTGATGTCTTCGCGCAATCGCCCCACTTCGCTCGACAGCTCGTCGGTGCGGGCAGGCGCTTCACCCTGCCAAAAGGGAACCGTGGGCGCATGGCCGTGCGCGTCTTCTACCCGCACCTGCCCGTCGTAAATGCGCTGAATGCGCCACG
The DNA here is from genome assembly GCA_019694575.1 of Myxococcaceae bacterium. GTDB lineage: Bacteria > Myxococcota > Myxococcia > Myxococcales > Myxococcaceae > JAIBBR01. Next base: position 4,996 of record JAIBBR010000026.1, read on the forward strand.
AGGTAGAGCCCAACAAAAAAATGTCACCCGCCATGCTCTCGACGGCAAAGTCTTCATCGAGCGTGCCCACCTGTTTCTCTTCGGGCTCGGCAATGACGGGGTAGATGAAAGTGTCGGGAATGGCGCCGCCGTTTTGAAGCGCGGCGAGCCGGGCGCCTTTGCGCGGCTTCAACCAACCGTTGACGCGGTCGCGGTGCAAGTGCACGCGAGACCGGCCCCGGCGCGTGGAAACACCTTCTGACAGCATCGACACCACTTGTTCGAACTCTTCACGCTTCAAGTCTTCGTACGGCATGGCGCGACGCACCAAGTCGAAGAGCGAGTCTTCGTCCCATTCTTGGGCGGCGACTTCGGCCACCAACTGCTGCGCCAGCACATCGAGCGGTTTGTCGGGCATGCGCACCGCGTCGAGGGTGCCTTCTTTCACCGCGCGCATCAGCGCCACCGATTCAACCAATTCGTCACGCGTCAAAGCGAAAAGCACACCGCGCGACACGGCCGACTTGCGGTGGCCCGAACGGCCCAGCCGCTGCAACATGACGGCGATGGAACGCGGGCTGCCCAGTTGCACCACCAAATCGATTGAGCCGATGTCGATGCCGAGCTCCAAAGACGCCGTGGCCACCATTACCTTCAGCTGCCCTGCCTTGAGCCGGTCTTCTGCTTTGAGCCGCAGCTCGCGCGACATGCTGCCGTGATGCGCCGCCACTTTGTCGTGGCCCAGCCGTTCGCCCAAGTCGTGCGCCACCCGTTCAGCCAAGCGCCGGGTGTTGGCGAAAACGAGCAGGGTGCGGTTTTCGGCCGAGAGCACCATTAACCGCTCGTAGAGCTGCCCCCACATTTCATGGGTGGCCACTGCCGAGAGCTCTTCTTCGGGTGTCTCGAGCGTAAGCTCCCACGGGCGCAAGTGGCCGACCTGCACGCATTCACATGCTTCGCGCCCAGCTCTTGGCGCTCCGGTGAGAAAGCGGGCCAGCCGGTCTAACGGTTTTTGCGTCGCCGACAGGCCGATGCATTGAATCGGCTTGGCGCAAAGCGCTTTGAGCCGCTCCATCGACAAGGCGAAATGCGAGCCGCGTTTGTCCCGTGCCAAGGCATGAATTTCGTCGACCACCACTGTCTGCACGCGGGCCAGGGTTTTTCGAGAACGCTCAGCTGTCAGGTACAAGTAAAGCGATTCAGGCGTGGTGATGAGAATGTGCCCCGGCCGCTTCACCATCGCCGCGCGCTCGTGGGCGGGCGTGTCTCCACTGCGCACGGTGACACGAATGGGCTGCAATTGCAGACCCGCTGCGCGTGCTCTTTCTTCCAGTTGGTAAAGCGGTGTGAGCAAATTTTTCTGCACGTCATTGCCAAGCGCTTTGAGCGGCGAGACGTAGAGCATGCGCGTTTCGTCAGGCAATTCATGCCGCAGCGCGAGGCGAAACAATTCGTCGAGACAGGCGAGAAAAGCGGTGAGCGTCTTGCCAGAACCGGTGGGCGCGGCAATCAGCACGTCGCGGCCCGAGCGAATCACCGGCCAGCCCTGAATTTGCGGCGCGGTGGGCTCGCCCAGTGTCTGGTGAAACCACGCCTGAACAATGGGGTGAAAAGAAGACAGCGCGTCATGCCCCACCACGGCCTGATGAGACGCGAAGTGCAGCGGTATTTGGCTTTGGTTTGCGGCGGCGCTCATGGCTCTCGCCGCAGACTGAACAGAAGTTCAAGCTACGTCAAGAGGCGGTGGCGACTTTCGGCTGATTCGCGGGTTGCCTCTTGCATGCAGTCTCAAGGAGGCGTGCAGCGAAGCTCCGCCGGCCGGCCGTTAGAACCTTCGATGCAGAACCAATGATTCCCGGGGCAGGTGCCGCCCACACCGGGGCTGAACGCGCCGAGCCGTGAAAGGCATTCACAGCTGGGGTTCGTTCCGCAACCCACAGGCAATGCGTTGCACCACGTTCCCGCGGTTCCGCCGATAGAATACCAACCGCCGTCATTGTCGGCATGGCACTGCACGCTGACCAGGTACTCAGAAGACGTGTCACATCGGGGAACAGGAGCGCCGCAGCCCATGCACCCCCGAAGCGGCACGTTACCGGGCTTCGAGATACCGGCATCGATGATGCCAAAATCAATCTCTCCGCCGTCTTTGATGGGCCGGTATCCTCCGTCACGGTATGGGTATGGCTGGCAATAGAAGGTGCCAGCGTCTTCATCGAGGGCGAGGAACCCACCGTCGCACGTGTCTGGAGCCCAGTCTTGCCCACAAGCGAACAGACCGGTGCCGTAGTCGAAGTAAAGGGAGCCGCCGTCACACGAGGGGTAGACATCGCTCGGGCCTCCGTCGGGGTCGCAGCCACCATCAAAAACAGAAGCGAGCCCCGCATCTGGGCGAAAATGTCCGGTCGCCCTTGGGTCGACGATGGGAGGACCCGCATCGTGCGCGTTGTCGAAGCAGTAAAAATCGTCAGCGTTGGGCGGTGACTGCGCCTCGACGGGAAGCCCGCATGCAACCCCCCATGCGGCAACGGCGCACAAGCCTGGCAATAACCCATTCATTCTGCGTTTCGAAGCCGCCGTGGCGGCGTTCGACAGTGTCATATTCACGGGTAATTTCTCCTCGATACTTCGGTCGTGCCTTAGACACACGCGCGGCTTACCGTGAGACATGGCCGAAACGAAAAGGCCGTTACAGCTCGAAAGTCACGCCGGCGGCACCGGCAGCGCGCGGCATGGGCACCACCCCGGCGTCTTTTCGAACCACCGCCATGCCACCTTGCACCGAGAGAAAAAAACCGAAGCCGCGCAGCACGCGAACCCGACCGTCAGCAGCGGCCATGACCGCGCCTTCGAGCCCGACACGCGAGGTGGCACCGGGCAAACTGTTTTGCAGCACCCACACCCCGCCCGCTTCAACTCCAGCGACGAATGAAAAACGCCCCCAGTCGAAAGTGCGTGCCAAACCGCCCCGCAGCTCGATTTCATGCTGCATGAAGCGAACACTGCGATTGCCTTGCCCATTGCGATAAGCGAGTGCAGCCGAAAGCGTATTCGCCGGGCCCCACCCGCTGGAGCGAACGAATTGAACGCGTGCTTCCGCTCCAGCGACAACATCGATGCCCGTCACCAGGCTGGTGGCCACGCCCGCGCCGATAGACGCGGTCATCAACAGCCGGCCGCCTTTCGTCGCCACACGCGGCAACGGGCTCCATTTGAGGTCTACCTGACGCACAGTGGCCTGACCGCCCGAGGCAACCGTCACCGTCTTTTCGAGCTGCCCGTTGTCGGTGAGTGTTCGCACCCGATATTGCCCCGGAGGAACGCCGAGCTGCACAGGCCCCGGCGCTTTGTCGAATTGAGCGACGATGCTGTTTCCATCGGCAGATGCGACTTGCCACTGCCCGGGCGATTCGACCTCGATGGCGAGCCGGGCTTTCCCCTCTCGCAGCTGCGAGAGAATCAGCTCGCCGTGACCTCGCAAGTCGACGTGGTAGCTCGGCCGCTGGAGCCCTCCGCGGCTGCCGAACGTCGAATCGAGCGTGCGTGCGTAGGCATAGGTGTAGGCCTCGGTCAGCGTTACCCGCCCATCGCGCGTGGTGTCAGCAGCGCCACGCAACGCGGCGATGAAGTGATGCGTGAAATACGAGCCCCCAAGCACGTCAGATTCTTGCGCGAGCTCATCGGGCCCCGACGAGCTGATGATGACGCGACCTCGAATGTCGCCGGCTTCGACTTGAATCGAAACGCCCTCGACTGGCTTTAAGCCTTTGAGCCGGGTGACGGCGCCTGAGCGACACGAATCGACAATCAGAAAGGCGACCCCTACCGGTGCCCGCTGAATGAAAGTGGTGAGCTCAGAAATCGGCAGGCGCGAGCCGTCGAGGTGAAGCTCACCGCTGTCGGCATGACCCGAGAAATAGACGAAGAGCTGATCATTCGCCGAGGCTTCTCGGTCGAGTCGCCCGCGCAGCTCGGTCAACGCGCGGCGCACCTGTGCGGCCGTGGCGTCGTATACAGGCAACGTGTCGGCGGGTTGCACCGAACCCAGCTCTTGCATCACTTCGAGAAAGTGCTGGGCGTCACTGTCGGCGAACCTCAGCTGTTCATCATCGGGGTCACCCGCGTTTTGCCCGATGACGAGCAACCAACGCCGGCCCGCGCTGGCAGGCGGCTCGGCGGCCAGCACCGAAGCGCCCATCAACATCGTCAACAGCCATGTCATGCGCCAGCCCACGCTTTAGCTTCCCGGCTTCACTTCAAGCGTCGCCATGGCCCTGCCCACACCCACCAGCGGTGCTGCTTTCGCCTGAAGAGGGCTCATTCCTGCGCGACGTGCTTCGGCCACCTCGCGCTCCAATTGCGCGCGCATGGTTTCTACCTTGAGCGGCTCTTTCGAGAGGAACGCGTGCAACGCCATTGAGCCCGGCGTCACTTGAAACCCTGGCGTCAGACGGGCTTCGGGGCCAGGAGCAACTCGCGCGCTCTCGGGCGAACCTAAGGGCCACACGAGGTTGATGTCACCCGACGCTTCTACCGCCATGACCAAAGCAAAGGTTTGGTCGGCAGAGGTAACGGCAAGCACCACTTTTTCGCCCGGCCGCGCTGATGAAACCGCCGTGCCGTCGGGAGCGCGAAGCACACGAACCGAGGCGCCACCCTTCAACCGGGTGACGTCGGCCTTGGGGTGAGGCAACGCGATGTAAATGAGCAGTGCCACCGCAGCTGCAAGCGCCGGAGCAAAAACAAAAGTACGACGTCGCCACTTCGGCGCGGAGGGCAGACTTTCCACCGCTGCGTGAGACGTCTTCAACTTCGCGAAGACCTGCTCAAACGGCGCGTCACGCCGGGCTTGGTTTCGTGCTTCGACGAATTGGGCAAGCCGGTCACGGCACTGGAAACAGTCGCGCGAATGGGCGAGCGCCGCCGCATCGGTCGCGAGGCCCGCGGCCAGCTCATCGAGCACGAGCTTAGAAAGATGCTCAGCCATGGCTCACCTTCTTGCCCGGGGGCTCAGCCAGCGCCAGCGCCCGCTCACGCACTTCATTCAATTCGCGGCCAATTGTTTTGCGCGACAGCTTGAGCACGTCGGCAATTTCGTCTTGGGTGAGCTCGTCGATGAAATAGAGCGTCGCGATGTGCAGCTCGCGCTCAGACAAATGCTTCGAGAGCACGACGAGAAATTGCGACGCTTCGGCCGCACCGTGGTCTGCCGTGCCCGTATCGAGCGTTGACGGCTCGCGCAGCCTTCGCGCGCGCAACAGATTGAGGCACACGTTGGTCGTCACCCGGTAGATGTATGTCATGGGGTGGGCGTCACCCCGAAACTGAGAGCCGGAGTTTATCATTCGCTCGAAGACTTCTTGCACCGCGTCCCAAGCGTCGGCGTCTCGCCCCAAAATTGCCACGGCGCGCCGGTGCACGGCAGGTGCGAATGTCTCGTAGAGGTCACGAAGTTCATGAGGGCTTAGCCCGTTTGCCGCGCTCAAAACGCTGACTCCGTCTTTAGACACATGAGCATCGGCCGGTGGGAACCCGCGGCACGCTATATCAACTGGCACATGGCTTCGGGCGTGGCCTCAGTTTTTACCCGCGAAAGTCCCATTTCAGCAGGGTGACGTGTCTAAGGAATGGCGGCACAATGGCCGCCGTCATGCGCGTGGCTCGTTACAGCTGGCTTGGTTTGATTGCAGGCGGCGTGGCCAGCGCTTGTTTCAACCCATTGTACGAAGACAATACTGTCTGGCCACAGCCCACCCAGCGTTATGAAGTGTGCTGCATGAATGGCAGAGTCGACACCTGTGCCTGTTCTGAAACGTGTGGGTACGCATTGCTCGCCTGCGCCAATGGCGCCTGCAATTCGATTTGGCCCAGTGGCGGTCCGCGCGGGTGCGACCCAGCAGCTTCCGACGGCGGCACCCTTTCTGACGGAGGCGTTTTCACCCCCGACGCCGGCCCCATTCATACGCCCTTCTTTGCCGCGTGTTGCAACGACGGCAAAATCGACACCTGCGAATGTTTCGAGCCTTCGTGCCCGGCTCCGTTTACGCCGTGCGGCAACGCCACCTGCCTTGCCGGCACGGCTGGGGGTGATTGCCGGTAATGTGGGTGAGCAAGCTCAGCGAAGACGAAATTCGATGCCGTCGCCTCGCAGCGCCGCCTTGAAATGTTCGGGCCCGCGGGGAATGACCGGGTCGCTCCACTGCAGCACTTTGCCGCTCTCGTCGAAGAGAAAATTCGAGTGGTGGCCATTGAGCTCCCCGCCCATTTTCACGGCCACGCGAACAATGGCCTTAGCGTTGTCGTGCGCATTCACCCGCATTTCTCGGGTTGGCAAATCGCCAAGGCGAAAGGTCTTCAGGCCACCAGGCAGCGCGCTCGTCACCACCAACCAAGCCGGCTCGTCTTCATCACGACTTAAGAACGGAATCACCTCATCGAGCCGCCCGCGCAAGTGCGGCGACAACGCTTGCGACGCCTCGGCGAAGGCCCCACCCGCTCTGTCAGCCAAGTGTTCTCTCAATGCACGCGTGGTGTCGATGAGCTCAATCATTGCATGGCGCTGGTAGCCCTGCGGCACCGGTTTGCCTTCAAAGGTTTCGCGAATACGAAAGCGCCGGTGACCGTCAACGGGTTCTCCTTCATCGATATGGACCAAAAGTTTGTTGTGATTGACAGCAGGCTGCACCGTCACCGCCGGCGCAACATTCAGCGCCTCGACATGCATGGCTCTTTGTTGCCCGAGCACAACCGGGTCTTTGGTGACCCACACTTTTGAATTCGCTGGGTGAGACAAGGTGCTCTTCACCGCAGTGGGCTTCGCCCCGGGCCTCTGGCCGGGCACCTTGGGAATGCCTCCGCGTTTTCCACCACCCTTGGGAACGACCACCGGCGCGCTCGCTTTTGAAAGAAAACTTCTGAAATCTATCGCAGGTGAAAGAACGTGGCGACATCGGTCATTTGCCCGACAGCCGTTCTTCCGTCGGGCGCTCGACCGTCGGAGACAAGGTGGATTTTTTCGTGCACGCGCACTGCGTACTTTCCCCTTCACGCGTCGATGAAAGGCGCGCTCTCGCAGTGAAAGGAGCACCCCATGTTTCCCACCCCTTCGTTTCGCCGCAACACCCACCGCCGCGGTCAGGGTCTCACCGAATACATACTTATTGTTGCGCTGGTGGCCATCGCCTCCATTGGAGTGGTCTCGAAGTTCGGAAACAACATTCGCTCCATTTTCGGAGTCGCCGCCGATGCGATAGCCGGCGTTCAAGATGCTCCGAACCGGGCCAAGCTTTCGGACCGCGCACAAGAAACCAAAACGATGGGAGATTTCCCGCAGAGGAATGGAGCGAATTAAGGCGGCGAGCACCAAGCCGCTCCGCCCATCAACCGCAAGAGCGGCGTGCCAATGAGCCGCCCGAAACCGGGGCCGCCTCCCAAGTACAACTCTACCGGCCCCACGCGGGTACGCACCGCGCCGAGCACCTCAATGCCCACCACTTGCTTCTCGCCATCGAGCGGCACGGTGGAAAGCACCGCCAATTCGTAACGCAAGCGGTCTTCAGTCGAGGCCACCACCACCTTGAGGTTGAGCGCATTGCCGGTGCGGCCACGCACGCTGACCGTGGCTTCACCGCCCATGCGAAACAAGGTGAATGAATGACCCACTCCGAGCTGGGGCTCCAGGTAGAGCCCCGTCTCGCGCACGAAACCGTCGGAGGTGCCCAACGGCGGCACCCACGTCAGCCCAAGGGTCAAATCAACCGGCTGCCCGCGCGAGAGCAAGCCGCTCTCTTTCTGGCTCAGCAGCTGAGCCCGCACACCGAAGCGAAACGCACCGCTGCCCCACCGCGCCACCGCCGGAGCGTCTTTCACGGCTTCTCCCCGCTGCACCACCGCCGCCAGCCCTTCGGCGGTGAGCATCAACCCGTCATTCGCGCCGTACGCCAGGTGCGCCTGCAACTGGCCGCGGTCAGCAATGAGCACTCCCTGCGCGCTCGCGCCGCGAAAGAGCACCAACGGGTTTTTGGCGTAACCCAACGTGCCACCCAACACCCAAGTGCCTTTGGGCAGCGACTCGGCATTGGGCACGAAGAGACCCGCGCCCATGCTGGGGTTGATGAAGGTGCGCTCGAGCGGTGTTTCGCCCAAGGGAGGAACCGGCAGCGCCTCGTTTTGGGCATAGGCGGTTACCGCGGCGGCCCACGCCAACACGCCCAGGCTGCGGAGCGCTCGGCCAGACATCGCGTTTCGCTACTGCTGCATCGAACGGCGGGTCGCGCAGTCGAGAAAAGTAGTGCGCTGGCGCAGAATCACCGCCGCCAAACAACGCACCACGCAACGCGTACCGAACTCGCGCCAAATGAGCGGCAAGTGGCGAACGACTTCGCGGCTGGTAATGACACCCTGCATGCCAGTCACCTTCGGTAAAGGTATATACGGGTCGAGACGGAGCGGCTTGTGCTCCTCTTCAAACTGAAAGGCAAGTAGAGCCCTCGTGCAACTGTTCTCGACTATCGCAAAACTCGAGGAAGAAGGGCGGCTTTTCGTTCTCGCCACGGTTATCGATTCACAGGGCTCGACGCCGCAAAAGCCGGGCTCGAGAATGGTGGTGCTCGACGGCGGTGAAACGGTCGGCACCGTGGGTGGCGGGGCGATTGAAATGCAGATCATCGAAGCGGCTTCGCAGCTCTTATTAGAGCCGCTTGGCACCACTCGGTTGATCGAAACCCACCTCACGCACGACCTGGGCATGTGCTGCGGCGGCAAAATGCGGGTGTTTTTAGAGCGGCATGGCAGCGCTCCGCGGCTGTGGGTTTTCGGCGCTGGGCACGTGGCCAAAGAGCTCGCCGCGCTCGCCCACCAGGTCGGTTTCAAAGTCGAAGTGGTCGACGAGCGCAGTGCGTGGGCATCTGCCGAGCGTTTTCCCCACGCGGTGTTGGTCTTAAAAAACCCGGCCGACTACGCCAAAACCTTGGCGGGCGGCGCGCAGGCGTATTTCTGCGTCGTCACGCATGACCACCCGCTCGACCAAGCCTGTGTCGAAGCGCTGCTGCCCAAACCCGCCGCGTACCTGGGCGTCATTGGCAGCCGGCGCAAAGCCGAGCGCTTCAAAATGCGCCTGCGCGCGCAAGGCTTCACCGACGCGCAACTGGCCACGCTGCAAAGCCCCATGGGCGTAGCGATTGACGCGCTGACTCCGGCCGAGATTGCGGTGTCTATCGTCGGCGAGTTGATTTCGCGGCGCCGGCGGCCACCCCACCAGCGATAACGGCGAATTCTTGCATCACCACTTTGGGCTGGGGTATCGCCCGTAAAGCCGAGTCATGCCCCTGTGAAAGCCACCTTCTTCTTCTTTGCTCTCACTGTTCTGCTCGCCTTTGCGTGTGGGCCGCGCGCGCTCGAAGACGGTGGCGTGCTGGTCGATGACGACGCCGGTTTCGATGCGGGGCGGCTCTTTCCCGATGCAGGCCCGCTGGACGCTGGCTTCACCACGGTAGCGATTGCCGACTGGTGCCGCTTGCAGAGCGAAGCGCAATGCCTGCGCGCCGTGCGCTGCACCCGGCTCGACAGCGCGGCGATGAAGGCGTGCGTGCTGCGCGCCGAGCTCGAATGCGATTCGGCAAGCCTCGTTTCGAGCGTGGAACATGGCCGGCAAACTTTCGACAACGTGCGCGCGGCGGCCTGTCTCAACGCTTACGCGTCGGGGGCATGCCAAGGCGTGCCTGAACGTTGCACTGACTTGTTTCACGGCACGGTGGCGCCCGACGCCGGCTGCGCGCTCGACGAAGAGTGCGACAAGGCGCAAGGCTTTTGCGACCCGTATTCGACGCAATGCCCGCGGCGCTGTCTGGGCTGGCTGAAGCCGTCAGAACCGTGCAGCGACTTTCGCACCCGGTGCAACCCGGCCACCGACACCTGCCAACTCAATGACGCAGGGGCCAGCGTCTGCCGGCCGTACAAAATTGCCTTAGAAACGTGTCTGTCTTTTTCAGACTGCCGCGCTGACTTGCTGTGCGTGAATGCGGTGTGCGTTACCTACCGCGCCAGCGAGGGCCAAGCCTGCAGCGTAATGAACGGCTACCCATACTGCGACGACGCCACGTTCTGCCGGCAAGGCCCCGCGGTGAATGGCGTTTTTCCTCCCGGTACCTGCGAGCGAAAGCCAGGGTTGGGCGGCGCCTGCCTGGGTTATTCGAGCTGCTTACCGGCCCTGCGCTGCTCGTCGGTTTTGGCCACCGGGGTGTGCCAGCCTTTGGGCAAGTTGGGTGAAACCTGTGGAGGTACGGGCACTTGCCAAGACGAATTGTATTGCGGCAGCGGCCGGTGCGCGCCCCTGCCCACCGACGGAGGCGATTGCACCGCGCAAGGCAGCAGCTACACCTGCGCCGCCGGCTATACCTGCGACTTCAGCGCACCTGGCGGCCACTATGGGTGCAGCCGTTTGCGAGCAGTCGGAGAGTCCTGCCGCTATGCTTCTGACTGCCTGTCCAATGAGTGCGCGTATCAAGCCGGTGCCGACAGTGGCGCCGGGTATTTTTGTACGCTTCCCTGTTCGCACTCGGCCGATGGCGGGTTTTAGACGTCGATGCGCGCTGGCACTTTTTGCAAATTCTCGGTTTTACCGTGGCGTGGCAGCGCCGCGCTTGGGTTGTGCCTGCTCTCGGGCTGCATGGGCGCCTCGAATTTTTTCGCTTTTGACGCGGGTGATTTCACCGACGGCGCTGTTTCGTTGCCTGACAGCGGGGTGCTCGACGGCGGCACCGCCACGCTGCCCATCGACATTGCGTGCGAGGTGCTCAACGCCCAGCGCTGCACCCGGTGGACCCGCTGCGGCGTGGTAGAAAACAACCAGAATGCGTACCGTGCGTGCCTCGCCTTTCTCAACAGCACCTGGTGCGGGCCCACCCGGTGGACTCCCCGGGCTCAAGCCTCGCCCGCCACCCTGAGCTATGACCCGGTGAAGGGCCAGCAATGCGCCGAAGCGCTGCGCACCCAGGCCTGCAGCCAGTGGGCGTTGGAACCTGCGCCTTGCACCGCGGGCCAAATGCTGCGCCCCAACGCGACGCTAGGCCGCGCCTGTTTCGGAGGCCCGTACAACGAGTGCGCTGAAGGTGTGTGCCGAGGAGCGACCTGCCCCCGAAGTTGCGCGCTGCCAGGTACCGCGGGCCAAGTGTGCAACCGCATCACCGATTGCGCTTCGGGCCTGTATTGTTTGTTCAGCGCCAACGGTGTCGGCCAATGCAAAGCGTACGGCGCGATGAACCAGGCGTGTGATGTCGACCGTCGCTGCGCTGAAAGCCTCACCTGCCTCGATGGAACGTGCCAACCATTGCCGCTCTCAGGCCAGCGCTGTCTCAACGGCCTGTGCGACGCGTTTGCGTACTGCGTGTCAGACGTCGACGGCGGCACTTGTGTCAACAAGAAGGCCGTCAACGCGTTGTGCAGCGACGACAGCCAATGCGCGACCGACCTGCTGTGTGACGGCTTGAGCCAGACCTGCCAACCGCAGCGCGTCAACATGTTGGGCGCGAGTTGCTCCTTGGAGCAAACCTGCCGGGTCGGCCCGGCCTGCATCGGCGCCACTTTGAGCAAAGCGGGCACCTGCCGCGCGTATCTGGGGCTCAACGAAGCGTGTCTGCGAAGCCAAGAGTGCACCAACGACTTGGCCTGCGTCAGCGCTGACGGCGGGCCCGAGCGGCAATGCGCCCCACGCGCGCAAGAGACTGATGTCTGCTTGAGCAACCGCGACTGTGGAGCGCTCGCCACCTGCCTGCAGGGCGAGTGCACCGCGCTGCCACTGCCGGGCCAAGCTTGTAGCAATACCCGCGCCTGTTTGTGGGGGCCGTGCGTCAGCGTCAACGACGGCGGCTTCGTTTGCGTCGAGCGGTTGGGCCCCGGCGCCAACTGTGTTCGCGACGCCGATTGCAGCTCGGAGCGCTGCTTCAACGGGCGCTGTTTGGCTGCCTGCGCGCCGTAAAATTTCCCTCGTAAGTTGCGAAAATACGCACCGGCACCGCCGAGGTGGTAACCCTTTACCCAGGTAAGATGAACGGCTGACGCTTCGCTTCCCAAAGCAGCCCGATGAGTAAAATTAACCGCGACAAGGCGTCTTCATTTGAGCCGGCAGCTCCTGAAACCGCGCGCGCGTTACGCAGGGCTGTGGCCGGCGCGGCGACGGTGAAGACCCTTTCGCTCAAACCGACGCACAAGCCCTGGCAGCCTGCTACGGCGAGCGTCGACCATGGCGCTGCTGAAAAACCGGCGCTGAGCGAAACACCTCTCTCGCGCGAGACGCTCAAAGCATTCGTCACCGACGTGTTGGGACCCGAAGTGGCCACCGAGCGCTTGCAGCGGCTCGAAGCGTTGCGCTCTTCTCTGGGCGCCTCGAGCACTGTGGTTCCGCTCCCCATAGTCGTGAGCACCGAGCAAGGTTCGTTCACCGTGCCCTTGTTTCGCGTACGGGGCGAAAAAGACGAGCGCTTCTTCGACGACTCGGGCCGCACCTACGACAGCTTCGCGCAGTGGAAGAGCGAAAACGTGCTGCCCGCGGGAAAAATGACGTACCCGGCAAATGGCGCGTTGAGCGTCGACGCCGCGGGGCAGCCGCGCACTGAAAGCAGCAACACCCCGCTCACCGTCGATACTTGGCTCGAGCGGGCGCGCGACATTGGCGACACCGTGGCCTTGGTGGGCGGGTTGGTGGTGGGCGCCGCGGCGATTATTGGCACCGGTGGCGCGGCGACGCCCGTGGTGGCAGCGGCGGCGGCCACCTTGGCGGGTTACGGCGCCGGGCGAGGCGCTTCGACGTTGATTGACCGACAGGTGCACAATGAATCGATGTCGCTCGCCAATTCTGAAGCGCGCAGCGCGTGGCTGGGCTTCGCCGCGGGCACCGCTGGCCTGGGCGCACTGGGAGCGGCCGCCAAAGTCGCTTCGAGCGTGGCGCGCACGGGGGTGGCCGCAAGCCACGTGAATGCGACGCGGGCGGCACAAGGCATGGTGGTGGCACAGGCCACAGGCGACGCGTCGCTCGTCAACGCCGGCCACGAGCTGTGGAAACACCGAGACGAAGTTGGCGCGCGCGACGTGCTCGAGCTCGCAGCCCAAGCCGCCCTCTGGGGTGGCTTCGCAGCGCGCGCCGGTGGACCGAAAAAAATGTACTCGGTGCGCGGTTACCGAGAAAACCTGCTCAACGTTCGCCCAGAGCAAGGCACTCCCGTCAACCTCGAGCGCCAAGCCGCTTTCAACAAAGCCGCTGCGACGCTGCGCACCCAGCTCGCCGACGCGCAAGGCAAGTACGTTTCTCCGCTCAAGCCTGGCTACGACGCCAAAGCCGAAGAGGCTGCTATCTCTGCCGCGCTCAAGGGCGAAAAAAACCACTGGTCAGCGCTGCATGGCTTGTCGACGCCCGCGCTCTTCGCCCGCGCGCAAAAAGTACAAGCCCGCATCAACCCCGGTGATGCCGCGCTCGCCAGCCGCAACACGGTTGAGCTGTACGACGCCATCGCCCGCGGAGTGGTTGAACAGTCGGCCCTCGCCCGTTCGCTGCAGTCGCGCCTGCCGCCACGGCTCAAAGATTTGTACTGGAACTACGCCGACCGCATGGGCACTCCGAACGATGCGACCGCGGGCAGCTTCAATGACTTTCAACCCGCGCTCGAGCACTTGGGCACCCAACGGGGTGCGTCACACCTGTGGTCGAAAGACCTGTGGAAACGCGCCGGCCAGCCGGGTTTTTTCAAAGAATTAAAACACACGCTCACTGGCCGCAGCCCGCTTGAAGGCGCGCACATGCCCGGCGTGGCGTTCGCTCCCGTGTACGACAGCCCAATGCTCGACGTGGGCTACGACGCCAAGAGCTACCAAGTGCGGCCCAGCTTGGGCGGCGAAGCGGGCTTCAAGAAAACGGTGGAGCAGCTCTACCAACCGCGCCGCTTGGACCAGGCGGTGAACGCAGTCAATGGCCGCGACACCGAAGCGCCGCTGTTGATGCTCGACTTCTTGGGCGGCCACGTGTCGGAGCAGCACGCGCAATTTCAAGCCATGCTCAGCGGCGACAAAGAGGCGCGCAAGTACTTCAACGTGCTGCCTCCGAAAACAAAAGTGGTGGGGTACGAGAACACCGACGGGCCACGGGTGCTCTTGCAGCCCGAGGGCATGGGCACCATGAGCGCCTGGTTGATTTTTGGCCACGCCACCCATTCAAACTTTCGCGTCGACTACATTCCCGTGCGGGACGCGGCCGAAGCGGCGAAGGTGTCGAGCGCTTCAGTGGTGAAGTTGTCGCAAGTGCAAAAGCAGTTGGCGCCGTTCAAAAAAGAGAAAGGCACCAGCGACCTCGAAGCACTGCGGCAATGGCGCATGCACGAGAGCTGGGACACGCGCTACCAGTACGTCGAAGTCGATGGCGCGTTGAAAGAAATTGTTCCCACCTACCACTGGTTTTACGACTTTCAGCCGTCGCTCAACCACCGCTCGACCGAAGTGCAGCGCATGATGTACGGCTTTCTGACTGACGGTGTGAATAAAGGTGCGAGCGTCTTTCGCGCCGACGCGGCGCCGCACTGGGGTTTTCAGCTCGCCGAAGCGGGCCAGAAAATCGACTTGTCGAAGCTCGATTCACACCTGGCGCTGCAAGAGAATTACAAATTTTTTCTCATGCACGTGTCACCCAAGGCGATGTTGATACCCGAGGTGGCGTCGGCGATTAAAGAAGCGTCGTCTTATTACGGCGAGCGCATCGAAGGCCCGAGCGGGCGCACCACCACCACCATGGCCGATGCCTTGCTCGACTTCGACAGCCACCGTGCCTTTTGGGAGTCAATGCTCGACGAGCGCAAAGGCCCGGTGCTGAAGCATGAGCGCGAGCTCAACGCGTTGAAGTTGAACCCGCGTGAGAAACAGCTCTTACGCTTCATGGACCACCACGACGAAATCATCACCAGCGAGTACACCAACCGCGCCAAGACCGAGCAGCGCCTGTGGGACGCGGGGCTTTTGCCCTTCAACGGGCGCGGAGCGGGTGGCCGCAAGACAGACGCGCTGCAAGGCAACCCCAAGCGCATCGCCCTGTCTGAAATGCTGAAGCGGGCGTTCCCCGGAGCGACGTTCAGCTACTACGGCGCGTTGGAAGGCGCGACCAATGACCCCGCCTTCATGTTGCAAATGAAAACACTGCGCCAAAAAATCGGCGAACAGTTCGGCCGGCCAGTGAGTGATGAAGCCGCGCTCGACTCGCGTGATTTGGCACGTGGCAATGTGAGCCGCGACAAGTTGAAGCAAGCGCGCGAGAGTGGGTACGAGCCCTTTGCGCTGGTGCGGGCGCTCAACAAGCTGGCCCAATCGCGGCCGTCGATTCGCAGCGACGCGGTGGCTGAAATTCACAACGCTGATGAGAGCGTGCTTACTTTGGCGCGCACGTCTGTGGCCGGTGACGATTCGCCGCACCTGTGGGTGATGAACCTGTCGGGCAAGACGAAGAAGGTGAAGCTCTCGCTCTCGGAATTAAAGCGCAAGCTGGGGTGGAAGTCGGTGAGCGGAAAATCGCTCGAAGATATTTTGTACCGTGAAATCACCGGCAGCGCGCGCCGGCCAAAGCTGGCGGTGAAGGGCGACGAGGTGGAGCTCACCGTCGAGCCGTACGACTACATGATTCTGGAGCGGCGCTGAATTTCTTAAGAAAGCACAGCGAGTTACTCCAGGTGGAATCTGCCGTTGACTGCTTGATCGATTATAAGTGCAAGCACCACTACGAGGAGTTGAACCATGGCGGGAATGCGATTACCGGGCTCGAAGCAAAGGCGAGCCACTCCAAAGACGCAGACCCGCCCGAGCGTTGTCACCACCCAGCAAACGCGCTTGGCGACCCCGGCCAAGGTCTTCACCGTTAAGACAACGAATTACCCAACAGGCACTTTCACGCCCAAGGCGAAGAGCTCAGCGCTGCCGCGGCCATTTCAAGTGCCAAAGAGCCGCGCCCTCGAAAGCGCCCCTTCGTCGCTCGACTACGTGGTTCGGTTGCCCGGTGCGCCGTTCGAGGTACAGTCGGTCGCGAATCTTCACGGTGTAGAACACACGTTGAACTTTGAGCCAGCTTTCGTCGTTGACGGCGGCATCAAGACACTCACCGAAGCGATACCCAAAGCCATTCCCCAAAAGCCTTCGGTTACCCGATACCGAGCTGTCGAAATTGACACACGAACCTTGAAGCCTGGTGATGACAAACACACCCAAGTGCTCAAGCAAACAGTCACTCAATTGCGACAACAAGGCGCAGAAGTACCCGAACCCAAGCCAGGCGAAGGGCTCTATGAGTATTTTCGCCGCAAAGACGCGCCCAAAATTTGGACCGAGGACAACTACCCAGTGCGGCCGGTGCTGGTCTTCCGGCACTTCGACGAATTGCTCAAAAACCCCGCCGGGAAAAACGCGGCCTTCGACTTCATGGACCTCACCCACCCCCGAATTCCCAGTCGAATACTGAAAATGTCGAGCGAAGAACGGGCGCTGCTCAATCTGCAGGGGAGCCCCTTTGTCAGTACGGTCTTTGCGGTAGAGAAAGAGCTGACATCAGCAGCGGCCGAAAACATCAGGCGGGCCTTGGGAAACACTTGGGTCTACCGCTTCACGCCGTAGCTGCGCGCAACACCCCACCTCAAAATGGCTCGTCACGCACGGGGTACTTGCCTGCGTCAGGCAATTCGTAATGCCACCATTCCATGCGGTTGATTTTGAAACCCACCGCCTCCATCGCGCGGCGCAGCGTGTCGCGGTGGCCTTGCGAAGCGAGTGAGCCTCCGCGGTACGAATGGTGCGCCGCTTTCGAAAACGTATCGAAAGGCGTGGGCATTTCGACTTCTGCCCCGTCTATCGTCACCAGCGTCAAGTCGACCGCCGCGCCCCGGTTGTGGTGCGAGCCATATTTCGGGTCAGCCACGTAGCCCGGTTTAGGAAAACGCTTCCACAGCGCTTTCTGCACGCTCAAGGGGCGGTAGCAGTCGTAAACCTTCAAGCGAAAACCCTGCGGCTTCAACGCGTCGGCCACGGCCTTCAACTTCTGCGCGGCGGTATCGAGCAACAAACAACGCGCCGACGCAGGGTACAGCTTGGTTTGCAGAAAGTTGTCGTCTGTCGCGTAGCGCATGTCGACGACCAAATCAGGAATCACCGTGCGCACTTCAACCAACTGCGCTTTAGGGCCCGCCGCCAACATCACCGTGAGCATTCCCACCAGCATCGCCTTACCTCTGCTCTCTCACGCGTATTGCGTCGGGTCGGCGACCCCGGCTTCGGCAAAGCCCTTCGCGCGCAGCAAGCAACTGTCGCACCGCCGGCACGCCTTGCCATTCACCGGGTCGTAACACGAGTGGGTAGACGCGTAGTCCACGCCCAGCTTCAACCCCGCTTTGATGATGTCGGCTTTGGTAAGCGCGCTCAACGGAGCATGAATTTTAAAGCGGCTGCCCTCGACTCCCGCTTTCGTCGCGAGCACCGCCAACGTTTCGAAAGCGCGAATGAATTCAGGCCGGCAGTCGGGGTAACCGCTGTAGTCGACTGCGTTGACGCCGATGAAAATGTCGAGCGCCCCCACCACTTCGGCCAAGCCCAACGCCAGCGACAGAAAAAGCGTGTTGCGCGCGGGCACGTACGTTACCGGTATGCCGTGCGCCATGTCGCTTGCGGGCCGGTCTTTCGGCACCGCGATGTCGGCGGTGAGCGCCGAGCCTCCCACTTCGCGCAGTGACAATTGCACCACCCGCACGTCGGTGACGCCGCGCAGCTTGGCCACCGTTTGCGCCTGGGCAACTTCAACGGCATGCCGTTGTCCGTACGACACCACCAGGCATACGCATTCGAAGCCTTGGGCCTGCGCCATTGCCAAGCAGGTGGTTGAATCGAGCCCGCCTGAAAGCAACACCACTGCTTTTTTCACTGCCGCGCTCCCTTCAGCACCGAGCGCATTTGGCACCCCACGCACGCGGTGCAGTGGGGGTCTTCACCCGCGTCGGGGCCGGCCTTCACCACGTCAATGACTTCACCGCACGCGCGCAGCATGTCGAAACCGCCGACTGAAGTGGTGCCGGGAGCCGTGATGCCGCCTTCACCGGTGGGCACGGCGACGCCGCCATCGAGCGGGTTGGCTGGGCAATCACCTCCCGCCGCGTCAGTTTGGCTCTTGCTGAGCAGCGACATCACCAGGGTCTCTTCGACCACCAACTGCGAGCACGCTTCGCATTGTTGAAAGAAACGCGTCGCGCTCTGCACCGACGTCAGCACTTGCCCGTCAAATGTCGCGGGCCGCGAAAAACCATTCAACGTCACCCAGGCTTCGTCGGTGCCTTTGTTGTGCGTCAGCGTGGCTTCAAAATCGAAGGGCGCCCTCGAGAGCTCGGCCAGCTCGCACGTCACTTCGTAGGGTTCGGCGTGAAAGGCCACTTTGCCCATTTCTTCGTCGCCCGGCAGCTGGGTGGGGTTGCACGCCACCACGGCCACCGCCGAAAAGAGAACGACGCCACTGCCTTTGCACCAACGCACGGTCATTTTTTACGCAGCCGCTCGAGCGCGCGCTTGGCAATCGCCACGAAGGCTTCGCTCTGGCCAAGAACTTGAACTGCGTTGACAGCGGTACCGGCCTTCTGACGGGCCTGAGAATCGAGAAATGAAATCACCCGGCAAGCCGCCAATGACGCAGGGTAAGCATCGAACGCCGTCACCGCGCTCGCCGCCAAGTGCGCCGCCACGCCGGTTTCTGCGTAGCGCCGACCGTCTTCACCCATGGCCAAGGCCAAAGCGGCCAGGTACGTCAGCTCTTGTGCGCCGAACACCGTCAACGCGCCGACACCCAGCACCAAAACCCTGCTGCCACCTTGCCACGCCTCAATGCCACCTTTGGCGTCGAGCAGCACGCTGACTTTCTGCGCACCCAAACCGGCCAGTGCGTCGCTCAGCGCGCCGTGCAACCGCGGCATCGTCTGCTCGTCGAGCTTCACCAAACCTTCAGGCAACGCAGGGAACTTCAGGCCCGGCGTCAACTTGAGGTGGTTCAGCTTCACTTGCGGAGCAGGCAAGTCGCTGGCCGTCAACGCCGCGCCAAAGCCGTCGGCCAACACCGCGTCGACCGTGCGTTGGCACAAACGCAACGCTTCGGCAAAAAGGGTCCACCCGTCGGCGTCGTGGGGCTGCTCGGCGAGTAAGTCGAGCCACACCCGGCACGCCAGCTCGGCGCCTTGGGCGGTGGGGGCCAAGCGCTCGGCCAAGAGACGGAGCGAGGTGCCGGTGAGCGCTCCCTCGTCGAGCATGCGGGTGCCCAAGCGCACCGCGAAAGGCACCAAGTCTGACTTGAGGTAACCGGTGAGAATGACGTCGCGCTCGCTGTGGGTTTCGGCCACCCGCTCACGCAAGGTGAGCGATTCTCCGAGCAGACCCAGTTCTTCGGCCAAACGCGCGCGGCGGCGAATCAGCTCGGGCAGCTCGGGCAGCTCGGCCAAAACACGGTACGCATCGCGCAACCGGCCCAGCGCTTCGTAGGCATCGGCACGCGCCAGGCGAAACGGCTCAATCGCCTTGACGCCCGCGAGCGCTTCGAGACGTTCAACCCAGCCCACAAAACGTTCCGGGGCTTGGCCTTGCGTCAATTCAGCCAGCGCGCGTACCGCGGCAACCGACTGCGCGTCGTCGATGAGTGTTTTTTCGTAGAGCTCTACCGCGGCTTGCGGCTTGTTCAGCGAATGGCGCAAAAGCTCGGCGCGCTCCAACTGCAGCGCGGCGCGGGCCTTGGCGTCGGTCTCGTCAGCCACCACTTGGCCCAACGTGGCAATCGCTTCTTCGTAGCGTTGCGCGGCTTGCTGCAACTGCGCCAGCGACACCCAAATGCCTTGGCGGCGAGCGGGCAAAGCGTGCGCGGCGGCCAACCACAACGCTTCGCGCGCCTGCTCGGCGAGAGACTCGGCGTAAGGCAACAGCTGCTCCAACACCCAGGCTTCGGGCGCGTCGACCGCAGCCTGCGCCACCGCACCCAAGCTGCCCAGGCGCACCAGCGCTTCTAGCGCACCCGCTTGGTGACGCGCGAAGAACAGCTCGCGCCACAACGCTTCGGCCTCACGCGGAGCGCCGCGCTTTTCGAGCAGCCCGGCCAACTTCATCAAGCCGGCTTCGTCGTTACGTTCAGTGAGCCGCGACACCAACTGCGAAGCGCTCTTCGGCTCGGCGGTGGCCTTGGCCCACAGCGCTTCGTCGACCCAGGCCTCTTCATTGGCCGCCCGGGCCAGCGCAAGCGCTTCGTCAATGGCGCCGGCGTCCATCGCGGGCTTGAAGCCAAGCTGTGCCGCCTTGCCCGCCGCTCCGAAGCGCAGGTACCACTGCGCCGCTTCACGCGCGGCCAGCGCCTTGGGCATCTCGTCGAGCAAACGCGTCAGCAACTCGCGGGCCTCCTCGACTTGGCCCGCTTCTTCCCATGCTTGCACCGCTTCCAACATCACGCTGGCTTTACGTTGGCCTTTGACGCCGAACGCCGCTTGCACCAACGCGCCTGCCGCGGCGGCCGGCTCGCCCAGCTGGCGGTGGAGCGCAGCTGACAGCAAGAACGCTTCTTCGCTGGCCCGGGCCGCCAAGCTCTGTTGCACGGTCTGCACTGCGGCGCGCAGGTCGCCCGTCTTCTGCAAGCTCGCAGCAGCACGGAGCAGCAAGTCAGCCTTGGCTTGGCCGTCGAAAAGGTCAGCGCGCGCAATGAGGGCTGAAGCCAATTCACCAGGGTCTTCTGACTTGGTGGCGATGCGCTCTAACGCTTCGAGCGCCGCCGCGTAGCCGCTCGAGCTCGCCCCACCCGCGGCCACCGCCTGGTACGCCAACCGCGCCGCCGCGTCGTTGCCGCGCTTCTCATGCAACGCCGCCATTTCGAGCCGCGCTTCGGCCTTGCCCTGAGGGTCAACCAACACCTCGACCCATTGTTTGAGCACCTCGAGCAACGCCAATTCGTCACCTTTGCGGCGGTGCTCGTCGACCACCGCCTTGAGCGCGATGGGGTTTTTCGGGTCTAACACCGCCGCTTCACGCCGCAGCTCTTGGGCCTTGTCGTCGTCGCCCAGCTCGCTCTGCGCCACGTCGGCGGCTTGGAGCAACGCTTCGGCACCTCGCGCGGCACCCGCGGCGTGGGCATAACGCTCGTGCAGCCCGAGCAATTCTCCAAACCGGCCCAGCGCGGCGAAGGCGGCTTGCCCCTTGGCGTACAGCGCTTCATCACCGGGGCGCAGCTTGAGCAGCGGCACCAACGCGTCGACGGCGCGTTGCGGCTCGTCGAAGAGGCCGACGGCGCGCCGGTACAACGCTTCAGCTTCTTGCCCGCTCGAGCGCTGCGCCAACCGCACGGTGGTAGAATACAGCCCGTCGGTGTCTTGAAGGCGCGCGTACGCTTCAGACAACAGCGAGAGCGCCTCGCGGCCCACCGGCCCCTCGGCGTCGAGCCCGTACGCCGCTTCGAACGAATCAACCGCGTCGCGGTACGCTGAAGACTCCAACGCCGCGTGGCCAAGCCGCATGTGCAGCCGACGGCGCAGCTCGGGCGCGAGCATGTCTTTCGCGACTTGCAACAAACGGCGGTCCCACGGTTGCGCGGCCTTCGCCCCACCCGCTTGCGCGGCCAACTCAGCGCGCGTTTCCAACGCCTCGCGGTCATCGGGTGTGACGGCGAGCAGTGCTTCCCACGCTTCGGCGGCGAGCAACGCTTCTTGCGCGGCCGAAAGCAGCTGCGCGCGTTGCCGCAGCAATGCTTCGCGCTCTTCGGGCACCGCTTGGGCCCGCCGCAACCGCAGCTCGGCCTGGCGACGCACGTCTTTGCCGGCACGCTCGAGCAGCAGCGCAAACGCCTGTGCATGTTGCGGGTGCGCCTCGAAGGCCTGGTCTTCACAAATCGACGCGCGCTCAATGGCGCCCGACTTGCGAAAAGCCTGCGCCGCGGCGAGCCAGGTGTCAGCCGCTTCGGCGCCTTCTAACTTCTGGGCCCGGCTCGACAGCAGCGCCGCTTGGCCCTGCACGTCGCCGGTGTGCACCAGGTGCTTGAGGTGGCGTGCGTAAGAAGCGTGAAGCGGGTTCTTCTCTAATAGAATGGCGTCGAAATCGGCCGCGTCGTTGGGCCGGCCCAAGTCGTAAAGCAAATCGGCCACGGTGGCGGTGAGCGTGTCGTCATCGGGCCGCGCCGCCCGGGCCGCCAAGAGCGCCGCTGCCGCTTCATGCGGCTTTTGCGCCCGGTCTTTGTAAAGCGCGGCGGCTTTGAGGAGCAGCTGCGCTTTTTCAGCCGGCGTGGGCGCACGCATCGCCGCGTCTTCGAAGTACGCCGCCACTTCGACAATGCGGTCAGTGCGCTCGAGCAACCACAGCAGCAGCACTTCGGCGTCAGTGAAATGCGGCACCCACTGCAACGCCTGGCGCAGCGCAGCTTCAGCCTGGTCAGGCGCCCACAACGGCGCGTGCTCGTATGTCTGGCCCTCGGCCGAGAGGCCCAAGTGCAACCGGGCCAATTGGTAGAAAGCCACCGCACGGTCTTGCGGGCCGCCCACGCCTTCTAAGGTGCGCTCGAGCCAGTCGATTTCGCCTTCGCGGTTGCTGCGCCGCTGCGCCAATGCCACGCCCATGCGCGCAGTGTCGAGTTGGTGCTCCAGCTCCCAGCTCTTTTCCAGCGCGTCGTTGGCGGCGTCGAGGTCGAGCTTGGCGTCGCGGTGCAGCTCGGCCGCATGGCGCCAGTGCATCGCGCTTTCAGACACCATGCCTTCGTCTTCGCACAGCTCGGCCATGGCGATGACGGTACGCAGCGCGTCGTCGGTGCGGCTTAAGCTCTCGGCGAGCACCGCTTCTTCTTCGTAAGCCTTGAGCGCGCCCTCGACGTCGCCCTTCGTCAGCCGGGTCTGCGCAATGTCGAGCAGCGCGTTGATGAGCTCGCCCGGGCGGCCCGCGTCACGCAGCAGTTGCGCGCGCTCTTCACGCAGCGAGACGTCTTCCGGTGCTCCGGCGATGGCCTTCGACCACAGCGTCGACGCCAGCTCGACGTCGGCCACCTGCATGTACGCCCGGCGCGCCAACGACACCAACAACTCTTGCGTGCGCGGCGACGCAGACAACGACAGGCCGTAGTCTGACAGCAACCCCAACGCCTCGCGTGGAGACGCTTCTTCAATCAGCGAAGCCAACCGCTCCACCGCGGCCCGGTTGAGCGGGCGTTCTTTGTGCAGACGGCGCAGCGACTTTTCGGCCAGCGTGTTGTCATTGAGCGCTTCGGCCAAGTCAGCCAAACGCAACAGCGCGGCTTCGGCGGCTTCGGGGTTGTCTTCGAATGAAAGCTCGGCGCACACCGCTTGCTGCAGCGGCAACGCTTCGTTAAGCGCGCCATGCACATAGAGCAAGTCGGCCAAGTCGACGAGCTCGTCGCCCCGCGCCGCGTCTTTCGCGTGGGCTTTGCGCGCCAACCGCAGTGCCCGGGCCACGTCACCTTGTTCACGGGCCAGCGCCACGCCTTCGCGCAACGCTTCGGCCGCTTCATGGGGCGCGAGCAGTTCAGCCGCTTCTTCAAGCAGCGTGGTGGCTTCTTCGGTCTCACCGCGCTCAGCCACCAGCAGCGCCAGACGGCGGCGAGACTCGACATCTTGAGCATCGAACTGCACCACGCGGCGCAGCGCAGCTTCACCCGGGCCTTGCTGTGAGAGCTGGTCAAGGTACAGCCCCGCCAACTGCCGGTAGAGCGGCGCCGCCTCGGCCTTGGGCATTTGCGCGGCCTGCGCGGCGAGCACTTCGGCCAAACCGCCGAAATCACCCACTGCCAACAAGTTGCGCTTCAAGCCTTCGGTCGCCGCGCCATGCCGTGGGGCGAGCGCCAACGCCGCTTCGAAGCTCTGCACCGCTTCTGCACGGGCGCCGCGCTCTTCGAGCAACTGCGCGCGCGAAAGCAGCGCTTCGACCCGCTTCGGAGCCGACCCTTGCTTCGACGCTTCGAGCAACGCACTCTCGGCGCCCGGCCCGTCACGCAAGGCACGCGCGGTATCAGCCAGGCCCATGAAGGCTTCGAAGCGCTCTTCAGGGGCGAGCGGCAAGTCGACCATCGCGCGGTACGCCTCTTGGGCGTGGCGCATGTCTTCAGCCTGGTAGCGTGAACGGGCAATCGCCAACAGGCGCTCGGCGGCGTCTTTGAGCAACGGCCCGTCATTGCGGGCACGCGAAATGGCCAACTTCCACGCGGCGAGCTCGGCGCTGTCGTCTTTCGCTTGACGCGCCGTTTCGGCCAGCAAGCGGAGCAGCGGCACCGGGCGACTCGAGAGCGACGCGGCTTCAACCAAATCGGCACGCGCGGCCACCATGTTGTCAGAGAGCCGGTAAAGCTCAGCGCGACGGGCCAGCAATTCAGCCTTCTCGTCAGCCTGCGCGGCGTCGATGAGCTGGGTGAGCAGGTCTAACCGCTCGCCACGGGTGTCGTCATCGAGCGGTAACAGCAGCAACAGCTTGCCCGCGGCCCAGGTGTCGCTGGGCGTGTCGCGCAGAATGCTACGCAACCCTTCAATGGCGGCGCCCGTGCGGCCGAGCGTCAACGTGCCTTCGGTGTACTCGCGGCGGGCCTTGCTGCGCGCTTCGCCTGACAAGCGCGGCCACAATTCGCCGAGCAAATCGACCAGCGGCTCGCCTGCTCCAGCGCGCCGGTGCAGGTCAGCCAACTGCAAAGACGCATCTAAGTCGTCGGGCCGGTGCGCGACGTACCAACTCAAATGACGGCGCGCGGTGTCGTAATGGCTGGCGCGCAGGGCCGCCAACCCCGCCTTGCGCGTGAGCACCAAACGGTCGAGCTCGGCCTCTTGCGTGTCAGGGTCGTTGGGGTCAGCCTGAAGAATGGCTTCCAAGTCGGCCAGCGCGCCTTTCGCGTCGGTCTCTAACCGCAAGTCGACGCGGCGCAGCCGAGCGGGAATGAAGAGCGGGTCTTTGTCGAGCGCTTGGCTCAAATAATTGTCTTCGCGCGCGGTGTCTTGCGCCAAGCGCGCGGCACGCAACAAGTAGCGGGCGGCGACGCGGGCTTCGGCAGAAAGGCCGGCGCGACGGGCGAGGAGCTTGGCCGCTTCTAACCGCTCGCCGCGCTTGAGCTCGAGCTCGGCCATCGCCTCCAACGTTTCGCCGGCGTGCTCGCCGTGAGGCGCCGCTTCCAACGCGGCGTTGAGGCGCAAAATCGCACCCGACGTGTCACCCGTTTTGAGCAGGGCTTGCGCACTCTTGAAGAAGAGCGGCGCGGCGTCAGCGTGACGGCCCGCCTGCTGCAACGCTTGCGCGCGCGAAGCCCACAAATCGGTCAGCTCGCGGGTAAAGCCGCCGTCGGCATAGAGCGACTCCAGCCGGCCGGCGAGCTCGTCGTCGAGCCGCCGCAGGGGAAAAGCCAGCGCATAGTTTTCGCGCGCGGCATCGCGGTCGCCGAGCAAGTCACAGGCTTTGCCCAAGCGAGCGCGAATTTCGGCCACCCGCTCGGGAGCAGCATGCCGCGGCAACATCGCCAGCACTTCTTCCAACGCTTTGCGCGCATTGAGCGGCCGCTCGCAACGCAGCGAGAGCGCCGCCAAGTCGGTGAGCGAATTGATGTCGGCGAAAAGACGCGCCGCTTTTTCCAACGCCACCAACGCTTCACCCGCGCGGCCCAAGCGTACTTCCAACACTTGCGCCAATTCGCGAAAGCACGCCGCCGCCAAACGTTTGTCGCCCAGGTTTTCGGCCACCTGGGCGCGGCGCTCCAACGCCCACGCCAAGCCAGCCATATCGGCACGGCGGCGCTGCAAACCGCACAGCTCGCCCAACACCGGCAAGTCATCGACTTCGACTTTGAGCACTTCGAGATAGGCGTAAACCGCCAAGTCCAAATCGAAGGCCAAGTCGCGCGCCGCCACCGCCAGTCGGCGCAGGTAACGCACCTTATCTTTCGGCTCGGGCGTGATTTCGGCGAGCGACTTCAAGCAGCGGCACAATTGGCCACCGTCGCGGCGGCTCTCGGCGAGCGCCAACATGCCTTCGAGCGCCAAGCGGTTGCGGCCGTCGGCCTCCAACGCCTGGAGCAGCAGCCGTTCGGCTTTTTCGGGCTGACCCAAGCGCCCGCGGTACAGCTCGCCCGCTTCGGCCCAGAGCGCCGAGCGCCGCGTCGGGTCGTCGATGACCGCCGCTGCTTTTTCGCACGCATCAGCCAACTCGGCGGCGCGGCCATTGGCGCGAAAGAAAGGCAACAACTCGTCGAGCGCGGTGAGGTCGGTGGCGTCTAACGTCAGCGCTGCTTCTAAATGGTCTCGCGCGCGGGCCGGCTCACCCAACTTGCTTTTGAAGAGCCTCGCCAACGCATGGTGCGACTGGTGCGCGGCCTGACGAATGGCGTCGGTGCGCGGAGCCGGCCCCGCCAACTCAATCGTCTGCTGGTACCCCGCGACAGATTCTTGCAGGCGGCCCAACTGCTCGGCCACGCGCGCGGTGAAATACAAAGGCTCGGGCTCGCCAGGGAGCAACGAGACGGCTTCGCGGTAACGAAGCAGCGCGTTCTCCATTTGGGTGAGGCCTTTTTCCCACACTTGGCCAGCGAGCAAATTGGCGCGGCCGATGCGGTCGACTTCGTGACGGCCCAATGCCACTTCGCGCAAGCGGTCTAACGCTTTGATAGCGCGCAGGTGCTCGCCGCCTCTGAAACAGAGCTCTCCCAATTGGAGCAGCGCATCGGGGTGGTCAGGCGCCAGCCGCAACGCCGCTTCACAGTGCAGCCGCGCGCCCGCCAAATCGTCTTCGGTCTGCGCGCACAACCGCGCCAATTGCACGTGCGCGTCAGCGGCGTCGGCAGCGTCACGGGCGAGCGCGGCGAGGCGGCGGTACGCGCGAATGGCTCCGGCACGGTCTTTGGCTTGGTCAGACGCACGGGCCAACGCTTTGAGCGAAGGCAAGTGGTCAGGCTTGATGCCGAGCAGCTCGTGCAGCGCTTTGACCGCCATTTGCGGTGCGTGATCTCTGCCTGCGCGCGCGGCGGCTTCAGCAGCGAAGAACGCGCCCGCCTCTTCTTGGTTTTTGCGCGCCAGTTGCGACAGGCCCAAGTAACGCTCGGCGGCCCGTGCGTTTTCTCCGCGGCGTTCACGCACCACGGCGTCAGCCCACAACGCGGTGGCACTGCGGTCGCGGCGGCGCTGAAGCGAAGCGGCAATGTCCAGCACCAATTCATGTGCTTGCACGTCGGCGACGAGCAACGTGAGTAAGCGTTCAGTCGCAAAGGGGTGCGCTTCGGTGGCGTCGCCCAACTTCAAATACGCTTCGCGGGCCTCACGCAACTTGCCTTCAGCGAGCAGCTCTTCAGCATCGGCGAACGCGCGCGCGCCTTCGAGGGTGAGCAATAAATCTTCATCGGGAATGGCCGGAGGCGGCAGCCCACCCGCGGCGAAACGCAACTTCAAACCCTTGCTCGACACCTGCGCTTCGGCGAGGCGAGCCTGGTCTAACGACGGCATTTTGTAACCGCGGCCGACGGCAGCTTGCTCCACCAGCTCTTGCAGCACGCGGGTGGTGAAACCATTGGCGCCCCGCCGCTCGACGCTGGGCAGAATATTCAAGTCATTCAGGGTGACCGCCATCATCGCGGGCAGGCGTGAAGCGGGCGTGGGCGAAAAGGCGTAGAAACGAACGTCGTAGACGTAGACCGCGAGTTTGTCGCCCTCGCCGTCGAACGCCACCTTGAAAGTGAACGGCGCGCGCTCAACCGCCCGCAGCCGCGCTTGCCCCTCGATGTAACCGGGGCGAAAGTGCAGCTTCAAGTCTTCCAAATCAGCGAGCTTGGCCGACAGCTCAGAGACTTTGCGCGCGATGACTTCGGCGTCGACGTGCACTTCGAGATAGCCGAAATCGAGCTTTTTCTTTTGGTACTTGGTGGCGCCGCCCGAAATGTTCAGGGGAAACGTGACATCGGGAATCTGCAGGGCGAAGTCGGTGATGTTAATGCCCGGCGTCAACGTGAGTGGCGGAAAGCCGACAAACGCGCGGCGGTCGAGCAAGCGAAGCTCGGGCCCGGCCGTTTTGGCCTTACTGGCAGCTTGTTCATTTTCTATCGACATGAACGCCTGTGGCGCACCGTAGCACTGCACTCAAGTGCCCGAAATTTCTGTGTTGAATTGATTTAGTGCAAAAACCAATGCACGAGGGCGTTGGTGAAACCTTGGCTAATAGCAACTCCTGACGGCGTCGAGCTGTTGATCTGGGCACAACCACGGGCATCACGCACCCGCGTGGCCGGTGAGCACGGCGGCCGGCTGAAAATTCAGCTCGCGGCGCCGCCAGTCGACGGTGAAGCCAACGATGAGCTGCTCTTGTTTCTGGCTGGGCATTTGGGCCTCAAACGCGGGCAAGTGACGCTGCTCGACGGCGCCAGCGGTCGCCACAAGCGCGTGAAGCTTCACGGTGTCGACACACGCATCGCCTCGCGGTTGCTTTGACTTGCACCTTCGAAAAAAAAACGAGCAGCTCCACGCCGCTTAAAACCATCGAACAGCGCGTACGTTGCAGAGGTTCCACCCCCACGGAGGAACTTCACATGTTGACCCGCCGCACGCTTCTTTTCGCAACATTGGCTCTGGTACCAAGCGGCGCATTCGCCGCGCCCTTCGAGCTTGAACCTGGCATCACCGTGCTTGAGCCTTTGAGCCACGGCGCGCTCAGTGTGTACCCGTTGGTACAAACCGAGCGGGCGGCAGTGCCTTCGGGCAAGTACCTGTCGTTGAAACAAGGCGTCGCCACCGGCGTGGTCACCGTCAGCGAAATGCCCAACGGCGGTGACGTCAACCGCCTGCGGGTGAAGAACACTTCTGCCCAGCCGCTGTTGTTGCTGAGCGGCGAAATCGTGCTCGGCGGCAAACAAGACCGCGTCACCAGCACCGACACGGTCGTCGAGGCCAACAGCGCCCGCGTCGTCTCTGTGTTCTGTGTAGAGCACGGCCGATGGAACGGTCAGGCCGCCTTCGCTGGCACCGGAGGTTTCGCCGAGGGCAAATTACGTCGCCTCGCCCGCTATGAGAAAGACCAGTCAGGCGTGTGGAACCACGTGGCGAAAAAAATAGCCGCGCTCAAAGCCTCGAGCAGCACCGGCACCTACCGCGCCGTCGCCACCGGCAAGCAAGGCGAAGAAGCAATGAAACCGTACCGCGAACACATCGGCGCGCAGATGCAGGCGCACCCGCAGGCGAAGTCGATGGTGGGTTTGATGACCGCGGTCAACGGCAACATTCTTTCAATCGACGTCTTCGATGACCCGGGCATGTTCTCAGAATACCGCGCGCAGTTGCTCGACGCCGCGTACCTCGATGCGTCGGCGCTTGATTTGAAGCCCACGACGAAGCCGGTGGCCCAAGCCGTGAAAGAGCTGGTGAGCGAGAACGAAGCGGCTTTACCGGTGCAAACGAGCCAGAGCGCGACTTCGCAGACCGAAACAAAAAACTCCCTCAACGCCATTGGCACCGGAGTCACCGCCGGCAAGCGCAAGCTCTACCGCAGCTACCAGAGCAAAAATTATTGAGGAGGAACGGCGGCCTTGAGGACCTGCCGGGGCGTGGGTGTCGAGGCTTCGTTCGGCCATCGATATGCGAATTGCTTCGGTCTTTCGGCGAGGTTTGTGAAACGGCGCACATTAGGTGTGCGTGGCTTCACATACCTGCAGCAAGACGGCACTCACGCTCCGCACTTCGGCTCGGCTGGTCTCATTTGAGCCAGCCTTCACTCAAGCCAACAGCGCGCGGTACTTTGCTTCGTCGAAGCCGACCAGCACCGCGTCGCCGTGCACCAGCACCGGGCGCTTCACCAACTTGCCGTCTTTCGACAGCCACTCGCGCAAGGTGGCTTCGCTCGCCGCCTGAATTTTTTCTTTGCCCAGCGCGCGGTACGACTGGCCACTGGTGTTGAGCCACTTCTGAATCGGCAAGCCGCTCTGCGAAATCCACTTCTTCAATTCAGCCAATGTCGGAGGCGCTTCGACAATCGCCCGGTCTTCGAAATCGACGCCGTGCTCGCGCAGCCATTTCTGCGCTTTTTTGCAGGTGCTGCAGCCTGAATACCCGAGGAATAATGCTTTCATTGGTAGCAGTCTGAATTTCGCGCTTCACGCAGGCGGTCGACATTCACGTTAGCCGTGACTTTTCGAAACAGTAAAAAATCGCAACCTTGCTCAACGCTGCGTTTTTTTGGTGACTCGCGCCATATTGAAGCGCGAGGCGTCGACATTGGGGAAGAACTCTCTTAGCCGCTCGAGTTCGCCCGTGGTGAATTGCTGCTTCGTATTAAATTTATTTTGCAGGCCCTTCAGCAGGTTGCGCTCGTCGATATTGATTGAGTTTCCAGCCCGTGCGGCATCAATCAAACTCTTAAACTGAGCATTTATGGCTTCCACCTCAGCGCCAGTGAAGCCAGTTACTTTGACCCCGTTTTTCTTCGGCGGAACCACGGCAGCACCACGACCCAGTGGCCGGCGCGTTTCTGTTCCTCCACCCGCCCGGATGATGCGGTCAGGCCCATCGGTGAAAATCGGTAAGTCATCTTGAGGCGCGCGCGCTGGCACCTTGGCTTCTTTTGCAGGCGTCACTGGCTCCGTGCGGGCAGGAGGCATGACCGGCTCACCCTGGGTAGGCACCTGATAGGCCGGGCGGGTACCTCGTGGGCGCAATGAACTGGCGCTTGCCGATCGCACGATGTTCTGTGACAGGTCGGCCAAGTTGCGAGAATGCACCACGTCATTGAGCAGCGATATCTGCGGGTTCTCGAGCATGCCCTCGCGCGCGAAAATATCTTGCAGCTCTTTCAACATCTGTTGGTGCATTTGCTGTTGCGGCGTCTGAGGCGTCTCAGCGCGGAACTGCGTCAGCATTTTCTCAACGTGTGCACGCTGCTCACCATTAAAGAGCGCCGTCACGCCGCGCGGGTGATTTCCGGGATTTTTTGACACGGCGGTAGCGAGCACTTCCTGCAACCCTTCAGGTAAGCCAGCCGAAATGCCGCGCTTGTTGGCCAGCTTTTGCGCCTTGCCCATGCGGTTCGAGCTGATCGTCGCGACCCACGCTTGCTCTTCAGCATTGAGCTTCTCTTTGGCTTGCACCTTGGCTCTCAGCGTGCGGATACGCTCGTACCATGGGCTTCGCTTGGCTCCCGCCGGCGCATTGGGTTTAGGAGCGGCCGCGGCTTCCACGCGTTGCATAGCGCCTAACAACTGCTGCATGTGCTCGGGCGACACCATTTGACTGGCCAGCACTGCCGGTTGCTCAGCCGACGCGTGGTACATGCCGGTGGTCAACGTACGCAGCAACCCGATATCGGTTTCATGAAACTGCACATCGCCCTGTTGCAGGCGGTACAACAACCCCTTCAACGCCTGATGCCCTTCGTGGTTACTTACGAACCCTGAATATTCAGGAGGAGCGCTGCCATCTGCTTCTGCCGTCACGCGGGCAGAAACGGCTTCCCATAAAATTTGCCGATCCGCTGGGTCAGGGAAGACCTCGTTTACCTTCGGCAGCGCTTCGCCATTGCGGCCCAACTCGTGGGCTTTGGTGAGCAAAGCTCCCATGATGTTGCTGCGCGGGGCATGCACCAACGGCTCTTGGAGGTCGGTGTAATCTTGAGCGCGAGACAGTTTGTAAACGAGGTCGACGTCGTTCGTGCTCAGCTCCTCGTTACCGCGAATGCGCCGGTCGACATCTTCGAGGTGCTGACGCAGTTCAGGCGGCAGCGTCTCATTGCCTGGCCGTGTCAGCGTCTCTTTTATCTTGCTGAGCACCGCCGCACGCTCAGGCTTGTTGAGCACCGTGTGTGCTTTGGCCGGCTTTCCCGCATTGGCATAGGCATGCGCCGCGCCAATGCTGTTGTCGAGCGTCAACGGAGGCGGCTTCAACATCGCCAACCGTTTGGGTGCCGACAGATCTTTGTTCAAAATACGCCAATCTTTTTCGAAGAGCGGCAGTTCGTTCCGCAATTTGTGGAGCAGCGATTTGAGATCCGCCAGCTGCTGCGCATTGACCGAATTGGGCATGGCATCGCGAAACAACATGCGCCGATTTTGTGCTTCGGCCGTAGCAACAATGCCTTCGATGTGGGCGATGTACTGCTTGGTCTCTTTTTTCTCAAACTGCGTGAACGCCGTCTTGGGTGAGCCAGTCTGCAAAACCTCAGCGTGCGCCGCCGCCGCCTTACGGGCCATCGCCTCGGGTATGCGCATCGACGCCATGAACTGATGCCGTTGCAACATCGGGTCAAACATGCCGCGCACGCCACCCACCGCCACCATGCCGCCGAGCATGCCCAGGTTACCGAAGAACATCACCTTGTCCGACTCGGACATGTGGTCCCAGTCTTGGTACGCCATCACCCCATCTTCCACCGTGCCGGCTATCATTGCCGTTTGACCCGCGAACAGCATCGCGGCTCCGGCGGTGCGGCCCGCCATGTTGGTGCCTTTGTACAGAGGCTCCTTGAGAATTAACGACTTCATCGCGGGCTGCATCATCTTTAGGGCGGGCGCGCTGAGGCCGAACATGCCGAGGTAATACATTTGCCGCACTTCGGGGTCTGAAATGGCGGTGAGGCTTTGACCGTGACGATAGCGGTCGTGCGCCATGTACCCCCCCATGGCCCCTTGCTGCAGCGCCATGCCAACTTGCACGTTCATCATGCGCATCATCAGCAGGGCTAGCGCTTCACGCGACAACACGCCAGCCGCGACCGCGCCAAAACCGATGGGCATCGCCAAGCCCATCGCCAAACCGGCCGCGGTCATCGCATATTGGCCGTAATACATGGCGTACTCTTGCCAGGTGTCCATCGTCGCCGGAGCGTTCTTGGTCG
Organism: Myxococcaceae bacterium; assembly: GCA_019694575.1. GTDB lineage: Bacteria > Myxococcota > Myxococcia > Myxococcales > Myxococcaceae > JAIBBR01. The sequence goes on from JAIBBR010000026.1 coordinate 37,819, forward strand.
CGATGAGCGGGTTGCCCTCTTTGTCGAGGTTGAGCTCGCCCCCCAACGGGTAAGTCATCAATGAATCAGGCGGCAGGGTGTTGTTTTCAAGGTAGTCGTCCCACGACCTGTATTCTTTGCCCAACGAGTCGACGAAAATGGCGTCTTTTCCATTTTCAACGCGAAAGACCGACATGGAGTAACTGATGCCGTCGGCTTGATCGACCATCACCTTCAAGGGCGTCACTTCGAGAGACCTGATGCCTCCAAAACGTTGGTGCAGCTCATTGAGCTTTTTAATGCCTCCCTTGTACTCCGTGAGCACCTCTTCTTTGGTGAGGGCGATTGCTTCATCGGTCATTCCCGTGGCCGGGTCGAACCCAGCGGCTCTCAGAACACCGTCTTCAAAAGACTTGGGCTCCCATTGCTGGGCCTCCGTCTGGCCTGAAAAAACCTGATCAAGGTACTTGCCCTTATAAAGAGTGAGGGTGTTCGGCCGGCGGAACTCGATGGTGCGCTTGCTCTTGGCATCGGCCGCGTCGATAGAGAGCGACATCGACACGTTGTCGGCATGCCCGTTGAGAATGGCGTCAGCCTTAATGCGGCCCACCGCCCGCTTGGGGTCGAAATCGGTCTTCTCGAGAATGCCACCCAGGGTGTTTCCCTCGGCCGCGCGCATTTTCTCGGCCGCGACTTCGGGACCACGACCGTAGAGCAAACCGGCCTTCTGCCCCAGCTTGTAAATCTCCATCGTTTTTTCAGCGACGGTTATTTCGACAGGCTTCGAAAAGTCGAGCGTCGGGACAATGTCTTTCATCGACAAGGTCCACTTGCCCTTGGAATCAGTCGCTACCTCGTGGGTCTTCCCTCCGACAGACACCACCACCCAGCCTGGCTTCGAGGCCTTGCCACGAAAAACTGCCCCTTCCCCGTTGTTACCGTTGGTGACAATGGCTGGCCCACTGGCCTTGTCGACATTGGGGTCGCGGGCCACCGGCTCAAGCATGCCTTCTTCCGTCATGGTCAAATTGAAGGGCAGTGTCACCGCGGGGTCGGTTCGCGAGACCTGTATGTTCAACTCACCTTGGCTTAAGCCACCCAACTTTTCCTTCGGCGTCATCAACAGCAGCGCTACTTCTGCATCGGGAAAACGACGCTTCAGCTCTTTAACCGCCGAGGCTTCAAGGTGACCCTGGTTGCCCTCAAACGAGAACGTGTTCTTGACGAACGTCCCGAAAAGGCCCGCCGCCTTGGCGTTTTTGTCTTCGGGCTTGAGCCGCGCCACCACCGCATCGGCGAGGTCCATTGTCGGCTTCAGGTAAGTAACCAGCCGGTCTAAGCCGCCGACATCGGTCTTGGGAAAGAGCGTGGCCGCGGTGCGCTTGGCAATTTCCGAAGGCTTCACCGCGTCGAGATTGGCCTCGAACATTTTATCGCCCGAGGGAAGCTTCTCTAAAATCTCTTCAGCTGCGATGTCTGCGCCCGTCTGCAGGGCAGCCTTCCGCACATCACCTCCAAATTTTTGGCCGTAGAGCTCCAACAGCTTTTGAATCAGCAACAACTTTTCAGGGCCATGCTCGGTGTCCTTGGCGACTTTAGTTATCGCCTCGGCCAACTCATGAGCACCCAGTTTCCGGCTCTCTTCGGCCATCTGGCTTGCCACGATTTGAAATTTCGCTGGGTCAGCAATTGGCGCTGCGGTTTCAGACACGGGTGCCGCAGGTTCGGTCTGAGATTCAGGCGCTCTGGGCATAGCTGCCTTGACCGGTTTGAAACTCACTGCTTGTTGCGCAGGAGCACCGTTCACCTGCGCCTGCGAGCCCGCCTTGGCCACCGCTTTATCGGGCCAACTGAGCTGGCGCCCTGGTTGCGGCACAGCCTCGCCGTCTTGAAGTGGTACAGCTCCCTTGTTCTTCATCAACGCCATCAACTGAGGGAGCGCCTCAGCTTGAGGCACCACCACATCTTCACGGGGAAAAATCAGGTCACCGAATCGGCGCTCTTCAGTAAAAAGCGTGGGGTTAAGAAACGCCAGCACCTCGAGGGGCACACCGGTGCGCTTGGCAATGCGGGTGAGCGAATTGCCCTCTTTCACCTGCACCAGAAACAAGCCGGGCTGCAGACTTTGTGGATCAACTTTGTGAAGTCGCAGGCGCTGGCGGTTACCGCTGATAGGCGTCGGGGCTGACTCAAGTCTGACCGGCATCGCTGCGACCTCGCGTGCTTAAAGAAAAAGGTGTAACGCAGCCAAGATATTAGGCGAATCGCCAAGGACTGCCTGTTTGGTGGTGGTCAGGGCTCTTACCCACCAAGAAGCCGTCGAACCCAGTACCGCTTTAACGACCTAAAGCCCTGTACCGCCTCAAGGTTTCGACCTCATCGACACTGGGCGTAAAACCGGTCGCTTCAAAAAAACGGCGCGCATCAACCACCACGGGAAACTTGATGTGCTGCACGGCTCCGGCAGGCAACGCGGGAAAACCGAAACGGCCCAGCAGCGCTGAGATAATGACTTCTGGCAATGGCACCGGCGTGCGGCCCGCTTCTGCGATGATTTGCGACAGCGGCAGGGGCGACGGCCCGGCCACGTTGAACACCCCTTTGAGGTGCTTTTCAACCGCGAGCACGATGCTCATCGCCGCGTCGGCTTCGTAAAGAAACTGAAACAGCGGGTCAAACCCCAGCACCATTGGCACCCGGCGACCGCGCAAGAACGTCGACAGCGTGCCCTGCTGCGAAGGCCCCAGCGTGTAGCAAAGCCGCAAAACACAAGTCGCCAGTTGCGGAGAACGCCACAACGCATTGGCGGCGTACAAGTCGGCCGCCACCAAGTCAGACAGCTCGGGAAAACGGTCGAGCGCCAGCGGAGGCTCTTCTTCGGTGTGGTACATGGGGCTGTCGGGCCCCGCGCCGTAATACGTGTGGCGGCCCACGAAGACGACCTGCTTCACCCCATATTGTTGGCTGTATTCAAACACCGCACGGGTGCCACCTAAGTTAATGCGTTGCCGCTCTTCAGCGCGCGCCAGCAACGAAGTGACAGTGGCCATGTGCACCACCGCGTCGGGCTTCTTGCGGCGAAACACGTCTTCGGCGGCCCGCTTGCGCAAGTCGATTTCGTGCACCTCAATGCCTTTGGGCGCATCACGCCACGGGCGTTTGTCGATGCCTTGCACCTCGTGGCCGCGCTCGCGCAACAACAACGCCACCGCACGGGCCAAACCACCGGCGATGCCCATCACCAATACTTTCATTTAAGCCACCTGGCTGTGCTGCTCATCGACACGCGAGTCACTCAAACCGCAAAGGCTACGCGATTGTCAAAATTACCGGCATTTTTCAATGCAGACGTCGTCGACGAGCAATTCTTGGGTCGCCGTGAGTGGCACGGTGATTTGCACACTCATCGGCACCGCCAACCGATGAGAATGATGGTTAGACAGGCGCTGCCAGCCGCCATCGGGCACCACCAGCGATTGGGGAATCATTGGCGATGTCGTACCCCCCGCGACCAGCAACTGCAGACCCACTGCACCTTCAGTGGCCGCGCTGCGCACGTAAGCCTCGACACAATACTCGACGTTTTCATCGGTTTCGAAAGCACCGTAGTAGCTGTGGAGCTCGACCGGTTCTGGCGTGGTTGCAGAAAGCTGCGCCGCCGTGCCGCCATCGCGCCCTGCACCAAAGCGAGGGCTCAACATGCCATTCGTCACACCCCAATCGAGTGACCATTTTGAGAAGTCGTTCTCGAAGTCACCGCTGCTCAAAAGAGTCTTCGCACACGGCGCCCTGTCACCACCGCCTCCTGCACCTCCGCCGGTTGACGAGCCGCCTCCCGTACCTTCTTGCACGCACACGCCTTCGGCACAGCGAAGCGCGTCAGGACAGGGGTGCCCTTCGTCACACGCTTGGCCAATGACAGGGTGCCGCGCGGGAATGCAGGCTGCGCCCAGGCAGAGCGCCACCCCCACCGCACTCTGAAAAAGCCGCCCACTCACCATGTGATGAACAAAATTCCCGAAGTGATACCACCGGCGCCCCCCACTCCCAACAGCACCGTGCCCGCCACGCCTTTGGCGAACGCCGCGTCGTCATAGCGCCGAATGTCAGAAGCAAATGGCTGCCTCCCCGCGGTTTGTGAATCAGCCTGGGCAGACAGCGCCAGCCCCGTGCCTGCAATGAGCATGGCCACGCTGGCCCCCACGCCCACCCACAACGGCCAGCGAGATTTCACCGCACCCTCGTTGACCTGCGTTGTAGCGGCGGAGTCAACGAGAATGGGCGCGGCTTCGCTGCCCAGGGCGCTCACTTCTTTGCCTTCAGCATCGAGCGCGCGAAAAAAATAACGCGATGACTCAGGTTGCAGTTCCAAGGTCAACAGCTCGGCGGGCTTCAGCACGGTGACCCGATACGGGCCATTGGCCGCAGCTTCCCTCAGCTCGACTTGGGTGACGTGTTCCCACGGGTCTATCAGCTCGGCCGAAATGCGCCTGTCAGCGCTGTACACACGCTTGAGCTGTACGAAATTGTGCTCGTAAAGCCGTTCTTTCGCCTCGAGAAAAAGCCGGCGCAACGTGGGCGAAGCATCGTTAGGCATGGGCGCTCTGGGGTCAGCGGCCAGCAACGCGAGCAACGTACGCGCTGCTGACTCACTGTCTCCCAAAGCCAAGTACGCCTTTGCCAATAACTCGTGCGCTTTGCGCCGTTCGAGCGTGGTGCTGGTACTCACCTCGGTCGCGCGCTGCAAATGCACCGAAGCTTCTTTGTAAAGCATGCGCTCATAGAGGTCTTCACCCACCTCGAGGTGGGGGTTGGCCGCCAAGAGCGCTACTGTTGCAAGCCACAGCACACGGCGAGCATAGCAGTGAGAGCGCCCTTGCTAATTGATGCCCGGCGAACCAGCGTCGGCGCTGGGCTCAGAGCCGGTAGGCGGGTTACCGCTGTTCCCACCCGTTTCGTCCGTCGGCATGCAGTGCTCGTCAGCGGCTTGCGCGGGCGACGCGTAGTCGACGTTGAGCCGACCCACACCCGTCAGACGGCGCGCGAAGATAGCTCCAGAGATATCGGTGCTGCCCACCAACGACAGTTCAGCTTTGGGTGCGTAAATCGAAGCATTCAGCTTTTGCGAACCCACCGCGACGCTGGCCGTGCCCTCGCTGGCGATGAACAAGCGCACTGAACCGGGGTCGGCGTTTTCTCCGAAATGGAGCGCCCCCACTGACTCGACATTGCCCACGTACAAGTCGAGCGTCGCACCCGGGTTCACCGTGAACGTCTGCGAGCCCACTTCACGCAAGGTGTCTTGCACGTAAATAGCGACCGCCCCGTCGATGATGAAGGTGGTCTTCCCCACTCCGCTCATGTCTTGTACCCAATAGCTGCCGCTGCTCAGCGTCGTTTCAGACGCGCCGACGGTGTGCATGTCTCCCAGCGGCTTGGCGGTGCCTTTCGCCGACGCAATCGCCGCCGCCACGTCGACGGCCGGCTGTGCACAGCCGCACGGCTCAGCAGGTGCGCTGTACGCTCCCCGCGAGCCGATGCTCGATGAGCCCACCAGCATGCTGTCGCTGGGCGTACCCAACATGCCTTTCACGTCGAGCCGGCCCACGTTGGTCAGCGTGCCCCCCACCATCAAGTTGCCTTGTACGGAGACAGCGCCCACCCCTTCGATGTCTTTGGTGGTAGCCAGGTTCTCACCCACGTCGACTCTGCCGGTGCCGGTAAGGCCCCCCATCGCCACCAGGCTGCCGCTGACATCATGGTGACCCACCACATGGCCCACGCCGTTGATACCCACGTTGGCGGTGGCCCCTGACGATGAATGGGCCACCAACCCTGCTCCCACCAGTTCCATGTCTTCACAGACGCACACCGCCGCCCCGAAGGCTTTGTTGGCATCGGTGGCGTCACACAGCGCATCATGACGCCGTTGACCAACGCTGTTGCTTGCGTTGTTACAAGCAGTGACAGCAAGCAAAACACCCAGACCGAAGAGAATTCTCATGTGCAGCTCCTTAAAGAAGTAACTTTTAAGGCCCTACAGCAGGGTTCATGCCGTCAAACGCACTCAACAATGCCGCTGGTTAGCCGCGTAAACAGCCCGAATCAGACAAGTAAGCGCAGTGGGCAGTGTCCCAAACGGGGGTCAGCGGTCGAGTAGCGCGTTGCGCTGCAACATTCGGTAGAACGCGCTGCGGGCCAACCCGGCCGCCTTGGCCGCTTTCGACACATTGCCTTGGTGCATGCGCAGCAGCGTCGCCAGGTAGTCTCTTTCGAAACCGGCCAACAACTGCTCGCGCGCGGCGCGAAATGTCATCGACGGGGCGCCCGATTCAGGGGCTTCAAAGGGTGTTTCACCCAGCGTCAGCGCCCGTTCTACGGCGTTGCGCAGCTCGCGCAGGTTGCCTGGCCAGTCATCGCATTGCATCGCCGCCAGCGTCGAAGGGCGCAGCTCGACGTCGACACCTTTGAGCGACTGGGCGAAGTGACGGGCCAAGAGGGGAATGTCTTCTCGCCGCTCCCGCAAAGGCGGCACGTCAATCACCACCACGGCCAAGCGGTAATAGAGGTCAGCCCGAAAGCGGCCCGCGCGCACTTCGTCTTCGAGGTCAACATGGGTCAGGCAGACCACGCGCATGCGGGCCTTGCTGGGCCGGGTGGCGCCGACGGGCAGAAAATCGCGCGACTCGAGCAGCCGCAAGAGTTTGGGCTGCAGCCCCAGCGGCAAAGAGCTGACGTCTTCCAACACCAGGGTGCCGTTACCGACGGCCTCGACCAGCCCCTGGCGGTCATGGGTAGCGCCGGTAAACGCGCCTTTCACATGGCCAAAGAGCTCGCTTTCAATCAGGTGTGGGTTGGCCGCGCCGCACGCGAAAGAAATGAAGGGTTCATCACCGCGCGCTGACAAGAGGTGCAGCGCCCGCGCCGCGGAGTGCTTTCCTGAACCGCTTTCACCCTTGAGCAGCACCGTGGCACCGCCGGGGGCTGCGCGTTCGAGCACCGCGAACAGGCGGCGCGCCGCGGCCGAAGTGCCCACCATGCCCGGCAGTTGCGCCAAGCGGCCTTCGACGCGCTGCCGCTCGGTGGGAACCAGACGAAAAGCGCTTTGCCCCAGGTGCACGGTGCCGCCCACCGGAACCAAGGCGTCGGTGATGTGGGCCCCCAAATAACGCGTACCGTTTTTGCTTTGCAGGTCGACCACGCGCACCTTGCCGGGCAACAACTCGACCGACAGGTGTCTGCGCGACACCAACCGGTCAGCGAGCTGTAAATCACACGTCTCGGCGCTGCCTACGAAAGCGGTGCCGGCGCTCAACAAACACTGGGTACCCTTGCCAGGCCCTTCGACCACCTCGAGCCAGACCGGGTCGACGCTGGCTTCCGCGGCGGCATTTTGGGTCCAGGTCAGGGCATTCATTGCAAGTCGACTTTCAGAAAAGTGCGTTCGCCGTTCGACACTCTGACCGTGCGCGAAGTCGATTTTCCCGTTTCGGGGTTTTTCAGCTCGATGCGATGGGCCTGCCCAGCAGCGACGAGAGGGAACGACGCGATTGGGGTTTCACCAATGAATTTGCCGTTGATGCGCACTTCGGCCCATGGCCTGGCGTCAACGGTGAGGTAACCCGTGCCTGACGCCGGGGTTTTGCTCGGCTTCATCGGTTTGACGGGTGTTTTAGCGGGCGCGGGCACGGCCGCAGGCGCAGGTGCCACATTGAACAGGGGCGCCGCTGCGGGTGAAAGGTCAGGGTCGGAAGACGTGGCGAATTCCAACGGCTCGGCCGTGCGTGCGGGCAGCTCGCGAGATTCCGCGGTGAAAGCCAATAACCCTGCCATGCCGATGACCGTGGCGAAAATGCCGGCGAGGGCAATGTGCCATAGGCGCCATCGCGGCACAGACGAGGCTGACAAAGTGACCTGCGG
>JAIBBR010000166.1 GCA_019694575.1 Myxococcaceae bacterium
CGTGCTCCACTGGCTGGGTTGGCTGGTGGCGCCGCACTTGCTCGTGGCCATTCTCGCCACCACCCGCTACTGGGACACCAACCCCGTGCTCTGCGTCATCGCGTGGTTCATCGCGTTCGCTGGCACGGGTGGTGAGGGCAAGCTCGCCCATTCACGGACACGGCGCATGAGGCGCGTTCGCCAATAGGGGAGCGTCTGTAAGCCCTGCATCGAGCCGCACAATTGACGCGCCGACGTACCCGCCGACTGACGCGGCTACGGTCCAAAAATCAGCCAACCAAACCGCGGCAAATGGTGAAAGTCGCCCATGAATAACGGTGAAAATGCCTGCCCTTCAATATTCTTTCGGCGCTCGTGGTGCTCGAGCCGGTACAGGTTGAACCGCCACTTGTCGCCAACCGCGGGAGGCACCTTCGGCACCGCCGTCAAATTGGCGATGGGTATCTGCATTTCGGCTGACCAGCCTTCATCTTTGTCTGTGTCGTCGTCGAGCGTGCCGCGCACGTGCACCGCGGTTTTCATGCCTGATTCCCACTTCATCGCGGTGGGCAAGTCAGAGCGGCGCGACACGAAGCTGGCGTCGAAGTTCACGTTGTGTGGTGACACTTGCAGCTCGTTGTACGTTTTGCCGTCGCCGTCGGCGTCGATGAAAATTTCCACCACGTCTTCGTTGTAGATGGCGTCGTCTTTATTGCGCAGCGTGCCCCACACGTCTCTGTCTTCGCAGTCGAAGGCCACGTAAAGATTCTTGTCGTCCCACGCCAAGCGCGCGGTGGTGCTCACGGTGGTCGGCTTGCCGTCAAAGCTCATCACCAAATTCACCGCTTCGGCTTGCTTCCACACCGCGTCATCGAGCTTGCCGTCGATGGCAGGTGGTGTCGCGGCACGCAGCGCACGGTATTCAGGCAACTTTTCCGCCACCGCTTCGAGCGTGGGCCCAAGCACACGCATCTGCCCGTCTTGCTTGGCGGCATTGTCCACCGAAAGCCGCTCGTCACCACGCCAAAAGCCGAGCCGAAGTTGAATCGGGTTCGGGTAGTTCGGCATCTGCATGCCGATTTCATCGGGAATGATTTTTCCCACTGGCCACTTCTCGAGCGGAGCCGCGCCGTTTTGCACGTCATGGTCAGCGTTGCCGAGCATCTGCCCGTTGGTGGTATCGACCAAGTGGGTGAAGAATTTCCAGCCCGCGGGCGGCTCTTTGTCAGCTTTGAAATAGTGGGTAATGCGCAGCTGCTGCCCCGGCTTAGGGTTGGCAGGCTCGACGTTGGAGCCGAGATAAACCACTGCCCCGTTGAACCAAGTGGCTCCGCTGGGGTGCGTCAGGGCGGTGGGCGCGGCGTCGAGTACCCGCATCGCAGGCGCTGCCGCAGCCGATGCCCCCGAAGACGCACGGGTGCCCGGTGCACGCGGGCCCGCTTGTTCATCACGGCAGCCCGCCAGTGAAAGCAGCGCCAAGACACCAGCAAATCGAAGAAAAGGGGGAAGCCGAAGCACGCAGGTGACCTTTCATCAAAAAATAATTGCAGCTCTCTTACTTTCCTCAGCGCCTTAAAAATGCGCCAGACACTTTGTACCGTCGCGATGAAGACGGTGGGTGTCTTTTCAACGAGACGGCGCTCGACAAATCACCAAGCAGTTACAGTGCTTTGCATTGGCGTCTGGCCTGCATCGTGCCCTGCTCCATGAGACTTGAAGTGACCGCCTGGGGGCAGAAATTCAAACGTGAGCTCGATGTGCCGCTGTTGAAATTGGGCGGCTCTCAACGCGACGACGTTTTCGTCGAAGGTCTCGACCCCAGCCAGGTACGGGTTCGTAAAACCAAAGGGCAAATTTGGATCACCAGCCCCAAACCATCTCGGCTGAACGGGGTAGAGATGGCGCCTCACGCTGCTTTTCGGGTGCTGCCAGGTGAAAGAGTCTCGTGGGACGACGGCGCCCTGGCGCTCGCGCTGGGCCAAACCCACGTCACGCACATACCCCACACCCGCATGGAGCCCGCGTCTCTCTATGACGCCGCCACTGTCGCCCTGCCACTGGTGTCTGATTCAACCCATGCCGTGGAAACGCGCGTGGTGCGCCCATGGGGAATACTCACCTGTATCAACGGCCCCCACGCCGGGCGGGTGCTCACCCTTACCCTCGGCGAAATAGAAATTGGCCGCGGTGCCGACGTGCAGCTGCAACTGGGTGACCCCACCGTGTCAAAACGGCAGGCGCGCATCTGCTGGGACGGTCAGCTTGCTCAGCTCGAATGCTTAAGCCGCACCAATGTGACGCTGCTCAACGGAGCTCCGTTTCGAGGCGCAGGCCCATTAGACCCCGGCGCCGTGCTGACTTTCGGCAACCAGTTGCTGCGTTTCGAGCTGGCGCATGCATCGGTCGGCATGGCGGCGCGCGTCAATACGGGGGCCCGCACGCACCTTCGCCGGCCGCTGGCACTGCGCAACGCGGCGCGACCTCGGTTGGGTTTTTGGGGTTGGCTAAGAGCGATATTTCGCGGGCTTTAGAACGAGTTACCGATAGTGAATTCGAACAGAATCGGTTGGTCTTGCTTGCTGCGCGGGTTGAGCGGAATACCCCACTCGAAGCGCAGCGGGCCAATGGGCGAAAACCAACGCACACCGAAGCCGACAGAGTGAAAGAGACCAAGCGGTAAGTCGGGGAACTCCCGGTCTTGAAACAACGGCACTCCCGACGCGAAAGCATTGCCCGCGTCATAAAAGAGCACGCCGCGAATGCCGATTTTCTCGAAGACGGGAAACTCGAGCTCAAAGTTGGCGATGAACTGCTTGTTGCCGCCCACGTTGATAGTGACGGCCGGCGCGCTGGGCTCACCGGTCAAATACAGTTGGTTGGGGCCGATGGTGCGCAAACCGTAACCGCGCACCGTGCTGATACCACCCAAGCGGTACGCTTCAGACAGCGGCACCCCCTTGGTGGCAGCGAGCTGCTGAATCAGACCGATGGTGAAGTTGGTTTTGAAGACAATGCCCAACGGCAGGGGGAAATAAAACCGGGTAAAAGCCGAATACTTGTTGAGCAACAGCGAGCCACCCAAGAATGCCGGGGCCAACTCGGCGGTGCCCGACAGCATCACGCCCTTGGTGGGAAAGAGCCGGTTGTCGCGACGGTCCCACGTGGCTGAGAAACGCACCGCGCTGGTGACACCGCTCGAACCGTCGAAGAGCCCGGGAATTCTGGCAGCCGCCCCCAAGGGCTCGGTGCGCACTGATTCACCGGTGTAGCCGATGTTGGCGGTGACGTCGTCGAGCAGTGGTGAAAGCGCGGCCAGCTGGTAGCCCAAGCTCACGCTGCCGCCAATCGAGCTGCGCAAGAATTCAATGTAGTCGGCTTCGGTTCGGTAGAAATCAGCCGAGACGATGAAGTTCGAGTCTAAGAAATACGGGTCGAAGAACTGCAACTGTACGAAGTTGCGCTGCCCCGACAACTGCAGGTTGGCCGACACCATTTGGCCCCAGCCGAGAAAGTTGCTCTGTGACACCTGCGCCGTGAAGATGAAATTTTCGTAGTTCGAAAAGCCGAAGCCGACTTGAAAAGTACCGGTCGACTTCTCTTTCACTTCGACTTGCACTGTGACGTGTTGGTTGTCTTTGCCCGGCTTGTGCGTGACTTCGACGGTCTCGAAGAAGCCGAGCTGGGTGACGCGGTCTTTGCTCTTACGCATGCCGGTGCCGCTGAACAGCTCGCCTTCGAAGACACGCAGCTGCCGGCGAATCACCAGGTCGCGGGTCTTGGTGTTGCCGACAATGTCGATGCGCTCAATGGTGACCTGCTGCCCCTTCTGCACGTCGAAGGTGAGGTCGATGGTGCGGTCTTCGGCATGCACCGTGGTGAGCGGGGTGATGTTGGCGTAAGCGTAACCTTGATCGTAATAGACGTCGGTGATGGTCTGAATGTCGCGAAAGAGCAGCGTGCGGTTGAAGACCTGACCACTGCGCGAAGCCATGCTCCGCTGCAGCTCTTCTTTACTCACCAACAAATCGCCCGAGAAGTCGAGCTTGCCCACACTGTAGGCCTCACCCTCGTCAATTTTGAGCGTGATGTAGATGTAGCGCTTGTCGGGCGAGAGCGAGACGTTGCCTTTGTCGACCTTGACGTTGACGAAGCCGCGCTCGAAGTACGCGTTTTGAATGACCGCCACGTCTCGGGCGAAAGCCTCTTCGCGGTAAGTACCTTCACCGCTCAAGAACGAGAGATAGCCGCCTTCGCGGGTGGCCATCACCGCCTTCAAGTCTTCAGGGCTGACCTTCACCGCGCCCAAGAAGTTGATCTCTTTCACCATCACCTTGGCGTGCTCGCGCACCACAAAAGTGACGTCGACTTCTGACGTCTCGGGCACCTCGGTAATTTCGTGCGTTACCTCGGCAAGAAAGAAGCCCTTCTCGACGTATTTGTCTTGAATCTTCTTCGCGTTGCGACGAACTGCGTCGAGGTCGAGAATCGAGTAGGGGCGAATGTCGATGGTCTCTTTGAGATCGTCTTTCGACAACTCGTCGTTACCCTTCAAATTCACTTCGCGCACGCTGGGGCGCTCGGTGACCCGCACCACGTACACCAGACCGCCACTGGGCAAGTGCTGCACCAAAAGCGAAATGTCCGAGAAGTAATTGAGCGCCCAGAGCGAGCGCAGGTCGTCTCCCGTCAGCGACGAATCAAACGGCTCGCCCTCTTTGTTACGCAACGCACGCTTCACCGCTTCGAGCTCGACGCGGCGGTTACCCTCGACGCGAATCTCGGTCACCTTTTCGCGGCTGTCGGCGACCGGCGCGTCGGGCAAACGTTGCGCGAGCGCGGCGTGCCCGAAAGCCAGCACGGCGAGCAACACCAGCGCCGAAACGCGACGCGGTGAGCGGCGTGCGTTACCGATTTGAAGAGGTGCTGAGCGGCTCTGAACAGGGTGAGAAATCACTTGGGAACACGCGGCTTTAAGAGGGAATGGTTCTAAGCGCAAGCACGTTAGCGACCTTGCCGAAACAGGCACTTTCTCACGCCGCCTGAACTCGGCCATCGAGCAGACGAAGTCTGCGCGGCATCGATTGCGCCAAAACTTCGTTGTGGGTCACGACTACCGCGGTGAGACCCAAATCGCGGTTCACCTCGCGCAACAACTGGTGAATGCCCTCTCCGGTGGTGGGGTCTAAATTGCCCGTCGGCTCGTCGGCCAGCAGCAATGAAGGAGCCAGCATCAACGCGCGGGCGAGCGCCACCCGCTGCGATTCACCTCCCGAGAGCTCGCCGGGGCGGTGCTCCACGCGGGCGCCCAGCCCGACGCGCTCGAGCAGCTCTTTCGCTCTGCGCAGCGACATCACCCGGTCTTGCCGTTGAATCAACGCGGGCATCGCCACGTTTTCGGCGGCGGTGAATTCAGGCAGTAAATAATGCGACTGAAAGACGAAGCCGATAGTGCGGTTACGGTATTCGGCCAGCTCGGCGTCGTTCATGTCGAACACCGAGCGGCCTTGGTAGCGCATGGTGCCGGCTGCCGGGGCATCTAACGTGCCGACCACGTGCAAAAAAGTGCTCTTGCCCGAGCCTGATGCGCCCACCAGAGACACCAGCTCGCCCTTCTCGATGTCGAGCGAGACACCCCGCAACACGTCAATGCGCTTGCCGTGCAGAAAGTACGCCTTGTGCACTTCTTTGAGCTCGAGAAAGGCACCCATTATTCAGCCTTCAACCCTTCTACTGGCTCGACCTGCGACGCTTTGAGCGCCGGGTAAATGGAGGCCAAGAAGCTGATCAGCACGGCAATCACCACCGAGAGCGCAGTTTGGAACGGCTCGATGCGCACCGGTAACGCCGGTATGTAATAGACCTGCGGGTCGAGCTTGATGCCGTACTTCTCGATGAAAAGGCACCACACCAGGCCCGAAATCAACCCCAGCACACTACCCACGATGCCGATTTGCAGACCTTCGGTGAGAAAAATTTTGACGATGCCTCCGTCTGAAACGCCGAGCGCTTTGAGCACGGCAATTTCTTTGCGCTTTTCGAGCACCAACATGATGACGGTCGCCACAATTAACCCCGCCGCCACCACGATGATGATGGAAAGAATGATGCCCATGACCAATTTCTCGAGCCGCAACGCGGCGAACAAATTGGCGTTCATCTCGCCCCAGTCTTTGGTGCGGTACGGGTAACCATCGAGCACGTCGCGCACTGCCTTCATGATGCGGCGGGTGTCGTCGATGTCGTCGACTTTAACTTCGACGCCATTGACACCTTTGAGCCCGAAGAACGACTGCGCTTCGTCAATCGAGATGTAAACAAACTTGGAGTCGTACTCGAACATGCCCGAATAGAAGATACCGGCGACACGAAACGGCCGGCTCTTCGGCATGGGGCCTTGGGGGCCCAACTCGCTGCCCAACGGAGACACCACGTTCACCCGGTCTCCCACGGTGACGCGCAGCGAGTTCGCCATTTCTTTGCCCAGCACCAGCCCGGGCAATTTCGCGCTGTCGGGCGCGTCGTGCGGTGCTTCTTCAATCAGCGGGTCGCGCAGCAGCTCGGGCTTCTTTTTTTCTGTCGGAGCATCGTCGAGCGCGGGCTCATTGAGCGGGGCGAGACGGGGCGCGACAATCTTCGATGGGTCGGTCAACCCCTCCAATGAGCCCGTCTGCATGTAGCGCGGCAAGTCAGTCACCGAGCCCACCGTCTTGGGGTCGATGCCTTTGATCATCGAACCGGCGATGTTGCCTTCGGTCGCGACCATCACCTCATTCAAGATGAACGGCGTCTGACCGACGATGCCTTTCACCCCGCCAATTTTTTTCATCACCTCGGGGTACTCGGGCATCGCTTCGCCGGCGTACTTCATCACCACGCCGTGCGCGTTGGTGCCGAGAATCTTCTGCTGCAGGTCGAGCTCGAAACCGCTCATCACCGAGAGCACGATGATCAGCGCCATCACCCCCACCCCCACGCCGCCCACCGACAGCGCGGTCATCATCGCGGTGGGCCCTTGCCGCTTGGCCTTGAGCAAGTTGAGCGCCGCCGCCGCTTTGAGCGGGTCTTTGAGCCCCAGCTTTTGAATGCGCGTCATCTCGACCGCGGCGTTGGCAGCGGTGGCAATGGCGTACAGCAGCAACGGCGGCACCACGATGAACAGCAAGGTAATCAGCACTCCGCCAATCAACCGGGGCCGAAATACCGACACGTGACGCGAGGCGACGAAGAGCTCGTAGCTGAGCCGTAAGTCGACGCGACCCGACGAGGTGGCGACGAAACCCAGGTTGATGCCCAGCACCAGCACCAGCACCAAAAACCCGTACACCAGCCAGTAACCGAGCGCCGGCATGTTGTCGCCGAGCAGGCTGGAAAGAAACATCACCTCGTGAAACAGGCTGCGCACGGCGAGCAGCTCGCGCTCGTCGAAAATGCTGAGCAGCGCCATCGCCGGTTGCTGGTGCAAAAGGGTGAGAAAAATCGGTATCGGCAAGCCGGCGTACAAAACGGCGATGGTGGCTTCAGGGGTAGAAAGCCGTTTCGAATTCGCCGCGCCAAAAAAGCCGCCCGCGAATGCGATCAAGCCGCCCGCCGAAAGACAGAGCAAGAAAGCGCCAATCTGCGGCAGCATTTTGACTGAAGCGAGGTAGCCAAAGACGAGCACCAGCTGCGCGGCGAAAATGCCTCCGCAGTAGGCCCCCAAAGTGCCCCAGTGAAAGTCTTGAAAGCGTGCCAGCGGCGGGTAAAGCGGCGCGCCCACCGCGGCAGAGGGACCTTCTGCTTCGTCAGGTTTGCGACGAATGCCCGCGGCGATGACCGCCCAACCGGCAAACCACACCGCCAAACCACCCCACACGTGGGGAATACCGCGCGCCACGCCCCGCACGCCTTCGTGTTCAACCGCCGCCATAGCGCTACGAAAATCGTGAAAACGCAGCACCCACTGAGCCGAAAACCACGACTGAAGAAGAACGCCCCACCCTACCGTGAAGTTCGCGGTGCTACCGGCGGCCATCGCGATGGTGTCAGCCCGGTAGAGCCCATAGCCAATGAAGCCCAGCCCCGCCGCGGCGAGCAGGCCTCCAACAGTCAGCAACGGGGCTCGCCAAGAAGTCACTTGGCCTGGGGTTTCAAGAGGGGAAAAAGAATGACGTCGCGAATCGAAGGAGCGTCGGTGAACAGCATGCACAAACGGTCTATTCCGATGCCTTCACCCGCACACGGAGGCAACCCGTGCTCGAGCGCGCGAATGTAGTCTTCGTCGTAGTCCATCGTTTCTTGGGCGCCGCGCTTTTTCGCTTCGACCTGCGCCACGAAGCGCTCTTTTTGATCAACCGGATCATTCAATTCAGAAAATGCGTTGGCGATTTCACGGCCGCCCACAATCAACTCGAAGCGGTCAGTCACTGAAGGGTCGGCATCGTTGCGGCGCGCCAGCGGGCTGACCGCGGTGGGAAATTGCGTCACGAAGGTGGGCTGCACCAGCGTGTGCTCGACGTGCTTTTCGTAGAGCGCGGCGATCAACTCGCCGTGGCTCATCGCCTCAATCAACTTGGCGTCGGCGGCGCTCGTGCCTTCTAACGCTTTGGCGCGCAGGCGAGCAGCGTCTTTGATGTCAGCTGGTTTCAAGTCTTTCACTTGTTCGCAAATGGCGTCGGCCATCGTCACGCGCCGCCAGCCCTTCTTGAAGTCGAGCTCGAGCTGGCCGTACTTGACCGCGGTCTTGCCAAGCAGCGCCATCGCCATTTGCGAGATCATGTCTTCGGTCAAGTCCATCAGGTCTTCGTACGTGGCGTACGCCTGGTAGAACTCGAGCATCGTGAATTCGGGGTTGTGCCGGGTGCTGATGCCTTCGTTGCGGAAGTTGCGGTTGATTTCGTAGACGCGATCGAAACCGCCCACCACGAGCCGCTTCAAATACAGCTCAGGCGCGATGCGCATGAAGAGCTGCATGTCGAGCGTGTTGTGGTGCGTGGTGAAAGGCCGTGCTGCCGCTCCCGTCACCAGGGGGTGCATCATCGGCGTTTCCACTTCAAGAAAGCCGCGCTCGTCGAGGTAGTTGCGAATGAACTTCACCAGCGCAATGCGGCGCTTGAAGGTCTCGCGCACTCCCGGGTTGGCAAGTAAGTCTAAATAGCGCTGCCGGTAGCGTTGTTCGGTGTCTGACAACGCTTGTTTGTCGGCCCAATCGGTTGCTTCTTTGGCGTGCTTGGTGGGCAGCGGCCGGAGCGCTTTGGTCAGCGCTTCGAATGCCGTCGCGGACAGCGTCAGCTCGCCAGTCTTGGAGCGAAACACCGTGCCTTCCACGCCCAAAAAATCGCCAAAGTCGACTTGCTTGAAGAGTTCGTACTTGTCGCCCAGCGCGTCTTTCTTCATGTGCACTTGAACGGTGCCGGCGCGGTCTTGCAGCACCACGAAGGCGGCTTTGCCGAACGAGCGCAACCCCACCACGCGGCCCGCCACGCTGTACGAAGTGGGAGGCGATTTCTCGAGCTCTTCTGCCGATTGTGCGGAATGCTTGGCGTGAATGTCACCCGTCAAATGCTTGGGTTTGAAGCCCGAGCTGTAGGGGTTGGCGCCCAGCTCGCGCCACTTCTGAGCCGAGGCAAGGCGCTGCGTATAAAGCTCGTGTTCTTTAAGGCCCTCTTCCGACATAGGGAGCCCTTCAAGCGCGGGGTGGCAGGCCCTGGCAAGTACAAACTCGCGTGAAACCTCGAAAGGCGAGGCGAGTTACGGGCACGGTGCGCTCTGCAGCAGCGTGGCATAGGTGGCTCAGCCGCATTTTTTGTAGGGCTCGCAGAAACCTTCGATGCCGGTTT
>JAIBBR010000027.1 GCA_019694575.1 Myxococcaceae bacterium
GGAATGATGCAGAAAGCGCACTTGTTGTCGCAGCCTTCCGAAATCTTCAAATACGCGGTGTAGCCCTGCATCGAGTTGGTACGGGGCGTGGCCGAAGAATGAATGTAATCGGGGTCTGGAATCACCTGGCGCGGCGTCGCTTCAGCCGCGAGCAAGTCGCCAATCTGCGCGTACGCCGACGTGCCCAAGAAGTGATCAACCTCGGGCATGTCTTTCGCGAGCTCAGGCGCGTAACGCTGCGAGAGACAACCCGTCACCACCAGCGTCTTGCACTGGCCTGACTTTTTGTACTCGGCGAGCTCGAGAATCGAATCGACTGACTCTTGCTTCGCGGGCCCGATGAAGGCGCAGGTGTTGATGACAATGACTTCGGCGTCGTTCGGCTCTTGCACCAGCGTGTACCCACCGCGGCTCAAGGTACCGAGCATGATTTCTGAATCTACCCGGTTCTTCGGGCAGCCCAAGGTCATCATGTACAAGCTCTTCGCTGCTGCCTTCTTCTTCACCACGTCGTGACTGCCTTCCCTAGCTCGCTGCGCTCGAAATGATCACCGCTCCACGTGAAGTGGGTGGTGTTGCCCTGCGTGTACCCAATGGCGAGATTTCCGTCTTCGCTCAAGTCAAACCGCATCGCTTTTCCCAAAGTGCACGAAGAGGCGGGCCACTCGAGCACGTTGAACGCGGTGCGCCCATTCACCACGTACCACGCCATGCGTACTTCGCGCTCGTTGTGGCACTCGTCGCCCTCGAAAGGGTCGGCTCCGGTGAGCACAATGACCAACGGTTTGTGGTCGGGCGTCGTCAAATCAGTCGGTATCGGCAGCCGTGCTTTTTCCGGCACTACCGCGTCATCGGGAGCCACCAACGCCCCCACGCTCGCAGCGGTTAAAGGGGCGTCACCCCACACGAAATTGACGAAATGGAGCGCGGCGAAACCGACCCACCCCCCTTCACGGCCCTCGAGGCCCACCACGTCTTTGGGCACCTTGAAGCCCAAGCCGGCGCGCATTTCTTGAGGCAACAAAGCAGCCTCAGCGGGGTTGCAGGCTGCCAAGACGGGCCCATTCGCGGCGTGCTGGTACTCGGTGCACACTGTCAGCCCCAGCGTACCCATGGCCGAAAAACGGGGCAGGGCGCGCGCCGGCACAGACAGCTCGACGTCGAGGCCTTGGCCGCTTTTTTTCGCCGCTGCGGTGGCCAGCTTGAGCGCGAACGCCGGTGTCGTCAGCGTGCCTTCTTCGGGCTTGGACTGCACCAACCCTTGAGGGCCGACATGAAAGCTGTAACCGGTGGCAGTGACACCAGCGTCGGCGAAGAACAGGGTGAATTTTACCTCGCTCGCGTCGCTGACCGATTTGTCGACCACCCTCGCCCCTAAATAAAGCGTGCCTTTTCGATACGCCACGCGTGAGGTGAGCGACAGGTTGGGGTCGGCGGGCGCCTTGCGTTCTAAGGCGGGTGAAAAGTCTTTCCAGTCACCGTCGATGACCAAGGGTTTGCTGAGTGTCGGTATCAATGGTGGTTTGGGAGCGGCGGCCACCGCCGCGGTCACGAAGAGAGAGAGCCACATGCGAAAAACAAGCTACCGCAAAAAGACAATGCGAGGGCGATGTTCGAAACCGCCCCGCACGTCTTAGCGATTGATTTTCAGCACCACCGGCACCACCGCAGGCCGTGAACCGGTGAGTTGTTTGAAGGCGCGACGCGCTCCCAATACCAGCGTGTCGCGCACCAACACTTCATCGCCCAGCAGGCGCTGCGCAGATATTTCAGCCAACGCCTGCTTCGCGCTTTCGGCGGCCATTTGCACTGCGGCGCTCTCGTCGGCGCCGAGCCCACGTGAGGTGATGCGCGGGCCGTCGACGAGTGTGCCATTGCGTGCGTCGATGATGACCGAAACAAAAATCACACCCGCGGTGGCAATCAACTTTCGCTCGTCGATGGCTTCTTGAGAAATTGCCGCGTCACCTTCACGCCGAAACGCCGCGCGCCCGTGCGTCACCCGGCCCAGTGAGCTCAAACCGTCTTGGTTGACGCCCACCACGTCTCCGTCGGTCGCGAGCAACACTTGCGGCACCTTCGCTTCGTGGGCCAGCTGCGAATGCCGGTGCAAATGCTTCAGCTCTCCGTGAATGGGTATGAACCCGTGCGGCTTCACCACTTCAATCATCTTGCGCTGCTCGTCGTTCGCGGCGTGCCCCGAGGCGTGCAACCCGCGCTCGATGGCCGGGTAGAGCACCTGCGCGCCGCGTGAGAGCGCCGTATCAACCAAGGTGGCCACCGACGTGGCATTGCCGGGAATGGTGCGTGAAGAAAAGAGCAGCAAGTCGCCCGGCTCGATGCGCAAGTCACCGGGAGTCGCCGAGAGCATTTGCCACAACGCCGACCGCGGCTCACCTTGCGCTCCGGTGGCGATGACCAGCGTTTGAGGCTTGGGCACCAGCGACAACGCGCCGAACTCAAGCAACGTGTCGTCTTTCACGTTCAAATAACCGAGCTCACGTGCCAGCGAAACGTTGCGCTGCAGGCTGCGGCCCGCGAGCAAAACTTTACGGCCCAAGCGCTCAGCCAGCCCGAGCAAAAAATGAACGCGGTGAAGGTGCGAGCCGAACAGCGTCACCACCACCCGGCCGGGGTAAGGGGTGATGAGCCGTTCGAGTGTTTCAACCACTGCGCGCTCGCTGCCGGTGGTGCCCGGCACTTCTGAATTGGTTGAATCTGACAGCAACAGCGCCACGCCTTCTTCGCCCGCTTCTCCGAGGCGTTGCAAGTCAGTCAGCTGCCCGTCGATAGGGGCGCCGTCGAGCTTGAAGTCGCCGGTGTGCACCAGGCGGCCGTACGGCGTGTCGAAAATCAACCCCACCGCGTCGGGCACCGAATGGGTGACGCGAATCGGCTCTACCGTGAAGGTGGGGCAAAGCTTCACCCGTTCTTTCGGCTCGAAGACGCGCAGGTCGGCTTTGATGGAAAGCTCGTCGAGCCGGTGGCGCACCAACGCCAGCGTGAAGCGGGTGCCGTAAACAGGCACCGGGTATTTACGGAGCAACCACGGCAACGCGCCCACATGGTCTTCATGTGCATGGGTGAGCACCACGGCGTTCAACGTCGCGGCCCCTTCGGCCAGCGCGGTGAAATCGGGAACGAAAACTTCCACCCCGGGAAAATCACCATGGGGAAACATCAGGCCGCAGTCGATGAGCACGCGGCTGCCCTGCGCTTCGAGCAGCATGGCGTTGAGCCCAATTTCACCCAGGCCTCCGAGGGGTACCAGCTTCAGCATGGGGTTTAACACTGCTGCGTCATATCCCGGACCGAGCCCAGCGAGCGAGTCACAAGCAGCGCGAGGTGCGAGGAGGCGGTGGGTTGGTGGACCCATAACGACGCGCAACGAAGCGATGCGCGGGGAATCGTTCGCTCGGCGACGGGAGGGATGTGAGGCAGCAGTGTTAAGGCACCGCCGGTTTGAGCGAGGCAGACCAGGGGTCTTTGAACATGCGAATCAGGCCGGTGGCAGTGGCACACGTCACTTCGTTCTCATCGAGAATTTTCGATGAAGCGAAAAGCAGCACGTCGCCTTTGCGGTCGATTTTGGCCAGCGCCCGGCATTTGGCGCCCTTCACCGGCCGCATGAATTCAATCGAAAGTTGCACCGTGGCCGAGCGGCGAGTCGGCTCATAGAGCGCGCCGCAGCAGCCGATAGCGAGGTCGAAAATCGCCGCCAGCACGCCGCCGTTCACCGCGTCGGTACCCAGGCCTCCCCGTTGCGTGGGCAAAATGGGGTCTAACACCACTTCGACGGTTTCCACGTCGGGGAACTCGAGCCGCAAACCAAAGTGGCCAATCATGCCGCTTTGGTTGAAGGCCTCTCGGTAGCGGTTCAAAGCTGCGGCACTGGGAAGAGGGTACGCGGTGCGGCCAGTCATCAAGCCCAAGCGTAGCCTCACTGCACCACCAGGTTTAGAGGAAACGAAGGTGCCACCGTGTCGGCCGGCCAAGGCGCAGGCGGAACCTGCAGCAAGTACGCGTCGAGCCGGCCACTCACGTTGCCCCAGTTGCTGGTGAAAGCAATCAGCGCTCCGTTCTTCGACATGTTCGCCATCGGCGCTTCGAGGTAGCCGCCCGGTGGCATGAGCGAGCGGTGATGCGCCAATCGCCGCACCCGTTGGCTGCCGTCGGTTGCCACTTGCGTAAGCTCATCGTCGAAGGGGCAAATGTTATTGACGCACCCGGGGTAGCTCGCCGTGCTGGTGCCGATGCGGTACCGGCTGGCCAGTGCCCACAGCTCATTGTCAGCCTGCATCGAGAAATGGTCTTGCTGGTTGAGGTAACTCCACGCGTCGTCAGGCAGCATTTTCACCAGCGTGTTCGGCGCCAGCAACGAGCGAAAGCCAAGCGAGCGCGGCTCGTAGCTGGTGAAGAGCGTGCCGTGGCCCGAGTCGTAATGCCTAAAGCCGTGAGTCGTTTTGAGCTCGGTGGGCGGCGTGGTCGACAAGTCCCAGATGCTGTTGTCGGGGCCGTTGGTGTCCATCACTACCGAGAGAAAGCGACCGCTCTTGTCGATTTGCACTTCATTGGTGCCGGTGATGGTTACTTTAAGCAGCACTGTTTTGGCGCCGGTGCTCTCGATGCGCCACGCGAGGTACCCGCCGTCACTGCCATTGATGAGAAACTTGTTGGCGAAGATTTTGTCGTCAGCACTGCGGCTCATTTGCCAGTCGAAAGTTTCGCCGCTGCCAAGCACTGACGAAGCTTGCGTGCTGACCGAGAACGTCTGCGCCGCCACGTCGTAGGCGTAAACCGCGCTGGCCGAGGGTACGTACAGCACGTTGGGGTTTATGCCGCTCCATATGCTCCAGTATTGGTAGAGGCCGCTGGGAGCCGATGACAGCGTTCGACGTTGCAGGCTCGTGAAGGTGACCGGGTCGATTTGAAACAGCACGGCGACTGAATTGGGTGCACAGCGCGTCACCACCCACGTGCTGTCAGCGTTGAACGCGGCAATGTTTGAGTATGTCACCGTGCATTGCGTGTTGCCTTGCGCGCCGTCGGTGAGCCGCAGAATCGTGGTGCCGAAGGTGGGGTCGACGACCTTGCTCCCCGCTGCTCCGAATGTGGGCAAGGCGGGCAGTGGGTACACCCCCATGTCGGTCTTGACTTGGGCCCGGGCCGCCAGCCCGAGTAGCAACACCCACCATCTCACGTGGCGATTCACCATTCAGGTGTCAGACTTTACATGTTGTCGTTCGATGATGCCCGTCGAGGCGAACGACAACATGTAAAGTCTGACACCAGGCGCGCCAGGCGCAAAACGCCGTGATAACTGCCAGCGCCGATGAGCGAGCTTCTCAAAGACATGAATGAACCCCAGGTGCAGGCGGTGCTGCACGAAAAGGGGCCGCTGTTGGTATTGGCCGGAGCAGGTTCAGGCAAGACGCGCGTCATCACCCGGCGCATTGCCCATTTGGTGCAAGAGCGCAAAGTGCCGCCCTGGCGCATTTTGGCTGTCACGTTCACCAACAAGGCCGCGAAAGAAATGCGCGAGCGTTTGGTGAAGTTGCTCGGTGAAGAAGCGGCGCGCGAGCTGACGGTGTCGACGTTTCACGCTTCAGCGGCAATGTTTCTTCGCCGTGAAGCGCAGGCGGCGGGTTTGGAGCCTTCGTTCGTTATTTACGACGACGGCGATCAGTTGCAGATGGTGCGCCGGGCGCTGCGCGAAGCGGGTATGGACCCGGCGGGTGCCAACGCGCGCGAGTACCTTTCGCGCATTGACGCCGAGAAGAACGCCGGCCGGCTGCCGGAGCAAATGCCGGTGGGTGACAACATTCGCGACAAGATGGCGCACCGCGTTTACACCGAGTACCAGCGGCTGTTACGCGCGGCAAACGCGGTCGACTTCGGCGACTTGCTGTTGCTCTGGGTAAACACGCTGAA
This sequence comes from Myxococcaceae bacterium, assembly GCA_019694575.1. Lineage (GTDB taxonomy): Bacteria > Myxococcota > Myxococcia > Myxococcales > Myxococcaceae > JAIBBR01. The sequence continues at coordinate 5,932 of JAIBBR010000027.1, forward strand.
GACCCACCCTGAAGTGCGGGTGAAGTACCAGCGTCGCTTTCAGCATGTGCTGGTCGACGAGTTTCAAGACACCAACCCGGTGCAGTACCAATTGCTGCGCTTGATGGCTCCGCCCGCGTCGAACTTGGTGGTGGTGGGCGACGATGACCAGTCTATCTACCGGTGGCGGGGCGCCGCGGTAGACAATATTTTGGGCTTTCCCAAAGACTATGAAGGCGCGGTGGTGGTGAAGCTCGAGCAGAACTATCGCTCTGACCAAACCATTCTCGAGGCGGCGCATGCGGTCATCGCCAACAACCGCCGCCGTATGGACAAGAAATTGTGGTCTACCCGGGCCAAAGGCGAGCCGCTCACGTTGATGATCAACCGCGATGAGCGCCAAGAGGCGCAAGACGTGGCGGCGCGCATTCACCAACTGCGGCGCGACGGCATCGTCGACTACGACGGGTGCGCGGTTTTCTACCGCACCAACGCGCAGAGCCGCGTGTTGGAAGAAACGTTTCGCCTGTCGCGCGTTCCCTATCAACTCGTGTCGGGCCGCAGCTTTTATGACCGCGCCGAAATTCGCGATGCTTCTTCGTACTTGCGGCTGATGGTGAACCCGAAAAGCGACGCTGACTTGTCGCGAGTCATCAACACGCCTCCGCGCGGCATTGGCGACACCACCGAAGAACGCCTTGCCAACGAAGCGCGCGCGCAAGGTGTGTCACTGTTCGACGCGTTAGAATGGCCCGAGCGCATTCCCTCGCTCAATTCTGGCGCGGTGAAGCGGTTGATTGGCTTTCGCCAGCTGCTCGACAGGTTGGTGGCATTCGGTAAGACAGCCCCCGACGCCACCAGCGCGGCCGACTTCATGCTGCGCGAGACGGGGCTGCTCGTCAGCCACCAGGCCGAAGGCTCGGTCGAATCGCAGACCCGCGCCGAAAACTTGGCTGAATTGCTCACCGCCACCAAAGAATTCGACAAGGCGCGCGCCGAGGCCAAGCCCGTCGTGGCGCCGGCGCCGATAGAAGGCGAAGACAACGCGCCGCTCGCCATTGAAGTGCCAGCGCTGCAGGCGTTTTTGGAGCAAATCAGCTTGGTGGGCGAAGCCGACGCTGAGGTGGGCGAGGGCAAAGTGTCGGTGATGACGCTGCACGCCGCCAAAGGGCTGGAGTTCGACGCCGTGTTTTTGACCGGAATGGAAGAAGACATGTTTCCCCACAAGCGGGCCACCCAGCCTGATTCAGACCCTGAAGAAATGTCTGAAGAACGAAGGCTCTGTTACGTGGGGTTTACCCGCGCACGCCGCCGGCTTTACGTGTCGCTTGCCACCAGCCGCGTGCAGTTCGGTGAATTGAAGTTCAACCCGCCGTCGCGCTTTCTCGCCGAGGTGCCGAAAGAATTGTTCGGTTTCTCTGAAGAATTGCCCGCCGCGCCGCGTGTGGCCCAGCCTGTGCGCGTGCGCCGCCGGTATAGAGATGATGACGACGACGGCCCGCGGGTGGACCATTCGTTTGATCAGTCGGCTGAGCTCGCGCAGCACGCAGGTGACGTGAAGGGCCTGCGCGTGACGCACTCGCAATTTGGCCGCGGCGTGGTGCTCGACGCTCGGGGCCAAGGGCCGACCGCGAAGCTGCTCGTGCGCTTCGAGACGGTGGGCGAAAAGACGGTGGTGGCGAAATTTTTGACGCCGGGGTGACGTGCTACGTCAGCCAACCCTGGCGAATCATCACCAAGGTTGTTGACGCGACGAGCACCCACAGCACCCCCCCGAGCAGCAGCGGCCGCCCGCCAACGCTCTTAAGCGCCTCCCGTGAAACGCCCGCGCCTACCAAGAACAATGTCAGCACCAACAACTTGCGCGCCGCGCTGGCCACTTGCAGGCCCACCCCATTGAGCCCCGGCACGTAGGTAACGGTGGCCGCGGCCGCAATGAAACCGACGATGAACCAGGGCAACTTCATTTTGCCCTTCGGTTCAGCTGCGTCGTCACCGCGAGGCCAGAAGCGCGCCAGCAACAGCGTGAGCGGCACGATCCACAAGGCGCGTGCGAGCTTCACTGTCGTGCCAACCGCGAGCGCGTGCTCTCCAAACTGCATCGACGCACCCACCACTGAAGACGTGTCGTGAATGGCGAGCGCGCTCCACAAACCGAACGCTTCAGCAGAAAGCCCCGCCCAGTGGCCAATGGGTGGAAAAAGCACCAGCGCCGCCGCGTTGAGCAGAAACACCACCGCCAGTGAAATAGAAAGCTGTGTGCTTTTGGCTCCCACCACAGGCCCTGCCGCGGCAATCGCGCTGCCCCCACAAATGGCGGTGCCCACACCGATAAGCAGCGAAGTCGTGCGCTCTGTTTGCAGTACCTTCGCCAACAACCATGTTGCGCCGAGTGTCGTCGAGAGGGTGAGCAGCGTCTGCCCCACGCCTTGCGCACCCACCCGCGCGATGACCGTGAGCTGTGTGCCAGCTCCTAACCCCATGACGCACGCTTGCAAAAGCACCGTCTGCAGCTTCTTCACCTGCGCGGGGAAAGGGTTGCCCAAGGTGAGCGAAAAGGCGATGCCGGCGACAAGGGCCATGGCCGCGGTCGCTGCCGGCAAGAGACAAGCCAAGGCCAGCAAAATGAAGACAGCCGCTTTGAGGCGAAATGGCACCGGCGTCATTTAGGGCCCGCGAAGGAATAAGTCGATCGCCCTCAAGCGCCGATCCATCCCGGCGGGCCCTCACCCAAATCGTCAAGGCACGTGCGTGAAGTTGCTGTCACCTACCGATTCGTGCCTTTAATCATGACCATGGCATCGATTCGCGACGACGAGTTGCCGGACTCCACGGGTATACCTTCTACCGCGCGCCGCTTGGCTGGGCCGCCCACCATCGAAGTGCCGAAACTCGAGGTGACGCAAGAGCTGCTCAAAGCGCTGCCCAAGACCGACTTGCACTGCCATCTCGACGGCAGCATGCGGCTGAAGACGATTCTTGAGCTCGCCGAAGCGCAAAAGGTGAAGCTGCCGGCCGACACCGAAGAAGGCCTCGCGCGCGCCATTCACATGGGCGAAGTCTGCAAGAGCCTCGAAGACTACCTGGTGGCCTTCGACGTCACGCTTTCGGTGCTGCAGACTGAAGAATCGCTCTACCGCTCGGCGTACGAGCTGGCCATCGACGCCGCCGCCGAAAACGTTCGCTATCTCGAGGTGCGTTATTCCCCCGCGCTGCACCAGCAAAAGGGAATGAAGATGACCACCATCATCGACGCGGTGCTCGAGGGTTTGCGCCAAGCCAAGCGCGAGAAGGGCATTAAATGTGGCCTCATCGTGTGTGGCATTCGGCACATGAGCCCCCAGACGTCAGTGCGTTTGGCCGAGCTGTGCGTGGCGTACAAAAACCGCGGGGTGATTGGCTTCGACTTGGCGGGCGCTGAAGTGAATTTTCCCGCTAAAGATCACAAAGACGCGTTTCAGCTCATCTTGAAGAACAACGTCAACTGCACCGCGCACGCCGGTGAAGCATACGGGCCTGAGTCGATTGCCCAGGCCATTCATTTTCTGGGTGCGCACCGCATTGGCCACGGCACGCGGCTGCGCGAAGACGGCGATTTGCTCAATTACATTAATGATCACCGCATTCCGCTCGAGGTGTGCCCCACTTCAAACGTGCAGACCGGTGTGTGCGCTGACTTGAAGAGCCACCCGCTCAAGTTCTATTTCGACTACGGCATTCGCGTCACCATCAACACCGATAACCGGTTGATTACCGACACCACGCTGACCAAAGAATATTGGGGCGCCCACACTGAGCTCGGGCTTTCGCTCGAAGACCTCACCACCATTGTGGTCAGCGGCTTCAAGAGCGCGTTTCTGCCCTTTCGCGAGAAGCAAGACATGCTCAAAGCCATCAATTCAGAAATCGAGCAGACGCTGCAGAACTTTCAGCGCAAGCTCACCGCGGTGAAACGGCCCGCGTGAATGCCGTGCGCACAGCCGCCGCTTCAGCGCTGCTTTTACTGGTGGCGGGGTGCGACCATGTCGAACGGCCCGGGCGCCCATTTCCCGACACCTTCGTGGCGCGAACGTTAGACGGCAAAGTCGTCGACCGTTCGACGCTCAAAGGCAAACCCTGGGTGCTGAACATTTGGCTGCCGGGCTGCGGCATTTGCGCGCGCGAGTTCCCCGCGCTCGAAACAGTGCGCCGTAAGTATGAAGAAAAAGGCGTGGGCTTTCTCGCCATCTCTGTCGAGCAAGACCCCGGCCGGGTAGAGCAGGCGGCGAAGAAAATGTCGCTGCCGCTCGATGTCGCCTACGCGCAGTCTGAAGTGCTGGGGCCACTGGGGGTGCGGCTTTTGCCCTCGACGGTGTTTGTCGATGAGCACGGCGTGATTGTCGCGGCGGTGAATGGCGCCCAAGACGCGGCTTATTTCGAGCGCCGGGTGCGCGAGCTGCTCAAGCAGTAGCCGCGCGACGTCACGTCAACTTGGTGCCCTTGGGAATCACCACGATGCCGGTGTCGGTGACGAAGAAGCCTCGCTTCTTATCGTCGTCGTGGTTCACGCCAATGTGCATGCCCTGGGGAATGCTCACGTTCTTGTCGATGATGGCCCGCTTCACCACCGCGTGCCGGCCAATGTCGACATTCTCGAAGAGAATCGAATCGCTCACCTGTGAATACGAGTTGATGCGCACCCGCGGCGACAGCACCGAATGGTCTACATGGCCACCCGACACGATGCAGCCCTCGCTCACCAAGCTGTCAGTGGCGAAACCGACACGGTTGTGGGTTTGGTCGGCGAACACGAACTTCGCCGGAGGCGTGTCTACATGGTGGGTTCGAATGGGCCAATGCTCGTTGTACAGGTTGAAGACCGGGTCGACGGCCACCAGGTCCATGTTGGCTTGGTAATAGGCCTCGAGCGTGCCTACGTCGCGCCAGTAACCGCGCTCTCGTTCGGTCTGCCCGGCCAACATTTGCGTGGTGAAGTCGTACGCGTACACGCGCGAACGTTTGTACAATTCGCTCAGAATCGACTTGCCGAAGTCATGCGCTGACGCTTCGGTTTGTGCGTCACTGGCCACGGTGCGCACCAATGATTCAGTGGTGAACAGATAGTTGCCCATCGAGGCCAAACACCAACCGGGCTTCCCCGGAATCGGGGGGGCGTGGCGGGTCGGCTTCTCGAGAAAATTTTTCACTGCGCCTTCGTTGTCGACTTCGATGATGCCGAATTGCGAGGCCTCGCCTTCACGCACGGGCAAGGCCGCTACGGTGCAGTCGGCGCTCCGGGCCCGGTGAAACGCCTCCATGGGCCGCACGTCCATTCGGTAGACGTGGTCAGACCCGAAGACGAACACCACGTCGGGGTTGTCGTCTTCAATCAGGTTGAGGTTCTGAAAAATCGCGTCGGCAGAACCTTTGTACCAGTCCATACCGGTGCGCATTTGTGCCGGCACCAAGTCGCAGTAGTGCCCCAGAAAGCCCGACATGCGCCAGGCGCGCGAGACATGCTGGTTGAGCGAATCAGACTTGTACTGGGTGAGAATCTTCAGCCGGTACACACCCGAGTTCACGAAGTTCGACAAACAAAAGTCGATGATGCGGTAGCGGCCTCCGAACGGCACCGCCGGCTTGGCGCGGTCGCGTGTCAAAGGCTCTAACCGCGTGCCCGCACCACCCGCCAGAATCATCGCGAGACTTTTGGCCATAAGTCGGCCAGCAGTATGGTGAAAAACAAATGGGTGCAACCCCTGTCTCGTCGAGAGCGTGGGGCATTTTGTCGCTGTACTATGCTGCCACCACGCGCAACACCGGGGGCGCTGACGGCGTCGCGGCAGGAGCCGCCGGCGCGGTCTTCACCGCATTGCCCCGAGGAGCACGCAGGCTCGCCACGTCTTGTGCGAGCAAGGTGCGCGCGGTGCGGCGCAAACTGGCGGCGCTCTCTTCATTCGTCGCATCGAGCAGAAAGGGGCGGCGGCGGTTGACCGACTCGTGAACAATGCGGCTCGCGCGCATGTAACCCAGCACTGGCACCGAAATGCGCAGAAAGTCATGCACCATGCGCGAAACTGAACGCAGCACGTCGCCTTCTTTGGCGTCAAAGACTTGGTTACCCAGCAGGTGCGCGTTGAAGCTCGACAGTGTCTCTTCGAAGGTGTTCGCCAGGGCCGGGCTTTGCATGCCCGCGCGCTTGACCAGGCTGCTGACACGTTCGGTCTCGGTCGACGGCGGAGCGCTGTCGAAGAAGTCAGAGCCCGCCGCGGTCGCCGCTTTTTGCAAGGAGCGATACACCGCCCCTTTGAGAAACGAGTAAGCGTTTTGAATCGAGAGCAGTTGCGGGTTCGCCACCAACAACCGCGTGTCGGCGACATCGAAAAAGTCGAGTGAGTTGAACGCCACGCCGGCGCCCACGTCGACGATGACCACGTCGGCATCGAGGCTGCCGATTTGGCGCAGCAACTTGGTCTTCTGGCCGTGGTTGATGTTCGCCGCCCCTAACACCGCGCCGCTGCCGGGAATGAGGCTGACATTGGGAACACCCGTGTCAATGCGCGCTTCTTCGAGGTGCTTGAGCGAATGGTCAATCACCCCTTGCAGCGTGGGGCCGGGCCGGTCGATACCGAACAGGGTGTGCTGATTGGCGGCTCCCAAATCGGCGTCGACAATCACCACCTGGCTGCCTTCTTGCGCCATTGCCACCGCCAGGTTCGCGGCCACCACGCTCTTGCCCACGCCGCCTTTGCCGCCACCAACTGAAATGATGCGTCCGGGTGCTTGGGGGGCCATGTCGTCTCCTCGAACCGTCGTGCTTGGCGCAGCTCAATTGCAAAAGAAGGGCGAGCTCTCGCCGTCGCTTTTTCAATGGGTTTGGTGGCTGTAACCGGGTCAAAACAACGCCAAGAGGTGTATTTTGACCCTGCCATGGGCCCTCATTCACCCACCTCACCCACCCGTCGCGGCGTATTGAAGAAAGGCCTCTTCGGAGGGGCCTTGCTGCTGCTCGGCTCGAGCGGTTGGCTCGCGTCGCGCGCGACGAAGCGGGTGCCGCTGCCAGAAGAGGGGCTGAAAGTGCTGTCGCCCAGGCAATACGCGGTGCTGCACGCTTTGGCTGAAGCGTTGATTCCCGCAAGCGGCGCCTTTCCCAGCGCTGAAAAGTTGCGCGTGGCTTTCGAGGCCGACCGCATTCTCGAGCGTGTCGACGTCACCGCGCAGACTGAAATCACCGCGCTCATCGGGCTTTTCGAAAACGCGCTCGCCAACGCGATTTTCGGTCAGCGCTTACGCCCGTTCACTCAACTCGAGCCGACAGAGCGCGAAAAGGCCGCGTTAGAATGGCGTGACAGCCGGCTCGCCGTACGCCGTACCGGTTTTCGCGCGCTGCGTGGTTTGTTGATGGCCGCCTATTACGGAAACCCGGCGGTCTTCGCTGCCATCGGTTATGCCGGCCCGCCTCAAGGGCTTCACGATGCCCACGCCCCGGTGTGGAAAGGCGGCGGCACCCCGCGCCCCAAACTGTGGGAGCTTTCGCGGTGAGCGCCACCCAACCCGGCCGTATTTACACCGGTGACGAGCTGACGCAGGACACCACGGTGGCCTGTGACGTGTGCATCATTGGCTCGGGCTCGGGAGGCAGCTGGCTGGGGCATGAGTTGGGCGCCCAAGGCTTGTCAGTGGTGATGTTAGAAGAGGGCGGGTACCACACGCGCCGCGACTTCGACATGACCGAGGCCCGCGCCTACCCCGCGCTGTACCAAGACTTGGGTAACCGCACGACTGACGACCTCGCTATCACCTTGCTGCAGGGGCGCTCGGTGGGGGGCGGCACCACGGTGAATTGGTGCTCATCATTTCGCACGCCCAAGCGCATTCTCGACCTTTGGCGCGAGCGGTACGGGGTTGAAGGCCTCGACGAGAAGACGCTCACTCCCCATTGGGAAGCGGTGGAAGCCCGGCTCAACATTCGCGAGTGGCCGCTCGACCGGGTGAACCGCAACAACCACATTCTGTGGAACGGCCTGGGCCAGCTCGGCTACCAGCGCGGGCTGATTAAGCGCAACGTGCACCAGTGCGCGAACTTGGGTTACTGCGGCTTGGGCTGCCCCATTGACGCCAAGCAGTCGATGCTGGTCACCACCTTGCCTGACGCGGTCGAAAAATACGGTCTGCAGCTCTACGCCAACGCTTCAGCCCGGTACGTGGAGCATTCGGGTCGCCGCGCCCGTGCCGTGCACGCTGACATTTTGAACCCTGTCACTGACAAGCCGACCGGAGTGAAGCTCACGGTGAATGCAAAGACTGTCGCGGTGTGCGGCGGCGCCATCAATTCACCGGCGCTGCTTTTGCGCTCGGGCATCGACGGTGCGGGCACGGTCGGCAAGCGTACGTGGCTTCACCCAGTGGCGGTGATGGTGGCGCTCTTCGATGAGCCGGTCGACGGGTACGCGGGCGCTCCGCAGTCAGTGTACTCGCACCACTTCGAAGAACGCGGCGTGGGAAAAATGGGCTTCTTTCTCGAAGTGCCGCCGATTCACCCGCTGCTTGCCAGCTCGGTCACCACGCCCACGGGGGCGGCGATGCAAGAGCTGATGGCGAACTTCACTCGGCTCAACGCGGTCATTGCGTTGCACACCGACGGGCTGCTGCCCGAAGAAGAGGGCGGCACCGTCAGCTTGAAGCGCGGCGCGTATTCACGCATCGGTCTGCAGTACGCCTTTACGCCCGCCTTTTGGGAAGCGTGCAAAGAAGCCTGTAAAGAAATGGCGAAAGTGCAGTTCGCTGCGGGTGCGCGGCGGGTGATGTCGCTGCATGACAAACCGGTGGTGCTCGATGACGTCTCGCAGTTGGGCAAGCTCGACGCCGCGCCGTATGCGCCTTTGAAAGTGAAAGTCGTCACCGCGCACCAAATGGGCGGCTGCGCAATGGGGAAAAATGCGGCCACCTCAGTAGTAGACGCGCGGTTGAAGCTGCATGGCTTCGACAACCTTTTCGTCGTCGACGGCTCGGTGTTTCCCACTGGGTTGGGTGTCAACCCGCAGCTGTCTATCTTTGGCCTTGCGCGTTGGGCGGCGACCCACGTTGCACAGTCGGTGCACGGGTAGCGTATTCGTTATTTCTTTGCGGGAGCCGCCGCGGCCGGCCGGGGTACGTCAGGCGTGGCGGGGCTTGAGGCCGGTGCATAGCGGTCAATGTCAGCGGCTTTGTACCGGGTCACCGCGTCGAGATAGGGCTTGGGGTTGGGCTTCTTCTTCTTGGCCGCTTCAGTGACACCCACCAGCTCGGGCAGCTTGTTCAGCGCTTGCACCACTTTGAATTCGTCGCAGAAATACCATTCGGTGACGCCGGCATCGTCTTGGCTTGCGTAGAACACCACCTGGGTGCGGCCACGGCATTTGGCTTTGCGTTGCTTGGCAAAGAGCGTGGCGCGGTTTGCTTTCCACGCTGAAACGTGGGCGCGCGTCTTCAACGTAGGCAAAAGCGTCTGCGCTTCGTCGAAACGCTTGCGTGCTTGAACGAGCAGCTCACGTGATTTTTTGAGGGCGTTCTTCAAGCCTCCATCAGAGAGGCATTGACGTGTGGCTTTGACAATCGCCTCGCCCGACGCGATGGCTGGCCCCAGCGTGCTGGTGGCGTCTTCGAGCGTGCGAACTTTTGTGTCGTCCCACTCGGTGTCGGGCCCGCCCGCTGTTTCATTGAGAAACGCTTCGAGCGTGGGGTCGAGCGACGTCAAGTCTGCAATGAGCGTCGTCTCATAAACGTCGCATGGCGAAACCTTCGACCAGTCGCGATACGTTGTCTCGTTTGGCCCGTAATTCAGCTTCACCGGAGCGGGGGGCGGCACGCGTTTCTTCACACATCCGGTGCCTAAGGTAGCCAAGATGAACACTTGGACCAGCAATGTTGGGCGCATGAACGAAAAGAAAAGTAGCATGGCTGTGCTAGGAATCGATTTTCATGGGTAGCCAGGAAACCCGGGTCACCAAAATCTCTAAGCTTCAAGAGAAGATGCCTGTCAGCACCGAGTGCTGCCTGGTGCAGATTCACGGCCCCGAGTTGGGCAAAAAGCATGTCCTTGACGAAGACGAGTTCACCATTGGCCGCGATGTAAAAAACAACATTGTGATTGATTTGGACAATGTCTCACGCCGCCACGCCAAAATTTCGAACCGCAGCGGCCGGCACTTCGTGGTTGATCTGGGCTCGACCAACGGCACTTATTTGAATGACGAAGAAGTGCTTGAAGAGACACCGCTGCGTTCAGGCGACCACGTCAAAGTGGGCGGTTCTATCTTCAAGTTTCTGCAGGGCGGCAACATTGAAACCCTGTACCACGAAGAAATTTATCAGCTGACCATCGTCGACGGCCTTACCCAGGTGAACAACAAGCGCTTCTTCTTGGAGTTTCTCGAGCGCGAAATGGGCCGCTGCCACCGTTACAACCGCGCCTTGTCGTTGATCATGTTCGATATCGACCATTTCAAAAAAATCAACGACAACAATGGCCACTTGGCGGGCGACTACGTGCTGCGTGAGTTGGCGCACATTGTCAAACAACGCATTCGCCGCGAAGAGTGCTTCGCCCGCTACGGCGGTGAAGAGTTCGCCATCGTGATGCCCGAAGCGGGCCCCGACAACGCGCGCCGCTTGGCCGAGAAGGTGCGCAAGCTGATTGAAGACCATCGCTTCTCGTTCGAAGGCAAAGACATTTCAGTCACCATTTCGCTGGGCGTGGCCGACATGACGGGCGACATGACTGAGCCTTTGCAGTTCATCAAGGCGTCTGACACGCACTTGTACAAAGCAAAGAAGGCCGGCCGAAACCGCGTCGTGGGTTAAGGCGGGTTCGCTTAAAAGGTGTAACGCAAGCCGACGTTGAAACCGATGTACTGGTCGGTCGCGCCGGTCGCTTGGTACGCGTCGGCCATTTCGGGGCGGAAGCTCATCGCATAGCGGGTGAAGTTGAACGCGCCGCGAATTTGCAGCGCGGTGAGGAACGGCAGCTTGAAGCCAACGCCGGCACCGCCTTCTAACCCATACGCCGAGCCGCGGCTAAAATACGCGGTGCTGATGATTTGCCCGCTCGAGAGCACGGGCAGGTAGCTGAAGTTCAAGAACGCCACGATGTACTCGGCAAACGTGGCATCGAGTGACAACCCCAACCGCAGGGCTGAATACGCCACGCTCGGCAGCCCGTCGATGGTGCTGCCGTCGGTACCTTTGCCAAACGTGAAGCTGTGGCTGCGAAAGCCCGCATGGGGAGCAATCGCTACCCCTGACTCACCAAACGGAATGCGAAATTTCAACGCCACATCGAGCTTCGAATTGCTCGTCGCATAGTTGATGGGAGCCGGGCACGGGTCGACCCCACAGCCGGCCTTCGGTGCCTCGCGCCGTGATTGCAGACCAATGGCCATCGCGTAGCCCGCTTCAATGCCCAGCCCTGAAATCAAACCGTCGCTGAACACCGCGAGGGGAAAGAGCTCGAGCTGTGCCGCCGGCGCGCTGGCGAACGGCAACGCGTAAGTGCGCAAGTTGGGTGTGGTGGCCTGCACGTAACTCAAATTGCGGCTAAACCCGTCGAGGCCCAACTGAATCGAAAAGACCGGAGCCCGGCGCTTCTTCTTCGGCGCGGCGTCTTCAACTTCGGCGGGCGCCGGTTCGGGCTCGGCCATGCGCGAGGGCTTGGCTTTGGGCTCAGCCTCATGAATGGCTTCGGGTTCACTGGCCTTTGACGTGTCGACCATGGGGGCTGGCGGTTCACGCTTGGGCTCTTCGGCCGGTGCTTCAGCGACAGGCTCACCCACTTCTTTCGCTTCTGCGGCCATGGCACGAGAGAGCGCAGTGGCGGCGCTGGTGAGCATTTTCTTGGGTAACGTGCCGCTGTCGAGCTCGTAGCTCTTCTTGAACTTCGGCGCGCCCGGCTTGTTCAACACCTGAAGCTCGACCGTGCGTTTCTTACCCTTGGCGATGACTTTGCCAGTCACCACGTAGACGACCTTTTCTTTCTTCGCCTTCTTCCAGTCAGGCTTGGTGCCCTTCATCACCTTGGCGGCGTTGACGCAGTCATTGTCTTCACAGAGCACCTGCGTGACTTGGTTGCGCACGATGTCTGCGCCGGGGCCGGTGAATTTGGCAACGGCGATTTTTTCGGCAGAGGCAGACATTGAAATGATCAACGCCGCGGCAAGGGCAAACGAAGGTTTCATGGCAGCGCCGTAGTGTACTGCCCTAGCCGTGCTAAGAAAGTGTTTTGCAATGACATCTGCCCCCGCTGCTCTTGAACAGTTTGTCAGAAGTATTCCCCTGTTCTCGTTGGTCGCTCCCAACGAGATGATGGACATTTTGCGCTTGCTCCGGCCGGTGCAGCTGTCGTCAGGGCAGGTGCTGTTCAAAGAAGGCGACCCGGGCAAGGCAATGTGGGTGCTCGGCAAGGGTACTGAAGTGTCTATTTCGTCGACGGCGGGTGGGCAACGCAAGAACGTGGTGGTGGCGTACGCCAAGAGCGGCGAAGTCATTGGCGAAATGGCGCTCGTCGACGACGGCGCGCGCTCAGGCACTGCCACGGTGACCCAAGAAGGCTTGGCGCACGAAATCGACGCGATGGAATTTCACGCCCTGCGCGACGCCTTTCAGCCCGCGGCCTTCAAGGTGCTGCGGCAAATCTGTGTCGATTTATGTAAGCGATTGCGCGCCACCAGCGAGCGCGTAGTGCCGTCGAGTCAAAACGCGCTGCCCAAGGCGCCGCTGCCCAAGTCGACCAAGGCCACCGTCGAAGTGTTAGACCTGTTCAGCCCCTTCAAACCGCTGCCCGCGGTGGTGAAGCTGGCGCTGGCGCAGAAGCTCGAGTTCATCGAAGTGCATGAAGTGACTCCGCTCTTCGGTGAAGGCGAAGACTCTGACGGCACCTGGTTCTTGGTCGAAGGTGAAGTGTCGGTTGGCCGCAACGGCAAGACGCTCGCCAACTTGGTGCCGGGCAATTTGTTCGGTTTGGTGTCAGCCATTGACCAGGGCAAGCGCTCGGCGAGCTGCGTCACCACCGGGCCCGCCAAGCTGCTCAAGCTGTCAGACCAAGACTTCGATTTGCTCTTCGCGTCAGGTCACCGCTTCGCTTTTCAAATTGTCGACCTGGTGGCGCGGCAGCTGGTCGGCCACTTGCGCCAGACCAACGCGATGGTGCCGGCGCTCGGCAAGCGCTCACCGCATACACCAGTGCCCAGCGCGCCGATGACCAGCCTGCTGGCCACGCCACCCGGCGAAATGTCCGAGAGTGACTTAGACCTCATTCCCCTCGAGCTCGAGATGGACGTCGACGAAGCCGTCATCACTGGCGAAATCGTGGGGTGAAAAGGCGATTCACTCGCCTGGGGCACCGCTGCGATTGATTTTTGTAAGTCAAAGCCTTACTTAATTGGCCAAGGAGCTCCCCACACTTATGGCCGTCAACATTCAACTCGAGTGGACCCCTAACCCCAGCACGTTGAAGTACGTGGTCGACGCCACGTTGTTGCCGTCAGGGGCGATGAATTTCACCAACCCAGAAAGCGCGACCGAAAAGTCGCCGCTCGCCGACAAGCTCTTTCACATTAAAGGCGTGGCGGCGGTGATGCTGGGTACCCACTTCGTCACGGTGACCAAGGGCGACGAAGGCGAATGGGACGAGCTCAATGACTCGGTGATGATGACGCTCGACCAACACCTCAGCGCCGGTGAAACCGTGGTGAAGCCCGAGGTGCTCGCAGCCCGCGCGGCTGAATTGGCACAGGGCGGCAGCGGGGTAGAGCAGAAGATTCGCGAAATTCTCGAAGCCGAAGTGCGCCCCGCCGTGGCGATGGACGGTGGAGACATCACCTTAGACCGCTTTGAAGACGGCATCGTTTACCTGCACATGAAGGGCTCTTGCTCGGGTTGCCCCTCGTCGACGGCGACGCTGAAAATGGGCATCGAGTCACGCTTGAAAGAGTCGATTCCCGAAGTGAATGAGGTCGTGGCTGTCTGAAAAAAGAACGCCGCCACATTCACGCCAGCAAGGTGCGCAAAGAGCTGCTCGTCAACCAGTCGACGGGTTTGCTCAAGGCGTTGCATTTGCTCACGCCCGAAGGCCGGCTCAACGCCGACAGCCTGCGTAAGTTGAAGCAGGTGAATCACTTGGTGGGGCTGTTGCAGCCTGCGCTCGATGCGGTGGGCAGTGGTGAGAAGGCTCCGGTGGTGGTCGACGTCGGCAGCGGCAATGCATACCTGGGTTTCGTGCTCTACGAGTTGTTTTTCAAAGCCCGCGAAGACGGTGAGGTGTACTGCGTTGAGTCGCGCCCTGAATTGACACAGCGGGCCCAGTCGCGCGCCAGCCAGCTCGGGTTTGGCCGCATGCGCTTTCAGACCGCGAGCATTCGTGCCGCCCAATACCCCGAACAGATGTCGGTGCTCACCGCGCTGCATGCGTGTGACACCGCCACCGATGACGCGTTGGCCATTGGCATTTCGCGCGGGGTGGAACACTTGGCGGTGGTGCCCTGTTGCCAGGCCGAAGTCGCTTCATTGCTCAAAGAGTCGCGCGCTGACACGGGCCCCGCGTGGGCGGCGTTGATTTCTCACCCCATGCACCGGCGTGAATTCGGCTCGCACTTGACCAACGTCATTCGTGCGTTGGTGCTCGAGGCGCATGGTTACCAAGTGACGGTGACAGAGCTCACCGGCTGGGAGCACTCGCTCAAGAACGAGCTCATTTTGGCGCGCAAGGTGGGTCGCGAAAACCGGGTGGCGCAAGAAAGACTCGATGCGCTTCTCGGCTCTACCGGTGTGCAGCCGGCGTTGGTTCGCGCTTTGAGGCCGGGTTGAGCGAAACACTTTTTGCGTCATGCCCGCCTGGCGCTGAGCCGGCGTTGTCGGCTGAGCTCAAGCGTGCCGGCCACGGGGGCCATGTCGAGCGGGGTGGCGTCGTTTTCAGTGGCCCCACAGGGCTGCACCAGTGGGCGAATGTGTGGCTGCGTTGCGCTGACCGGGTGCGGCTGCAGGTAGCGAAGGTGTCGCGGCCCGAAGCGCTGCGCGAGCTTGACTGGAAACCGTACCTCGCTGCCGACGCGGCGTTGAAATTGGAGCCCGCGGGCGATGGCACCGCCGAATTCACCCGGGCCGCGCGAAGGTTTTGGAAAACGGCTGACCAGGGTTTGCCGGTGCAGCTGCGCATGACGGGCCGCGAATGCGTGGTGAGCCTCGACAGCAGCGGAGAGCTGCTCCATTTTCGCGGTTACCGCCAAGAGCTGGGCAAGGCGCCCCTGCGCGAGACGTTGGCCTCGGCGATGTTGGAATTGTCAGGCTACCAACCCGAAGCGCCGCTCGTCGACGTGATGTGCGGCTCGGGCACCTTGCTCATCGAAGCTGCGTGGCGCGCGCTCAACAAAGCGCCCGGCCGCAAACGCACGTTCGCTTTTCAGCGCTGGCCGTCGTTCGACGCCAAGGCTTTTGAGAAGCTGCCTCGGCAACTGCCCGGCCCGGTGGTGCCGCACTTGTACGGCAGCGACTTGAACGCCGGAGCGCTCGGCGTGGCGCGCCGCAACGGCAAACGGGCGGGCGTGCAAGAGCTCTTGGTGTTGAATCGCGTCGACGCGCGCACGGCGTGTCCTCCTGAAGAAGGCGAGCTGGGGTTGGTGGTGGCGAACCTGCCCTACGGCATTCGCGCCGGAGAAAAGAAAGAGCTCGAGGCGCTCTACAAAGCGTTGGGCGCGAACCTGGGCAAAGTCTTCAGCGGCTGGAAGTTCGGCTTTCTGCTCCTCGACGGTGAAGAGCATTTGCAGCTGCCCATTGCCCACACGTACCCGCTCGAGAATGGCGGCCTGCGCTGCCGGCTGGTGGTGGGTACTGTCGTCTGAAGTCGCGGTGCAGCTGGTCAGCCGCGGGCATTGGCGCTAAGGCGCCGTTTCATGTCTATCGAAAGCGCGCTGTCCCGAGCCAAGAGCCAGAAGTCGAACTACCTCGAAGATTTGAAGACGCTGATTCGCATTCCCTCTGTCTCGTTCGCCGGGTTTGACCCCGCCAAAGTGCGAGAGAGCGCCGAAGCCACGGCCAGGTTGCTCAAAGCGCGCGGCTTCGAGAACGTGAAGTTGCTCGAGGTGCCGGGGGCGCACCCATATGTGTACGGCGAAATTTTAAAGGCTCCGGGCAAGCCCACACTGCTGCTCTATGCGCACCACGACGTGCAACCCGCGGGCGACGAAGCGGCGTGGAAAAGCCCCCCCTTCGAGCCGACCGAACGCGATGGCCGCCTCTATGCGCGCGGCGCGGCAGACGACAAAGCGGGAATCGTCGTTCACACCTCAGCCGTCGATGCGTGGCTCAAAGGCACTGGTTCACTGCCGGTCAATTTGAAAATTGTCGTCGAAGGTGAAGAAGAAATTGGCTCGGGTCACCTGACGGAGTTTTTGAAGACGCACAAAGCGCTGCTGAAGGCCGACGGCATTATTCTGACTGACACCGGTAACTTCGAGACCGGCGTGCCTTCTATCACCACGGCGTTGCGTGGCCTGGTGAGTGTCGACGTCGAAGTGCGCGCGCTCAAACAGTCGCTGCACTCGGGCATGTGGGGAGGGCCGGTGCCCGACCCGACAATGGCGCTGTGCAAAATGCTCGCGAGCTTGGTGAATGCTGACGGCTCTATCGCGATACCCGGCATCGCCGAAAAGGTGCGCCCGCTGACCGCGCAAGAAAAGGCGAGCATTGAAGCGCTGCCCACCGATGCGAAGACGTTTCGCAAGCAAGCGGGCTTTTTGCCGGGCACCGAGCTGCTGGGCGGCGACCGCCACCCGTGGGAAAGCAACTGGCGCCAACCGTCGCTGTCGGTGAACGCGATTCAAGCCAGCTCGCGCAAAGACGCGCGCAACATCATTTGCGAGTCGGCGTGGGCGCACGTGGGTATTCGCTTGGTGCCCGACTTGGAGCCGCTCGACGTGCAAAAGAAGCTCATCGACGCGCTGAAGCAGGCCGCGCCGTGGGGAGTGGAAGTGCACATCGAAGCGCACCAAGCGTCGGGCTGGTGGTACACCGACCCTTCTGGCCCCGCGTTTGCGGCGGCGTTCCGCGCGCTCGAAAAAGGCTACGGCACTAAGGCGGTGGCAATTGGCTGCGGCGGTTCGATACCCTTCGTAGAGCCGTTTTCGCGTGAGCTCGGTGGCGTGCCGGCGTTGCTCATCGGTGTCGAAGACCCCTACACCAACGCACACTCTGAAAATGAGAGCCTGCACTTAAGTGACTTCGAAAAAGCCATCAACAGCGCGGTGCACTTGTACGAAGCGTTGGCCGCCACGCTCAAGCCCCGGTGATTTTTACGGTTGGCACGCGCTGATGTTCTGTTTCTTTAGGTGTGGCAAAAATGCAAGGGTTGCTGCGCTTGAAGTTTCTGTTTGAGAGGCGCAGGCTCCGAGCCTGTGCTCACTCTGCGTGCTAACCACCGGCGACTTCCCCGAGCTCCGATTCGCGTTCCTGCCAAGGTGAAGTTCGGCCGTGAAACTCAAGACGCTCACGTGCTGCAAATCGGCGAAGGAGGTCTCTTTTTAGATCTGCAAGACCCGCTGGTTCCGATGACTCAGCTCGCGGTGACCTTCGACTTGCCCAAGTACGGCTCGCACAGCTCGGTGGTCGAAGTGCGCTGGTACATTCCCAAAGGCAGTTTGCGCATCGCGTTAGACGCCGCCGGAGCGGGTTGCCGCTTTCTCACCGTCACTTCTCAGACGCGTGAAGCCATCGCCGCGTACGTGAAACAGACCAAGCAAATGTACTCACAGATTCAGTTTGCCTTGGCGTTGAGCCGCCCGCTCCCGCATGTGCAGGGGTTGATTAAAGACGCCAAGCTCGACAATTTTCGCGACGCGCAGTCGCTCAAGCAGCACGTCGATTTGGTGCTGCAACAGCTCAACGTCTGATTTGAGTTTTTAGGGTGGGTCTAAAAGCGACTGGCCTGCGCGCGCCACGTATTCGACTCTCGATGCCTCGTTCAAGCCCAGGCCGTCGCCCTTGGCTTCAGTCTGCTCGATGCGAATCACGTCGCCGCGGCGCAGCTTGAAAAAAATGTCGTTGCCCCCGTTGGCATGCCGCTCTTGTAGCGCCAAGCCAATGCGCCCTTCGGGCCCGCAACCCATGTAGCGAAGGCGGCCTTTGCCGGGCAGCTGCTCCGAGACAATGCGAAAGACGCGACCTAAGGGCGCCTCGCTCCACGCTTCTGCTTTGGGCGCCAGAATCAGGTAGCTCATTTTGAGCGCTTCTTTGTGCAGGCCGGCCGCCGCGGCGAGCGATTCGACGAGCGGCGGCATGCGCCACTGGCGTTCGGCGTGGCACCAGTCGGTGGGTTTTTGCAGGGCCGGGCAGGCGCCCCGGTAAAAGCAGGGCGCGCGCACGGCGTAGCCGCGCTCAACCAGCACATCGCGCACTTCGAGCAACGCGCGGGAAGTTTCTTTTAGTGCCGGGTCGATGACCAGCAGGCTGCCGCCGCGGTTGAGCGACTTCATCACCCGCTCTAAAAAATCGGCGCGTTGGGCGGTGACGCCAGAAACGTCAGGGCGCCCAAAGAGCTCATTGAGCACGTGGCCTAAAGTGATGAGATCGTAAGTGCCTTGGGGCAAGGGGCGCTCGGCGCTCCATTCGCGCGCGGCCAGTGATTCGTCGGCTTCGGTGGCCAACGCGGTCGCCAGTTTGAGGGCGGCTTTGCTGCGCTCGGCGGCGGTGACTTCGCTCGAGCCGGCATCGAGGGCGGCGAAGGCCATGGGCGCGGGGCCGCTGCCTAGGTCTAACGTGAGACGGGGCCGGCGCTTAAGCTCTGACAGCGTGGCGCGGGCTTGGGCGTAACTTACCGGCCAATAGAAGAGCAGGTAAGCGCCGAGTAATTTGGGGTCGTCCATATAGCGCTGGCCGGCCAAGGTGCGCTCGCGGGTGAGCCCCAACGAGAGCTGGCGAATGCCGGCTGACACGTCGCGAATTTCGTTGTGGGTGAGCTGACCTGGCGGGCCCGACGTGCCACGCGCGCTGCGCCACACCGAAATCAAACGGGGCACCCATTTCTCTAAGTCTTTGGCGGCGTCGTGCGACATCGGTCGCCGGTACCTATCGCACTCACCGGCGTTTGCACACGCCCCAGGCCCAGGTGTTTTTCCTGCAACCGATTCGAAAGGCGTTGCGCCACCCTGGGGTGGACGTCGAGCCAAGAAACGCTGCTGAAGACGGCGTCGTTTGATCACAATTGCCCAAAAGAACAAATCAAAGTGCTGGGCGAGCAAGCAGAAGGCCTTGGCGCCGCGAGCTTTCGCCTCGACGTGTGCGGTACCACCCGCGTCTACAAGCGCGCCGGCACGATGTACTACGACGCTGAATAAGCCCCGCGGTTTCACCGCAAAGAAACACGTGCGTCTCCGGCAGACCCGGGTTACGGCTAGCCGCCATTTAAGGGGTGTGAAGCCGGGCATGATTTCAGTCAAAGGTCTGAAGAAGCACTACCAAGTGAAGCAGCGGCCTCCGGGGTTGGCCGCCGCATTGACCGCGCTTTTTTCGCCGCAGACCAAAACGGTGAAAGCCGTCGACGGCATCGACTTCGACATTGAGCCCGGCGCGCGTGTCGGCTTCTTGGGCCCCAACGGAGCGGGCAAAACCACCACCCTCAAAGTGCTCTCTGGCTTGCTTTACCAAAGTGACGGCAGCGTCACCGTCGACGGTCATGTGCCACAGCGGCGCGACGCGGCCTTCTTGAAAAAAATCATGTTGGTGATGGGGCAGAAACAGCAGCTTTTGTGGGACCTGCCGCCGTCAGAAACCTTCGAGCTCAACCGCGCCATTTACGAAGTACCGCGACCTGCTTTTGACCAACGCCTCGCGGAGCTGACTGAGTTGCTCGAGTTGGGCGACTTGGTGAACAAGCCCACCCGCACCTTGTCGCTCGGCGAACGCATGAAGTGCGAATTGGTGGCGGCGCTGGTGCACGGCCCGCGCGTGCTGTTCATGGACGAACCCACCATTGGCCTCGATGTCTCGATGCAAGTGGTGATGCGCGACTTCATTCGCCGCTACAACGAGAAGTACGGCGCCACGCTGATTCTCACCAGCCATTATATGGACGACGTGGCCGCGCTTTGCCCCCGCGTCATCGTCATCGACAAAGGGCAGCTGTCGTACGACGGCTCGCTCGAAGCGCTGGCGAAGAAAGTAAGGCCTGAAAAGCGCGTTACTTTTCGTTGGTCGAGCGCGGTTGACCCTGAAGTGCTCTCGCGTTTTGGCCGAGTGGTGTCGTCGCAAGCGGGTGAAGCGGTGTTTCAATTGCCGCAAGCGTCGGTGAAAGACGCGGTGGGCAAGGTGCTGGCCACGTTGCCGGTGGCAGACTTGACGGTCGAAAACCCTCCGCTTGAAGAGGTGATGAGCGAGTTGTTTTCGCGCAGCCGCGCCGCTCAGAAACCGGTCGAGGCCGCGTCGTGAGCGCGGTGGGCCGCACGCTGCGGGCCCTGCCCACGATGATGAAAATCGGCGTGTCAGAGGCCATCGCCTATCGCGCAGAAATGCTGGTGTGGGTGCTGTCGACGACGATGCCCTTCATCAACATGGCGCTGTGGTCGGCGGTTTCTGCTTACACCCCGGTGACCACTGCGCAAGGCCGCACGTACGGCTCGGCTGATTTCGTCACCTATTTTCTCTGCGCGTTCATCGTGCGCCAAATCGTCTCGAGCTGGGCCTCATGGGAAATTAATTGGGAGGTGCGCAGCGGCGCGCTGTCGATGCGTTTGTTGCGGCCCATGCACCCCATCGTCGTTTACGGCTCGGGCAATTTGGCCGCGCTGCCGATGCGGCTGCTGGTCACGTTTCCCGTGGTGGTGCTGCTCTTCATCACCGGAGCGTTTGCGAAATTGCCCAACACCGCTTCGTTGTGGGCGCTCTGGCTGCTCTCGATGTTCGGCGGCTGGCTGGTGACCTTCTTCATCAACATCGCCATCGGCAGCTTGAGCCTGTTCATGGACAGCAGCATCAAAGTGATGGACGTATGGCTGGCCGGTTTTTTCGTTTTCTCGGGCTATTCTTTCCCCCTCGCCATCGCGCCCAGCTGGCTTTCCACCGTCGCTCACTACATGCCGTATCGTTACCAGTTCGGCTTGCCACTCGAGATGATGACCGGGGCGCATGACTTGGCGTCAGCGTTGCCGTTGCTCGCCACACAGTGGGGCTGGGTCACCGCCACGGGCGTCTTGGCGGTAGCATTGTGGACCTTCGGCGTGCGTCGCTTTCAGGCTTTTGGAGGGTAACGCGTGGGCCGCTACGTCACCTTGCTCCGCATGCAGCTGCGCGCTTCGGCGTTGCTCGCCGCGCAATACCGGTGGGACTTTCTCATCGACGGGGCGCTCTCGTTGTTCTGGGCGGCTACCGCGGTGATTCCACTCTTCGTGGTCTACACCGAAGGCCGTGCGTCGATACCCGGCTGGAGCTTCGACGAAGCGATGATGGTGGTGGGCTGGTTCATTCTGGTGCAGGGGGTGCTCGAAGGGGCCATCAACCCCGGCTTGGCCGCGGTGGTTGATCACATTCGCAAAGGCACGTTGGACTTCGTATTGCTGAAACCCGCCGACGCGCAGTTTCTCGTTTCAACGTCGCGCTTTCAGCTGTGGCGGGTGGCGAGCTTGCTCACCGCGCTCACCATTTTTGGCGTGGTGTTCAACCGGCTGGGCCGCGCACCGGCACTGCTCGATATTGGGCTCTCGGTTCTGCTGATGTGGGTGGCGGTGCTGACGCTCTATTCGATGTGGATTCTCATCATCAGCGCCGCGTTCTACGTGGTGAAAATCGACAACCTCAATTACCTCTTCACTTCTATCTTCGATGCCGGGCGGTGGCCGATTTCGGTGTTCAAAGGCGGTCTGCGGTTGCTCTTCACCTTCGTGGTGCCACTGGCATTGATGACCACTTTTCCCGCCGAGGCGTTGCTGGGCCGCATGGGTTCTTCGACCTTGGCCATTTCGGTCAGCGCCGCTCTGGTTTTCGCCACCGCGTCGCGCTGGGTGTGGCGAAAGAGCCTGCGGCATTACACCTCGGCCAGCAGCTAAACCTCACCAGCCCACCCATGAAAATCGCCACCTGGAACATCAATTCGATTCGCGCCCGCGGCGAGCGCATGCTGGCGTGGTTGAAAGAGCACCAACCTGATGTGCTGTGCCTGCAAGAGCTCAAGTGCACCGACGAGCAGTTTCCAATGCTCGACGTGCAGGCCGCCGGTTACCGAGCCGAAGTGTTTGGCCAGAAGACGTACAACGGCGTGGCGATTGTCTCGAAGCACGCCATCACCGACGTGACGCGCGGCTTGAACGACGGCGTTGAAGACGACCACGCGCGGCTCATCGCAGGCACCGTACAGGGCATTCGCATTTACAGTTTGTATGCACCCAACGGCCAAGAAGTCGGCTCGCCCGCGTACCAATACAAGCTGCAGTGGTACGACAGGTTGGGCGCGCTTTTGAAAGCGAAGCACCAGCCGACTGATTCGGTTGTTTTATGCGGCGACTTCAACGTGGCGCCCCAAGACATTGACGTCTGGAACGTGCCGCTCTTCGCTGGGCAAACGCTGTTCACCGAGCCCGAAAAAGCGGCGCTCAAACGCCTGGCGGAATCACTGGCATTGACCGACGTTTACCGCAAAGTTCACCCCGAACCCGGCAAGTACAGCTGGTGGGACTACCGCATGCTCGGCTTTCCAAAAAATCATGGCCTGCGCATTGATCACCATTGGGTGACGGCGTCAGTGGCGGCGCGGGTCAACGCCGCTGAAATCGACCGTGAAGCGCGCAAGGGCAAGTTACCGTCAGACCACGCTCCGGTGTGGGTGCAGTTGAGCGAGGCGACGTAACGCGGTGAATGGCAATCGGGCGGGTACCCAAGACGTAACGACTGGCGAAGCAGGAGGCACTCGATGGACTGGACAGAGCACATTTCGGTAGCGGGTTTGATGATGGGGGCGATGGTCTGGTTTGGCCTGCGTTACGTGTTGGGCGGGTTCTTCACCGTTGACCAGAATGAACGTGCGGTGAAGACCGTGTTCGGCCGTGCGCAACGCTTGCAAGCCACCACGCTCGACAGCCCCATTGCCGAGTCGCTGCGGCCCGACGAGCGCGAGCGCTACAAGTACCCGCAGGTGAAGGTGATTGGCCCGGGCTTCTATTTCAAATGGCCGTGGGAAAAAATTTACAAAGTCTCTATCGCCACCGAGACGTTGAACATGGCGTACGACCCCGAAGACAAGAACGCCAACCGGGGCGGCACCATGCTCGACGCGGTGACGAAAGATCAACTCAACACCGGCTTGGTGGGGCAGCTGCGTTTTCGTATTTCAGATCAAAACCTCTATGCGTACCTGTTTGGCGTGAAGCGGCCCATTGTGCATGTGATGGGCTACTTCGTTTCGATTCTGCGGCAGCGCATCGCCAGCTTCGAGGCGCCTTTGACCGAAGAAGGCGGTGTCAGCTCGGCGGTGGCAGGTGTTTCCATCAACGACTTGCGTAAGAATCTGCGGTTGCTCAACGAGGTGATGGACCGCGACTGTGCTTCAGCCCCCGCGCGCTATGGCATTGCACTCGATGCGTCGCTGATTACGAGTATTGATCCTCCCGGTGAAGTCGAGAGCGCGCTCGCCGCCATCAACACCGCGCACAACCACGTGTCTTCAGAAGTCAGCTTGGCGCAGGCTTCGGCTGATCAAAAGTTGGTGCAGTCGAAACGCGCGGTAGAAATTGAAACGCTGAATGCCCAAGCCGAAGTCGAGCCCCTGGTGCAAATGGCCGAGCAACTTTCGAGCTTGAAGCAGTCGGGAGCCAAAGTGCTCGCCGCCTATGTGCGCAACGTGCGGTTGTCGCTCTTCAACAAAGCGCAGACCGCGATGTTGGAGGTGAAGAAATGAGCAGCTTTCTGATTTCGCTGGTGGTGGGCGCCTTCGGTTGCTTGGTGGGTGTGCCGCTGCTCTTCGCGCTGGCCCGCGGTTTGGGTTTCTACGCCGTCGTCGACGAGCGCAAAGCCCGTGTTTATTTGCTCTTTGGCAAGGTGGTGGGCGTACTCGATGAGCCCGGCTTGCACTTCTTGTGGCTGAAGCTCGGTTGGCGAGCGCCGCTGGTGAACTGGTTTGGCCGGTGCCAAGTCGTCGACCTGCGGTTAGACCAAGAATATTTGCGCAGCCAACCGGTGAACTCCGAAGAGGGCGCGCCGATGGGTATCGGCATTTGGTACGAAATGTTCGTCAACGACCCCATGTCGTTTCTCTTCAAAAACGCTGACCCCCGCGGCTCGTTGCGCGCCAACGTGAGCAACGCGGCAGTGCGCTCGCTGTCGAACATGAAGCTGTCAGACATGCTCGAAACGCGACACCAAATGAGCCAGGCGGTGCGGCATGAAGTGAGCGCCAAGTCGCGTGAATGGGGTTACCAGTTGGGCTCTGTCTACATTCGCAAAGTGCATTTTCGCGATGGACAGATGATTCGGCAGATTGAAGAGAAAGTGGTGAACCGCCTGCGCCAGGTGACCAGCGCCATTCGGCAAGACGGCGCCAACCAGGTGAACATCATCAAGAGCACCGCCGAACGTCAGGCGGCGATTGAATTCGCCCGGGCCCAAGCGCAGCGGCCGCACATCGTCGGCCAGGCGCTGCAGAAAATTTCTGCCGACGGTGAGGTGATGGAGGCGATGTTTCAAATGCTCGAGTACCAGCGGCTGATTGATGGCAACGCCAAGGTGACGTTGCTCCCGCCGGGAGAAAAAGGCGACCTGCTCGCGCCCTTGCTCGCGGCGCAGAATCAGAAGCCGTAGACGCTGGCACTGACGAGGCGGGGCGAAAGGGGGCTTGAGCGGCTTGCGTTCGTACGCGCTTCATCTCGTTTGAGCCGAATGCGGCCCGCTCGCTACTTCGCCAGCAGCTTCTCGTAAAGCGCCTGCATCGTCTGCGCTTCCCGTGCAATGCCGAAGCGCGCTTGCGCCGCCCGAGCCGCCGCTTCGCCCACCGCTTTTGCTTTCAATGGCTCGTTCATCAACTCGCGCAAAATGCGCTGCAACGCGTCGCTGTCGCCGACGGGGTAAATGAAGCCCGTGCGCCCGTGCTCGACGTACTGCGCGACATGCGGCAACGCGCTGGTCACCAGGCAACACCCACTTGCCATCGCCTCGAGCATCACCAGACCGAACGACTCCGCATGTGATGGCTGCACCACGATAGAAAGGCTCTGATACCAAGGCACCACATCGGCATGCTCGCCCGCGAGCACCAACTGCCCATTCGTCTGCGCTCGCAATCTATCGGCCCACGCCACGTCGGGCCCACGCGCCAGGCCCACCAGCACCGCGCGCCACGAAGAAAACGCTTCGAGAAGCGGCGCCACTGCCTTCACGAAATCGCCCTGGCCTTTGTCTACCCGAATGCGGCCCACCACGCCGATGCCATATTCACCGCCCAACCGGTGCCCGCGCCACAACCCTTGCCGGTCCTCGGGGGGCGTAAAGCGTTCCAACGAAACGCCATGCGGCACCACTTCGCTCGAAGAAGAAAGCAGCCGGCTGCCTTCGTGGGTCAGCGTGACCCGTTGATCAGCCCGGGCCGCAAGAAAGCGCGTATAGCGCCCCGGCACGCCATGCCCATGGCGGCTGAACACCACCCGCAGCTTGGGGAAAAATAGCCGCAGCGCAAGGCCCGCCATCAACTCGTTGTTTCGGTGTGCGTGCCAAATCGCTGGCTCCTGCCCGAGCCTTCGCAGCAGTTGCCCCCAGCTCAATTGCGGCACCCGGCTTTGCAGCGAACGGCCCAGCGCGAAGACCTCGACATGCGGTGCGAGCGCCTTCACCAAGCTCTCGGTGTGCGCCGTAACGCCCGTGCGGCGGCCATGAAAATGCGGGTGAATGACGAGCATCGACTTAAACGACGGTACTTAGGCCGGTTGCCGCAGGCAGGCGAGCCCTTGCTTCGGTGAAAGCCGGCGTTATCTGTACCTCATGGTTTCCCAGATACATGTGGTGGGTGACGAAGTGGCTGACGTCACCATTCCCGGTGCGTGCATGGTGTGCAAAGGCGAAGTGGCTTTGCGCATGACGGGCATGTCAGCCGCGCTCGTCTGCTTGAGCTGCCATTTGATTACCCACCCCAAAGTCGAAGTCGGTACCGACAGCGTGCGACTCGATTACCGACCCCGCGCGTTGGTCTAAGGCCAAACAATGCGGCCGGGAGCGTCGTTACGGCCTTGTTCGGTATGGCAGGTGTTGCAGTCTCCGTCGGTCTGCGGCGTCGTCATTGCCCGCACGCGGCCGTTGGCTTTCACCCGAGCCGTGTAAGGCATGGCAATGGTGGTGCGGGTGCTCGTCGACATGAAGTTGCCCGACGCGTTGACCATCAACGTCGCGGCCACTTTGCCCTGCGCGTCGATGATTTCGACCGTGCCTCCACTCGAGGGCACCACGCTGCGGCAGAGGTTCTTTTCGTGCAGCGAGGGGAACACGGTGCCCATGAAGAAAAAGGCCCTGCCGCGCTCTGAATCTCCGTTGGGGTTTTGCCCCTCGAAGTTTTGGCCCAAATGGCAGCTGCGGCAGGCGAACCCCGGGTTCATTGAAGCACTGCCGTCGTTGCCGCGGGTCCAGAAGGTGTTGGAGCTGCACACCGTGGGGGCGGGGCCTGCGTCGACCGGCTCAATCACGGTGACGCCGGCATCTGCTTCACCGCACCTACCGTCGGGCATGCCCTCGGCGACCCACGTCTCGAAGGCCGCTTTTTCTTCTTCGGTGGGCTGTGGGTAGCGCGCGGGAGGCATGCTCAAGGCCGTGTCGCGCATGCGAAGGGCAGAGCGTGCTCCGACGGTAACGCTGGGGTCGACTTGAGAGCGCTCGAGCAGGTTGGCGCGCGAAACCAGGGGTATCGGAGCGCTGTTCTTCAAGGGAGCCCCGTGGCACCCGTTACAACGGGTGTTGAGCAAGCGTGAAATGTCACACGGCATGCCGGGCAGGCTTTGGTCGACGGTATAGCCGCCTTCGAGCTTCGGAGCGCTATCGACGCCTTCTCCGCAACCTGTCGCTACAAGCACCCCAATCGGAAGCAATAACCAAACGTTTGAACGCGCCATACCTTGCGGCTTTTACGCCCGGCGGCATGCGAAAGTCTCGCTTCGGTTTTTCGATGGCTGGGAAAAAGGGCCATGTGCGGTGGGCCCTTACTTCTGACTCAGTGTTTTGCGTTTGCTGCGATCGAAAATGGGCGGCGCTACCTTGGGGTGGGTGAGAAACGTGACGATGTCGCGCAAGTCAGTGTCGGGCAGGCGCTCGATGCTGAAGGGAGGCATGAAGCGGTTGCCGTGGCCTTCCAGTCGGCGCACGCGCTTCACCACCCAGTCGGCTTCATACAACCCCGGCGCCCACACCGGGCCCACCCGACCGTCTAAGTGACAAGTCATGCAGTACTTGTCAGCGAGCTCTTTGCCGCGCACCGGGTCTCCGCCGGCCGGGTCTCGAATAGACGATTCGTAGGTGCGGTACAGCGTGCGGTAATCGAGCTCAGGTGAAGGGTCGGGGCTAATGGCTTCGATGAAGGCGAGCAGCGCGCTGCGTTGCGCTTCGGTCAAACCTTGCCCTTGCATGAAAATCTTCTGGCAAATGTCGGCTGCTTTTCCCGCGTCGGTGGCAAAGCCGTTCCAAAAACGGGGGCGCTGCGCCGAATTGAACAGCGTGTGGGCGGGCCGCGCATAACCGTCGGCCTGCACCAGCCCCGCCCGCTCGTCGCCGCGGGCATGGCAGTGCGCGCAGGTGAGCTTGTTGGTGCTGCCTCCTATTTCGGGTGAGTAGTAGTAGTGCTCACCTTTGGCTTTGGGCTCATCGCCTTTGAAGGCGAACGTTTTGTAAATTTGCGGTTTCGGTTTGCGCGGCGGGCGCGGCTTGGGTGGTGGGGCCAGCGGCAACACTTCAGTCACTGTCGGTTGCAGCGGCACTTTTGGGGTCGGCGCGCTCGCCACTGACGTCGTGGTGTCGGTGAACGCCACGTCGAAAAAAACGTCGGCCACGTCGCCCAATTTGAAGAAGAGCCGCTGCGGGCGCTGAATGTTGTAGTCAGCGAATGGCACCGCGAATTTGCCGCTCACCCACAGTGTGCCGTCGGCGTCTAAACGTGCCCGCGCGGTAAACCGCACCGCCCGCCGAACGCCGTGAAGCTCGAAGGTGCCCACTGCTTCGCCTTCAGCGCCTTGACCCTTTGCAATCGCCGTCGCTGAGGGTCGCTCGATTTTGTCGATGGTGAGCAGCGCGAAAGGAAAACGACTGGTCTGCAGAAACTCTTCGCGCATGTCGGCATCACGCGCGGGAATACCCGTGCGTACGGTGTCGAGCGGCAGGCCCACCACGCCATGCCCGTTGGCCCAGGCGGCGGGGTCTAAGTCTAAATGGCCTTCGACCGAGCGGCTTTCGCCCTTCACGTCGTCAATTGGCCCTTCAACGGTGAAGCGAATCGAGCCATGCGGGCCCGGCGCGACGCGGTAGCTGCCGGCGAACACTGCTTGACTAAATAGACACAACGGCAAGAGCAAGCGCTTCATGTTTGGTTTCACCTCACGTCTACCAACACCACGGTTCGCGTCATGCGGTCGACCAGGGTGCGGCGTTCTTTCGAAAACAAGGCCGCGCCTGCGCCTCCCAGGCCCAACAGGGCAAACGTCACGGTGAGCAGCGCATAAGTCGCGTGCACCGTTTCAGAAGCCGATTCATACACGCTGCTCACCAGCAAAATGCCGAAGGCCAGCCAGACGTGTTGCAAAAGAAAACGCATCAAGCCCCGCAGCGGCGATACCGGGTTGTCGGGAGGCCGGCGCAAGGCGAGCCGCATCATCCACTGGGCGGGAGTGGCTCCCAACGCCACGATGCCGCCCATCACCCACAGCACCAGCACACCGAAGCCGAGCAAGGGAAAAAGCGCCCGGGTGAAGGCGGTCACCACCGCGAAGACTGACACGTCGAGGGCCCACGAGAGCACCCGCGACACAACGGTGGCGGGAATAATCGGTTTCGGTTGTGCCTTTTTCAGCGCGTCAACCAGTTCGGCGTAGTCTTGAAAGCGGCGCGTCTTGTCGTGTTCTAGACAGCGGTCAATGACTTCGGCCAATGCCATGGGCAATTTCGGAGCGTGTTGGCGTATTTTCGGTGGCGGCGGCCCGGCGAAGTGTTCTCGCAGCGCTTGCAGGGTGTCGCCGCGGTTCGCCGGTTGGCCGGTGAGCAATTCGTAGAACGTCGCGCCCAGCCCGTAAATGTCGCTGCGCGCATCGAGCGCTTCACCGCGCGCTTGCTCGGGAGACATGTATGCCGGGCTGCCCATGATGGCGCCCACCATCGTCAGCTTGGGCAACGCGGGGCTGGGCAGTGTGTCGTGCTCTCCCAAAGCGGCGGCTTCTTGCGTGTTCACCGGCGCCGCGAGGCCGAAGTCAGCCAAGTGGGCCAAACCGAAACGGTCGAGCAGAATGTTATGGGGCTTGATGTCGCGGTGAATGATGTTGAGCCGCGCGGCTTCGCCCAAACCTTCGGCCAACCCCAGCATGTGGCGCGCGGCTTCTTCCCACGGCAGCCGCTGCGCAGGCTCGAGAAAGTCGGCCAGGCAGCCGCCGTCGACCAGCTCCATCACGATGTAGACCGCGTCTTGCTCTTGGCCGATGTAATAGACCTGCACCACGTTTGAATGGGCGATTTGCGCCTGTGCGCGGGCCTCACGAACGAAGCGGTCGACGAATTCGGAGCGCTGCGCCAAGTCAGAGCGAATGACTTTGATGGCCACTGGCCGTTGCAGCGAAGTGTCGAAACCGAGCAGCACTTCGCCCATGCCGCCGCGGCCCAAGACTTTGTCCAAGCGAAAGTGGTGCAGGTACCGCCCGCCGCTTTCGCCTGGTCTGCCGACCGATGGGGTGGTCACCGTTTACGGGGCCTCGACGATGTCGCCGCGCATTGGCCCGAGCAACGCGAGCAGCTCGCCTTTTTCGGTCGCCGGTACTTTGAAGGCGTCGAGCGTGGCCACCAAATGGCCCACCACGATATCGAACTGGGCGTGGGTGATGTTCATGCCGGTGTGCACCGTTTTCATGTCGCGGCCCGAATATGTGCACGGGCCGCCGGTCGCGTAGCAAACCAACTCGACGAGCCGTTTGCGCAAGCGGGGCACGTGGCTGCCGGCGAAGGTGGCGTTGATGCGCTCGTCTTTCGCCAAGCGGCCCATGAAGTCGTCAATCACCGCTTCGATGGCCGGTTGGCCCCCGAGGCGCTGGTAGAGCTTGGCGTTTGCGGCCGGCGGGTTGGGCGCCGAAAAAGCCGCTTGCGGTGTGGTGGCGCAGCCAAAGGCACATACAGAGAACGCGGTCAGCGTGAGCAAAAGGCGCATGTCGAAGCGAAGGTAGCAAACCGTTGCCTGAGCGGTGTTTGTAAAAGCGAAAACGTTGATCGCGAACGCGTGGCTTGCGAAGGTGGCGCGCGAATGGAATCGAAACAAAACTACATCGTGATGAAGAGCCCGCTGGGGCCGCTGATGTTGACCAGCAATGGAGAAGCGCTTACTGGCCTGCACATGACGCCGCACCCGCCACGCGGCAGTGGGGTGGCCCGAGAAGACGAGGTTCTGAAGGCGACCAAGCTGCAGCTGCGCGACTATTTCAAAGGCACGTTGAAGGCCTTCGAAGTGCCGCTGCTCTTTAGTGCCGGCACCGCGTTTCAGCAGAAAGCGTGGCAGTGCCTGACGCAAATTCCCTACGGAGTAACGTGGACCTACCAGCAGCAGGCCAAGCGGCTGGGAGATGCAAAAGCCACCCGCGCGGTCGGTTCGGCGAATGGGCAGAACCCCATTTCCATCATCGTGCCTTGTCACCGCGTGGTGGGCGCCAACGGCTCGTTGATTGGGTACGGCGGCGGTTTGGAGCGTAAGCGCAAGTTGCTGCGGCACGAGTCGAAGTTCGCCGGGCCGGGGCGGTTCAAAGATTCGCCGCAATTGTCGTGGTGGTGAAGCGCAGATCTCCCGTCGCGGCAGCCAGAAGCTGACGAGAAGCCCTCCTCGTCGCTCGGAGCTGCTTCACCTCACTCGCCTATTAAAAATTCAACGGGGTGACGAAGGCGCTGCCATTCGCCGTGCCCGTTCGGTAGCTGATGGGCGCGCCAATACCGAGCAGTGCTTTCAGCGGCCCAGACGCAACAGAAAGACTTAAGTCTTGCCCGAAGTTGCCGCGCTCACGGTGGTCTCCCAAGAACATCATTACCGGCTCGCGTGCGCCCGAGAGGCCCGGCCCGCCCGCGAAAACGAAAACCGCTCCCGTGCCTTCGCCATTCACATTGGCCCGTGACGCGCCCACCACCAAATCGACGATGCCGTCGCCGGTGAGGTCGACATTGCCTGCCAACGCCCGGCCAAATTGCGGCGCCCGGTCTTTGTAAACCAAGGGAATCGGCGTCAACCCGCCACCCCTCATCGGCACCAACGCGCTGCCTTGCGCCGGCCGCAGTGCCGCGATTTGCATTTTGTCGTAGAGCAGCACCGTGGGCTGCGTCACGCCCTCAAAGGGGTACAACCGCGCAGAGACGGCGATGAACTCGCGGTTGTCTCCCAGCACCTTGCCCACTGCCGCCGCGGCGTAACCGAACTGCACTGAGTTGATGCCCACGTCGATTTCGCCCGAGATGTACATGTAAGCCGGTTGCGTGTGCGCGCCGCATGCGCCGTTCGGGTCGAAGCCGAAGACGATAATCAGCCCCTGCGGAGTCACCAGGGGGTCTACCAGCCCGGAATTGAGGTTTCCGTAGCGCACGCCGACTTCGTCGCAGCCGTCGCCGTCGAGGTCGCCCAATGCCATCGGGCCGAAAGTGCCGCGGTTGTGCTGCGGCAACGTGAAGAGCGGCCCACACACCGCGGTCAGCTTCGACAGCGTCGCGTCAGCCGGCGGGCGGCCGGGAAAAATGTCGAGCCCCGAATTTCGCGTCAGCGCGATGTCTTCGTTGCCGTCATTGTTGAAATCGAAACCGCCGGCAATACCCGTGCGTGCCAGGCCTGCGCGCAAGCAGGTGCCGCCATCGCACTCGCCATTAATCAGCTCGGGCGCCCATACCCGGTAGCCTTCTTTGAAGGTGCCGTCGCTCTGTGAAAGCTGCACCGTGACACCGCCCAACGCTTTCACGGGGCTCATCGTGCAACCGGCATCGAGCGGCAACTGCGCGTACTCGGTGTTGGTGGGCAACGGCGTTTGAAAACCGGGCAACGCAATCGCCAAGTCGGGGCGGCCGTCGCCGTTGAAATCGGTGAGCGCCACATCGACGCCCGAAAAGCGGCCTCCGAATAACTGCTTGCCGTCGCGCACGTACGAGCCCACCGCGCCCTCGTGCACCACCAACGGCTGGTCACCTTTGCCCACTTCGTAAGCGATGGTTTGACCCACCGAGGTGTCGTTGCCGAAAGCGTTTTGGTCAGGGCCCGAGTACCAAGGTGCACCCACCAGCACCCGCGGCTTACCGGCGATGGTGGCGGTTTCGAGGCTCACGCCGAACTGTTCAGACGCCAAGTGGGCGGGCACGTCGGCGCTCGTCTTCGCCCACGCGTCGATGGGGCCGGTGCCGAGAAACGCGTCGACACGGCCGGTGAAATCGCCTCCGTCGGTGGTGGCGCGTGATGCGACCGTGACGAGCCCCAAAGTGCCTGCCGGCCGCCACGCGGCCAACGCCGTGCCCAACGTGTCGGCCCGGTCTCCCGCGCGAAATTCGAACGCTTTGTTGCGCACCGTGCCCTGCGGCAGGCTGTGAAGCCCAAACACCGCAATCTTGCCGGTCTGCAGCAAGGTCGGCGCCGGCGGGTTGTGCGCGTACGGAGCACCCACCACCAACGACAAACCCGCGCCGTCTTCAAGCTCTGCCAACGTGAAAGAGCGCCCCATCTGCCAGCCGGCGGTTTCACCGTAGAAGCGCGCGTAAGCGTCGGTGCGCTCCAAAGTCGTGGCGGCGGTGGGCACGGGTGAAGAAGTGGGCCCGCGCCCAGTGAGGTTGAAGAGATAGACGCCTCCGCCGTTGCTGCCGCCTGCGGTGCCGCCGTCAGCGCTCAAGTTGGGCGAGTCAGCGCGGTCGAGCGCCGTCAACAACATCGCGGGGTGGTCCAATTCTTTGGGTACGTAACCCAAGCGCAGTGTGCCTTCGTCGCCGTCAGCGAAATTCACCGGCAACACATACAGGTCGGGCTTTTCGACGAAGCGCGGTGCCGTGACGCGGGCGAAGTGCACGGCCACCGCGGGTTGGGTGCGGTTGGGGCTGCCGCCGTCAGGCAACGGAGCCGAAGTCACACCGTTGAACGCCAAGTCGGCCAAACCGTCGCCGTCGAAGTCGCCTACCGCGAGCGAACGGCCAAAACGCAGATTGTGGGTGGCCTTGAACGTCTTGTCGGGCGCCAAGTCCCAACCGCCCAAACGAAACGCGCTCTGGTCAGCGATGCCGCCGCCGCGTTGACCAAGAAAAACGTCAACCACGCCGCGCGACGAAATTTGAGCGGTCGGCGCCAAGTCAGCCAGCGGGCTCGTCACCACCAAGTCTTTGATGCCGTCTGAATTGACGTCGAAAATCGCCAGTGCCGCGCCGAAGTTTCCACCGCGCGCCACGCCGCTCAAGTCGCTGCGCATCTTCTTGGGGCCTGCAGACGTGAAGAGGTACAGCTGCACCACGCCCGAGTCGCCCCCCGTCACGTCAGCCCCGGGTGCGCTCACCGCCAAGTCGTCGCGCCCGTCGCCGTCTAAGTCGCCCGCCGCCATGACCGCGCCCAGCTGCGCGGTGTCGCTTTCACCCAGCAAGGTCCACGTTGCCATCGAGGGGAGCCCCGCCGCCGAACCTTTGTAGATGAAGACCGCGCCCCCCGAGGGAAAGGAAAGGTCGCTTTCGGCGATGCCCACCGCCACGTCGGCAAAACCGTCTCCGTCGAAGTCACCTGTCACCACCGAAGCCACGTCGGTTAAGTGCCCATGCGGGCGGCCCTCGCGCTTCAGTTCTTCGAGAATGCGCACCGTGACGCTCGTTTTTTCGCCGGTGTAGCGGTCGACGCCTTCGAGCTGCGCCGTGCCCGTGTCGCCCGCGGCCGAGATGAACGTGTTGCCCATGACCGAGCCAGGGCCCGAAAGCTTGGACCACGTCACTTGCCCGCTGCCGTTGGCCACACCCAACGGCGCTTGCGCCCCCGCGGGAATGCCCAACTTGGGAGGCACCGCGCGCAACTGCGCCGACGCGCTGACCGCGTATTGCAACAGCACTTGCTCGCCGGTGCCGGTGTCTTCGACGGTGATGAGGTCTAACCCGTTGGTGGCACCCGCCACGTAGTTGCCGGTGGCACTGAGGCTGCCGCCTGAGCCGAGTGCCTGCGCGGTGAAGCGGGCTGTGCCCAACGCACCCGAGACGGTGATGGTGAACGCGGTGGCGGGCTTCACCGTGGCGCGGCTGGGCGCGACGTAAAAAGCGCCGCGCACTTCCACCGTGGTGGTGGCTTCGTTGCCGCAGTCGTCGATGACGGTCAGCGTGTCGGTGGCTGGAGTGGGCCCCGCGATGAAACGGCCTTCGCGCAGTTCTCCATTTGAGCCGCCCACCGCCGCGCTGTAGCTGTAATGACCGCTACCGCCCGATGCGGTGAGCGCCACCGGCGCATTGACGTGCACCAAGGGGGGCACTGCTTCGAGCTTCACTTCTGACAGCCCGTCGCAATGGTCAATGGGGGGCGGCTTGGGCGGCAACGCGTTGTCGTCGCACGCGGCCAACAGCATGCAGCCAAGCAAAGCGGCTCTCACGGCAACATGCCTCCGTTCACCCAGCGCACGATGCGTGAAATCAACGTCGGGTCGAGCGGCCCGTCGGCGGGCATGCGCTTGTCTTTGACCGCGGTGACAATCAATGCGCCCTCTCGCTTCCACAATTCGTAGACTGACAGGTCGCGCCCCGGGCCGGTGACGTGGCACTTGGCGCAGCGCGCTTCGAAGAGCGGTTTAATGTCGGCTTGCCAGGCCACCGGGCCGCTCAAGCCCGCTTTGAGCTCGAAGTGCACCCGGCGCGTCGCCAGCGCGCCGTCTTTGTAAACCGCAATCGCTGACAGCGTGTGCGGCCCGTCGTTGTAGCCCGTGAGTGAGAAGGGCTTGGGCTCGCCGTTGTCGGCGCCCCCCAATGAAAACACCCATTGCCCGGTGTACGCGCCGGTGCCCGGCAGGGCGTCGTCGAAGCGCACTGGCGATTCTTCACCCTCGTCGATGCGGTAACGCACTGCTTGCACTTCGCGCTGATGAGAGACCTGAACTGTCACGACCGCTTCAGTGCCGTACACTTCTTCGTTTTGAAAAATGCCCGACAGCCGTGGCACCCAGCCGTTAGAGATGACGTGGCTTTGCTCTCTTTCACGCACCCAGGCAGTACCGGCCGCGTCGACTGCTTGCAGTGTCAAACCGGCAGCGAGATTTTTGGCTTCACCCCACGCACCTTCGTCAGCGTCGTACCGGTACAGCGCGTCGTCTACGCGCAGCCAAGCAAAGCGGCCGGCCGAAAGCAATTGCTCAGGAGCGTGGGCCAGCGCGTAACGAAACCACGTGCCGCCACGAAAGCGCCACAGGTTGCCCGCTTGGGTGATGGCCCACAGTTCTCCCGCTGACTTGGGTGACGGCGCAATACCCGCCAACGCCAACACGCCGCCTTTTAAATTCTCAAGCGACAGCCCGCTCTCTTTAATCAGGTAGCCGCCCGCTGACTGACGCTCGGCGCAGTGAAGCTTTTCGGCGCCCGCGAACCACACGGCTTCTGCGCCTGACGGGCCCGGCGCGACTGCGAGCGAAGTAATGCCTTCCAAGTGGGCTCCGCTGGAAGTGAGCTCGAAGAGCTGGCCGTTTTCCAATCGAAACAAGCCGCTCTGGTGCGCAAGCCACGCCACGCCGTCAGCACCGAGCCCCGTCGCCACCAAACCGTCAGCGCTGAGCCGCGACTGCCAGGGCGGCGCGATGACCCAGCCTGATTCAGCCACGAAGAGCCCCGTAGACGTGCCTAGCAACGCCGAGAACGGCCCCAGTGGCCATACCGCTGTGACAGGGCCAGGCGCCACTGGGTTGCCAGGGTGAGCCAGGAGCGGCGCTTGGGAGCCGTCAGCGCGCAACCGCACCCCTTGCCCCGCTGTGCCCGCGAAAATGCCGCCGCCGCGTTGGTCGGCAAACCCGGGCGCCGACGAAATCGCGCTCGACGACAGCAGCACGCTGGCTTCGAAAGGCGTGGGCGAAATTGCTTCAGAAACAACCCCCGTGCCGCACGCGCACAGCCCCAGGCCCGTCAGAAGAAAGAGAAAAGACGAATGCATGAAGTCGCTTTAGCCGAGCAAGGCCTTAATCGGCTCAACGCGGGTGATGCTGTAGTCGAGCTGTGCCGAGGCCAAAATCGTCGCCACGATGTCTTCGGGCGTGAGGTTGACGCCGCTTTCGTCGGGTAACCCAGTGGCCACGTTCACCCGCACCGGCGTCATGCCCACGTCGCCCGTTTTGCCGAACACCCCGTTGTGTTTGATGCCCGCGCCCACCAGCAGGCAGCTCGATGAAATATGGTGGTCTCTGCCCCCTGAGCCATTGAGCAGCGGCGTGCGGCTGAACTCAGAGAACACCGCGATGGTGGTGTGGTCCATGAAATTGCCGCCCATCGGGTGAGCCGAGGTGCGCAAGTCTTGCACCAAGTCTCCCAGCGCGTTCCACCCCAGGCGCTGCTGCTGCGCGTGGGCCAAGCTGGTGCCGAAGTGGGTGTCGAGCCCGCTGGCGAGCTGAATCGTCACACACTGACTGATGCCTTGTTTGAGCGCGGTGGCCACCAACGCGGCTCGCCCCGCCGCGGTGTCATAAGGGCCTGTCGCGGGCAAACCGTACGCTGCGCGCACGGCCGCGTTCTGCGCTTGCTCGAAACGAAACGAAGCGTCGAGCTTGGCGCTCTGCACCGACTGCATTTGATTGCGCGCGTCGCGGTATTGGCCCACCAGACCGCGCGTGTCGTAGGCCTGCGCTTCGCAGGTCACGGTTTCTCCGCGCAAGTTGACGAGCTGCTTTTCGATTTCACTGTTCAACGCGGTGGGGCTGGGCGCCAAGGTGAGCAACAAGTCAGCCGAGCGCGAAACACCGAGCGCGCTGGCCGCGCCCGGGTAGCGATCGTTGTAGCTTTCGACGCCGTACGCGATTGAAGGCACCGGCACGGTGGGCTTCATTTGCCCCACGATTTCAGTCGCCACCGACGAGCCGCGCGCGGCAGAGCCGATGGGCGGCTTGCCGGTGAGAAAGTAGCGGTAACCCACTTCGTGGGCCACGGTATTCATATTGATGCCGCGCACCACGGTGCACAAATCGTAATGGTCGGCCATGCGGCCAATCGCGGGGCCGAATTGCATCGTGGGAGCCGCGGAGCCCATGCGCGTGGCCGGCGTCACCAACGCAGTGGGAAACGTCGCGTCGTTGGCGAGCAGGTTGTAGGCAGGCTGAATGCGCGTGTCTGACAAACGCTCGTTGGTAAACACCGCGGGGTCGCGCGGGTCTAAGCTGAGCAGCACGTCCCACCCGCCTTGAAAGTAGGCGAAGACGAAGCAGCGCCCCGCGGGCGCGAGGTCTGCCGCTTGGGCAAAGGCACGAAACGGCGTCACCCCGAGCAGCATCGAGCCGCCGAACCCGGCAGCGGCTTTCAAGAAGGAGCGGCGTGAGTCGAAGCCATTCTTTTTCATCGCGGGTCACTCCTTTCTAATAGGTAAAAAAACGTGGGTCGGTCATCAGCGCGACGCAAATGCCTCCCCAGGCTTGCTGCCGTGGAGCCACCGCGGTGGCGGGAGGCACGATATTTTTTGTGGCGTTGGCGAGCGCTTTGAAAGCCGTCACCCATTTGTCGAGCTCGGGCCCGGCGAGCGGCTCGCCCCAGAAACGCGTCGACAGGTAGACCATGTTGTTGCGCACGTCGGCGTCGGCCAGGGTGGTCAAATCGCTCGCGGTGGGTACCAGGGGGCTCAGCACCCGGGCGCCGGCATCAGCCACGCCCAAGTCATTCAGCGCGGCGGCGAGACAGACTTCGCGCGCTCCGTCTTCAAGAAACTTGGTGAACACCATGTTCGGCACCGTCGACTCGGTGTTGATGAGCGCGTAGTCGGCTTGCCCGAGCGAAGTGGCCAGGTTGTCGATTTGGCTCCACTGACGGCCGGTGGTGATTTGAATCGACGCTTTGAGCTGCGCCACGGTGAGGCGACGCGGCGCGCGGCCCACGTGACCGCCTTGGTCGTCAGGGTCAGGCAAGTGCGTCAAGGGCGGGTGGTTGCCCATGTCGACGGGTGTCAGGTCAGCCGGCGTCTCTCCCGGTTTGGGCTTGTTGCAGCCAAGAGCGAACACGCAGAGCGCCGCGCCGAGCAACGTAGAGCGAAGGGTCGACGTCATTAGTCGATTCTCCGGTACGCGTCGGTGGTGACAATGAGCTTCACCAAGTTTTTGTAGGCGCGGCCTTGCGCGGTCCACTTTTGGGTCAGCGTTTCTAAGTACAGGGCTTGTTCTGGCATCGTCATGGGGCGGCCCAAGAGCTGGTTCCACACGTTTTTTACCGCGCAGCGCTCTAAATCGCCCGATTGCATCATGCGTTCCACCAACAACCGGGGCCCGCCCGCGATGTTCGGCTCTTCGTCAGGCGTGCGGTAGAGGTACGTCTTGAGCAGCCCGAGCGAAGCGGCGCCGTCGCCGTCGAACGCTTGCATCACGTAGTTGGCGCATTCGTTCTCGCAGCTGATGTTGCCCGCCAGCGCGCACTCACGGCATTTGGTGTCAAAGCGGGGGAAACGCAGCGGGTCTAAGTAAGTGGCATTGCGTTCGCCGAAGCGGCCCCAGTGCGCACCGACCGGCTCGATGGTGGCGTGGCAGTAATTGCAGCCGCAACGCTTGGCCAAGTTGTTTTCGCGGTTGCACGCATCGTCAGCCGCGGGCACCTTGGCTCCGGCGGGCGGCGCGAAGTGCTTGCACAAGAATGCTTCGTAAAATTCGTTCACCCGCGCACGCTGGGTGGG
>JAIBBR010000167.1 GCA_019694575.1 Myxococcaceae bacterium
AGGCGAACAAAATAATCGCCGCTGTCGCGGGCAATGGTACCCGTGACTTCGAAGCGGCCCAGATTCGTACCGCGTCGAACATGGTTACCGATTCTCGCGGCCCGCTTTAACGTGTCGTAGTGCTCGTCATGGTTAGACACCAACCTGATGGCGGGCGCCGTGCTGTCATTGCTGTCTCGAAAACGGTACTGCGATTTCGTCTCGCGATCATCGATGGTCTCGATGGTCGTTTTTTGGGTGGTCGAGTTGTAGACGGGCTCCTCGCGGTACGAGCCCCACTCTTCGCTCTTGTCGAACACCCCGTACGCTTTTAGCGTCACCCGCTTACCGACGAAGCGTTCAGGCTCGAGCGCGAGCGCTTGCGTAAGTTGCCCCACAGTCAGCTCAGGAGGCTTGGGGTAATTCGCTGCCCAGAAGTCATGAAATGCGTAGATATCGAGCGGCGCTCCATGTGTGAGCCACTTGCGCAATTCAGTGACGAAGCCTTCTTCAGGCGTCGCCGGGGTGCGCACGGGAAAAGCAGCCAAATGCTCGAGCTTGAAACCTTCGGTGAGCTCTGCCGGGTTGATGGCCAGTGTCTCCCAAAGAAAGTTCTGCACCTTCTCGATTTTTCTCTGCTCTTTAATGTCGGTCGACCGCACGCTCGCGAACGAGAGCGAATCAAAAGCCTGCGGCCACTGGCGTTTGAGATACAGGCCTTCTTCAGAAGCCAACGCTGCATCGTCGACGTGCTCCAAAAGGCGCAGCTTCTCGTCATCATTCAAATTGCGCAGGCCCTGCTGCATCTCG
The DNA here is from genome assembly GCA_019694575.1 of Myxococcaceae bacterium. Lineage (GTDB taxonomy): Bacteria > Myxococcota > Myxococcia > Myxococcales > Myxococcaceae > JAIBBR01. The sequence continues at coordinate 790 of JAIBBR010000167.1, forward strand.
TGCGCGTTGTCGTTGAGCTCGCGCTTTGAAATGCGCCCGTCTTGCCGGCCCGTCTTGATCCAACCGCCGAGGTACGCACTGCCTTGATCGACCGCTTCGACCGCCATTGCCACGCGCGGGTCTGCCCAACCGTCGAGCTGTTGACGCACCGCGGGGTCGGTCATCGCCTTGCGCACGACCCACTGCTCGGCCGAAGACAGCGTCTTGTAGTCGCCGGCCATTTGTTCGTAACCGCCGGCAGCCTTCACCTCGCCGGCGCTGATTTTGTTGTTGTTGGCGAGCGCGAAAAAGCTGCCGCGGTCATACTTCGCCATGAAGTCTTTGAGGTTCATTGCTTAGGTTAACCCTTCGCACGGTCTATCGTGCACTGTCATTTTCGGCCGTAAACGGCTGCGGTTGCTGGCTTTTTAACCCCTCAACATTGCTGCATTTGCGACACGGCTGCGGGTAGGTTCTGCCTTCGTGCACATCACCTATTTGGGGCATGCCCAGCTCTTCATCAACGCCGGTGGCAAGACCCTGCTGGTAGACCCATGGTTTGCAGAGCCGGTTTTCGGAGGCGCTTGGTTTCGCTACCCCCCTCCGCCGTACCCCAACGCGTCGACGATGCCGCACCCAAACTATTTGCTGCTCAGCCACATTCACCCTGATCATTCAGGCCCACGCACGCTGTCGCAACTGGCGAAAGATCTGCAGACCTTCGCGCTGCCTTTTCCTTCAGGGGCCTTGAAACGCCGGCTCGAGCGGCTCGGCTTTACCAAAGTGAAATGGCTCGACGCGTGGCAGACACATGAGCTCGCGCCGGGGTTGAAAGTCACTTTCGTTCCCCACGATCGCGGCTGGGAAGTGTCGTCGATGGTGATCGAAGGCGACGGCGTGCGCGTCTATCACGGCAATGACAACCCGCTTTCCATCGCCGCGTATCAAGAAGTCGTGCAAAGGCTCGGCCCTGTTGATCTCGCGTTTCTGCCCTACGCCGGCGCGTCGTCATACCCCACCGGCTTCGACGGTGACCGCGCGACACTGCTGACTCGCTGCGCGCAAAAAAAGGCAGAGGGCCATCGTCGCTTCGCCGAAGGCCTCGAGGGGTTAAAGCCGGCCGAGGCCGCTCCGTTCGCTTCAAGCTGGGCGCTGCTCGAAGAAAGCGAGCTGTGGAAGAACTTCATCGACCGCCCCACCCTTGACGAAGCACTGTCTGGCGCAATGCCAGTGGCAATGAAGCAAGGCACGCATCTGCTGCGCTTCGAGCCCGGTGACGAGTGGACCCTTGAGACTGGGGTCATCAACAAAGGCCTCACCGAAGGTTGGGGCTACAACGCTGAAGATGTAGCGCGTTACGCGAAGCAAGAACGTGATCGTATCAACGCCGCCATTGCTCAGTTTCGCCAACCGGCCGGCGCTGTGTCTTCAGCCACGTTGAACGAAGCGGTGCACACGTATTTTCAAGAGATGCTGCAAGCGACGGCAGCGGGAACGGCCGCGTTGAACCTCACCGTGGGCTTGGTCGCCGAAGGGGCCAGGGCATGGAGCATCATCTTCAAGCAAGGGCAGCCGCCACGCCTTGAAGACGGGCTGACCGGAGCAGAAGACGAAACCCTCACGCTCACTCGTGGTGAGTGGTGGGGGCTGCTCACCACCCACGCGAATTGGGAAGACGTTTGGTACGGCTACCGTCTGCGGGTGAAGAAACGAGTGGGCGCGGGTGACTACCGCGCGTTCTGGGAAATGCTGCTCAACTTCGACGCCGAGCCGTTGAGTGAGCGCTTGGCGAAAAAATACGGTGTTTCGGCCGCGTGACTGCAGGGTTCTGCCATCGGTGGCTGCTCGGCGTGTTGCTCCTCGCTTGCGCGTGTCGCATTGAAACAGCGGCGCCGGGTGGGCCCGTGGTGACACCGGCGGGTGCAGACCCGCTCAAGCCGCGTGGAGATGTCTGGGTTTACACCTCGATGTACCGCCACGTACTCGATGCGCTCGAACCCGTGGTGAAGGCACAGCTGCCCGAGGTAACGGTGCATTGGTACCAGGCCGGCAGCGAAAAAGTGGCCGCGCGACTCGACGCCGAGCTCGCCGCCAAAGGCACAGTGGCCGATATCGTCGCCATCTCTGACCCGGCCTATTACGAGCGGCTGCGCAACGAAGGCCAGCTGCGCCGCTATGCGTCAGTGAACGGCTTGCGCACGCCTTCGTCGCTGGTAGAGCCCGACGGTTATTTCACCCCGGTGCGTCTTTCGACCATGGTGCTCGTCACCCGCCGGGGTACCGCGCCGGCCCCCGACGGTTTCGATGCACTTACCCATGTCGCGTTTGAGGGACAAACCGCATTGCCCGACCCACTCACCTCGGGCACCGCCTTCACCTGGCTGCTCTTCATGCGTCAGGCGAACGGCGCGGCCTTCGTCGAGGCGCTGCGCAAGAACCACGCGGTCGTCGCAGGTGGCAACGCGGCGGTGCTGCAAAAAGTTGAAAACAGAGAAGCGCAGTTCGGCGTGGTGCTGCTTGAAAACGTGCTCACCGCGCAGGCCAAAGGCAGCCCACTCGAAATCATTTGGCCGCAAGACGGCGCGGTGGTGATTCCCGGTCATGCCGCCATTCTCAAGGGCAGTCGCAACCCGATTGCGGCACAGGCGTTGCTCGACGTGCTGCTTTCTGCCGAAGGCCAGCGAATCATCGTCGAGCAAGGCAACATGCACGCGGTCGACCCGCGGCTCGACGGCCCACGCGGGCAACCGAAACTCGACGCGCTGTTGCAGCGCTCACGGCCCTGGAGCGTCGAGCTGCAAGAGCAAGGCGTCAAAGAACATTTTCGGCAGGTCTTTTCGCGATGAAGCGTGTCTTTCTTTTTCTGGCGCTCGCTGCTCCCATTGGCGCCTTCATTCTGGCGCCCATCGGCTATTGGCTCACCCAAGCGCTCAGCACGCTTTCGGGTGCACGCTTGCCGCTACCTTTGGGCGACATGTTGTTTTCTCCGCTCTGGGCCACGGTGCAAACCGGCGTCGGCTCAGCCCTGCTCGCATTGTTCGTCGGCGGCACCGCGGCCATTTTTGTTGAGCGCACCGACATTTTCTTCAAAGGCTTTTTGCGGCCGGCTTTCACACTGCCTACGGCAATTCCTCCGTACATTTGGGCGGTCGGCTGGGTCGCGCTGGCCAACCCCAAGACGGGCTACCTGAATACGCTGCTCGGCGTGACATGGTTCAACGTGTACTCGCCCGGCGGCATCATCGGGGTGTTGGGGAGCGCGGCTGTTCCCCTGGTGTACCTGCCCACCGTGGCCGCGCTTCGGCGCATTGACCCCGCCTGGGAAGAAGCAGCGCGGCTGTCGGGCGCTGGCCCGCTGGCGGCGTTGCTCCATGTTCCGGTACGGCTGGTGTGGCCGGCAATGGCGTCAGGCGCAGCGTCAGCCTTTCTCTATGCCGCCGCCTCATTCGGAGTGCCTTACTTGCTCGGCGTCGCGGCGCAGCCCCCCACCGTCACTCTGACCATGCGTGTCTACACGGAGCTTTTGCTCGGCCCCACCGGCCTGATGACCGCCACGCTTTTTTGTTTGCCCCTCTTCGCGCTCGCCGCGGTAACGACGCTTGGCACGCAGTGGGTTACGCAAAAGGGGCAGGTACGCTGGGCAGCGGGCAAAGGTCTGGGGCGGCGCGTGCAGCCGCTCGGCTCTCTTCGCCCGGCCCTGGCCGGCGTTCTCGGCCTCGCCGCCAGTGTGTTTTTCGTGCTGCCGTTGATGGCCATCGTTCTCGCCTCACTGCAGCGCGTTGGGGGGCAGGTGAGTCAGCTCACCTTCGCGCATTGGGCGGAGGTGCTTGGCAATCACCGAACCATCGCCGCGCTCAGCCAGAGTGCGCTGCTCGGTGCAGGCGCAGCGCTCGGCGTCACCGTCTTTGGCCTGCTCATCGCGCTCGCGGCAGAATCGTTCGGCGCCTGCGGGCGCGCCTTGAAGCTGGTGGCTTCGTGGCCGTATGCGCTGCCGGGCACAGTGCTCGCATTGGCGCTCGTGCTCGCCTTCTCGCGCGACATTCGTTTTATTTTCGCCAACCGCGTGGCCTTCGTGCTTGCGCTGAACGGCTCTGTCGGGCTTCTGTTGCTCGCATGGGTTGTGAAGCACTTGGCGCTCGGCGCTCAAAATGCGAGCGAGGCCCTTGCTCAAGCCGATCGTTCGCTGCCTGAAGCCGCGCGGGTGTGTGGCGCCACGCCATGGCAAGCATTTTTCCAAGGCACATTTCCTCAAGTCGCGCCTCGGCTCGGTGCCGCAGCCACGCTTACCTTTCTGATATGCGCCACCGAGCTGACCTTGGCGGTGCTGCTCGTGCCGTCGGGTTACGACGTGCTCGGCACGTTGATTTTCGAAATGCAGAGCTATGGAGACCCAGCGTCGGCCGCGGTGCTCTCGAGCGCCCTGGTGCTCGTGGTGGCCGCGGTGCTCACCTTCGTAGGCGCCCTTCGTCGAAAGGAGCGTGCGTAAATGGCCAGCGTCTCGCTCGAGGGTTTAGAGAAGTCATACGGTGCCACACCGGTGGTGAAGGGCTTGAGCCTGCACATCGCTTCAGGCGAATTCTTGGCCCTGCTTGGCCCTTCTGGCTGCGGAAAAACGACAACGTTGAGAGTCATCGCGGGCTTGGAGCAGGCGCACGCCGGCCGGGTCAGCATTGGCGGGCAACCCGTCGAAGGCGACGGGCAGTACGTGCCCCCCGAGCGTCGACAGCTGGGCATGGTTTTTCAGAGCTACGCAGTGTGGCCGCACCTCACTGTCGAAGAGAACGTCGCGTACCCACTGCGGCTGAAAAAAGTGTCCCGCGCCGACATTGCCCCCCAAGTCGCGGCGGCTCTCGCGCAGGTGCGGCTGACTGGCTTGGGTGCACGCCGGCCTGATCAACTCTCGGGCGGGCAACTGCAACGTGTCGCCTTGGCACGGGCGCTGGTGGGTCAGCCGAAGGTGCTGCTCCTCGACGAGCCATTGTCGAACTTAGACGCGGCGCTTCGCGACGAGCTGCGCGCCGAGCTTGGCCATCTGCGCAGCCAGCTCGGGCTTACGTTCATTTACGTCACGCATGATCAAAGCGAAGCGTTAGGCCTCGCTGACCGCATCGCGGTGCTCAACGAAGGCCTGCTCGAACAGCTCGCTACACCCCACGACATCTACCATTCACCGGCGAGCCCTTTCGTGGCGCGCTTCGTGGGTGGCGCCACGCTGCTCAAAGGCCGTGTCGATGAGGGCCAGCTCCATGCCGACGGGCTCACCCTGCCCCTGCCCGGTGACTGCCGCCGCGTTGGTTCTACCCGCTCTGAGCACGTCACCGCCGCCATTCGCAGTGAAGACGTGGTGCTCGGCGAAGGCAGCACGCAGCTCACCGTGTTGGCGCGGCTCTTTCAGGGTTCCACCACCGAATACCGCTTGCGGTGGGGCGAACACTTTCTGCGCGCCCACGGCCCCTGGCGAGACGACGCCCACCCGGGAAGGCCAATTGCTATTCGTGTACGGCGCCTCACTTTGTTCTAAACATTTGCCCCATGAGCTTGCCCGTCAGCTACCGGGTCTCGATGCCGAGGCCCCATTCACACCTCTTCGAAGTTCAAGCCCATTTTCCCCCCACCGGCGAAGAGCTGGTGGCCACTTTGCCTGTGTGGACACCCGGCAGTTACCTGGTTCGCGAATATTCGCGCCACGTGCAAGAACTGACCGCCACCGCCATTGACGACAAACCGTTGGCGATGGAACGCATCGACAAACACACGGTGCGGGTGAAAACCAGCAACAAGCCAGCCCGGCTGCACTACAAGGTGTACGCGAACGAGTTGACGGTGCGCACCAGCCACCTCGACGGCACGCACGGCTACTTCAACGGCGCCACGCTGTTTTTCTATTCAGAAGCGCTGCGCAACCGCGAGCACCGGGTCGCCATTCATGCTCCCCCAAGGTGGCAGGTCACCACCGCGCTCGAGTCGCAGGGCATGGAGTTTCTCGCGCCCAACTACGACGAGCTGGTCGACGCGCCGTTCGAAATTGGCCCGCACGAGAAGCTCGAATTCACCGCCGCGGGTGTGCCGCACGAAGTCGTGCTCTGGGGCGACCCTTTGCTCGACGAAAAAAAACTGCTCGTCGATTTGCAACGCATTTGCGAAACCGAAGCGCAGCTCTTCGGCGGCTTGCCAATGAAGCGGTACGTATTTTTCGTCTACGGCACCGACAAGATGCGCGGAGGCCTCGAGCACAAAGCGTCAACCGCGCTCGTCTTTCCCCGCAATGGCTTCAACACCAGCAAAGGGTGGGAAGATTTTCTCACGCTCGCGGCGCATGAGTATTTTCACCTGTGGAATGTGAAGCGCATCAAGCCGCAGAAGCTGGTGCCCTTCGACTATTCGCAAGAGAACTACACCGGTCTGCTGTGGGCGTTCGAAGGCGGCACCTCGTACTACGACATGCTGCTGGTGCGCCGCGCCGGGCTGATGCCCACTTCGCGTTATTTGCTGCGTCTGGGCGAAAGTCTCACCGCATTGCACACCACGCCCGGCCGCAAGGTAATGTCGCTCATCGATGCGTCGTTCTTGTCGTGGGTGAAGCATTACCGCCCCGACGAGAACACCCCCAACACGGCAATCTCGTATTACCTGAAGGGCGAAATCGTCTGCCTGCTGCTCGACTTGCACCTGCGCAAGCTGACCAAAAACCAGCAGAGCCTTGATGACGTCATGCGCCTGTTGTGGGCGAAGTACGGCGACGAAAAAGGCGTGCCTGAAGACGGCATCGAGAAAGCAGCGGCCGAAGTCGCGGGCAGCGACCTCTCGGCGTTCTTCAACCAGGCGCTGCGCTCTACCGAGGAGCTCGACTACTCGGTGTTCTCGCACGTGGGCCTCGAGGCGAAGTTCCGCACCCGTGAATCAACGAACGACAAAGGGGGCAGCCCCCCGCGCGCCAAAGCGCCTGACGAGAAACAGAAGGGCTATTTGGGAGTCACCACCCGAGGTTCGGGTACCATCAGCACAGTCTTCGAGGGTTCTCCCGCGATGGAGGCAGGCCTCTATGCCGATGACGAATTGGTGGCGCTCGACGGCATGAAGGTAGACGCCGGCACTCTGATTTCACGCGCTGAAGAAAAGAAGCCCGGCGAGAAAGTGACGGTGACCGTTTTTCGCCGCGACCGCCTGACAGAGGTTGAAGTCACCCTGGGGCAGAAGCCGGCCGACGCGGTTTATTTGCAGCGACTCGACCGACCTACCGACGAGCAGAAGGCTTCGTACAAGGCATGGCTCGGCGCTTCATGGGACGAGAATGCCGAGGCCATTCGGGCCACGTCATAACCAGGGCATCTGAAGCCCGCAGAGAGTTGCCGCTCGGCCCGCCTTGGGTGTACACCGCCGTACTGATGAAACGCTCCCTGCTCCCCATCGTCTGCTGCGCTCTGTTCACCGCCGCTTGCGGCCAGGTGGACGCTTTCCTCCCTGACGGCGGTAAACCGCGGCGGTCTTGCACCGACGAGTCGCCTTCACTGGCCGTGAAAGTGACCGACAACCAAGGCACTGCCTGGGCTGACGCCACCGTGCATGCCGTCAACACCGGTAGCGGCAAAGAAATTGAGGGGCAAACTGACGGCGCGGGCATCAACCGCTCAATCAACGGCGACATCGGCACTGGCACGGTTCGCATTCACGCTCATGTCGGTAACCGCGAAAGCGCGGTCACTGACGTGCAGTGGGTGTGCGGCGACTGCAACTGCGTCGTGCAGCCCGGCAACATCACGCTCGTCATTCCGTAAGCGAATGCCCGAGAAAGCCCGCCGACCGCTCCCTTTGTCGGTGCTCCGCGAGCGCTATGTGGTCGGCAGCTCACCGTTGCCGCCCGGCTTGCTCGCGGCGCTCGAAAGTGACGCGCGCGCGGGGGCACAAGCGCTGTTGTCGTCATTGCGCGCCCGGGCATCGAAAAACCGCGCTGAAGGCCAGCGGCTGAGAAACATGCTCAAGTTCGAGAGCGCGCTTTACACCGAAGGGTACAAGCAAATTGCTGGGGTCGACGAAGCAGGCATGGCGCCTTTGGCCGGCCCCGTGTGCGCCGCCGCGGTGATTTTGCCCGTTGGCTACAAGCTGCGCGGGCTCGACGACAGCAAGAAAATTGTCGATGAGGCACGCCGCGAAGTGTTGGCGACGGCCATCAAAGCGCAAGCCGTTTGCTGGAGCGTTGGCTGGGCCGAAGTGCACGAAATCGACACCATCAACATCTACCACGCGGGTTTGTTGGCAATGCGTCGCGCGGTCGAAGGGTTGACCTGCGCGCCTGACTACTGCCTCGTCGATGCCCGGCGCATTCCCGTCATTTCGGCGCCGCAGAGAGGCATTGTTCACGGCGACGCACTGTCATTGAGCATCGCCGCCGCGTCGATCATCGCCAAAACGACACGCGACGCGCTCATGAACGAGATTGATCAGCAGCACCCGGGTTACGGGTTCGCTTCACACAAGGGCTACCCCACCCCTGAGCATCAAAAAGCGCTCGAGAAGTTGGGCGCGTTGCCAATTCATCGCCGCAGCTTCGCTCCGGTGCGCAGGGCGCTGGGGCTCGAAGTGAGAGAAGAACAGCTGGTGAAGCTCCGCTAAAATTTTTAGCTCCACCATCACCGGCAAATGCCGAGCTACATCGCCAAGCAGACCGACGAACCTGGCGCGAGCAAGTCTTGGCAGGCGCGCAGGGCGTCCATCCACGATGCTTGCTCGGCCGCTCCGCATACACCCAGCTTTTCGTAGCAGTCGAGCACACGCTCAATGCCCGCCACATCGTCTGGGGTGCAGTTTTTTGACGTTTTCTCGCAGGTGGCCACGTCAATCGGCATCGAGCCCGTCACGCAGGCGGCTCCCTTGTTGTTGCGCGCATTCACCAGGCGATGGGCTTTTTGGCACAAGCTCTCCCCGCCTCCGCAACCTGCTCCGACGCACAACAGCGGCACCAGACAAAGCAGCACGCCGCG
>JAIBBR010000168.1 GCA_019694575.1 Myxococcaceae bacterium
AACCTCCAAGAAGGCCGGTGCTGACTACGGCGCAGCTCTCGGCAGCACGACGAAAAAAGTCGTGCCGTGGCCAACCGTGCTTTCTACCCGCACGTCACCGTTCATCGCGGTGACCAAGTGCTTGACGATAGAAAGACCGAGGCCGGTACCCCCCACGTCGCGGGCCCGGCCCTTGTCGACGCGGTAGAAGCGCTCGAAGATTCGGTCGAGGTGCTTGGGCTCCATGCCGGTGCCGGTGTCTCGCACTTGCAGCTCGAAGCGCGTGTCGTCGAGCACTGCGCCCAAGAGCTGAACCTGCCCACCTTCAGGTGTGTGTTTCACGGCATTGTCGAGGAGGTTGACCAATACCTGCTCGAGGGCGCGTTGATCGCCGCGGGTGACGATGCCCGCCGGCAATTCACCTTCGATCTGCAACTTCTTCGAGGCCGCCTGGGGGCGAACAGTCTCTAACGCCGCCTTGCCCACCACTGAAACATCGAGCGGCTCTTGCTGGAGCGAAAACCCATTCGCTTCGATGCGCGAAAGCTCGAGCAAGTCTTCAACCAACTCACTGAGTCTTTCTGACTGGCGGTGAATCACTTCAACCATTCGCGGCGCATGCTCGGCGTCTTTCAGCGCTCCAGCCCCCAACGTTTCGGCATAGCCACGAATCGCCGTAATCGGCGTGCGCAGCTCGTGCGATACGTTGGCGACGAAGTCTTTGCGCACTTTCTCAAGGCGCCGTAGCTCAGTGACGTCGCGAAAGACCGCCATCGAGCCGCGTTCGCGCAGCGGAATGACTGAAACCGAAAGCAGGCGAGGGCGTACGCTTTCTATGGTCACTTCGAGCTCCGACGCCGTTTGTCGCTGGCACGCACGCTCGACGGCGTCATGCAGCGCCGCGTGGCGTACCAATTCAACGGGCCGTTTGCCCACCAGGCTTTGCGAAGTGAAGAAGAGCGTGATCAGCGCGCGGTTGTGTTGCAGCACCGTGCCGTCGGGCGAAGTGATCCACACGCCGTCAGCAAGGCCATCGAGCAGGGCGCGGAGGTTCGCCAATTCCGCCTCATTCGTCGTGGCGAGGGGAACTGTCGTTGGCAGGTGGGAGGACTCGCTGCGTCTCGCCCACCAAGCACCCGCGCTCGCCAGCACACCAACGACGAGCACGCCCACCCCATGCGAGCCGCTCAACCAGGCGATGGCCATCGTCGAAACGCTGATCAGCGCGGCCACCACCGGCTTCATGACAGCCCAAGCCGATAACCGACGCCGCGCAGGGTCTCGATGATGTCTGCCGCCGGGCCCAACTTCTCACGCAGCCGTTTGATGTGTGTGTCCACTGTGCGGGTGGTGATTTCAGCGTCGATACCCCAAACATCTGAAAGCAGGGTGTCGCGTGTTTGCACCCGGCCCGGGCGTTCGAGCAGCGTACGCAAGAGACGAAATTCGAGAGCGGTCAAGGTGACAAGTTGACCACCCACGCGCACTTCGTGACGTTCGGTGTCGAGAGCCACGTTTGCCGCCTGTAACGTGCGTGCTGAAACGGGTACCGCTCCCGCAGCGCGGCGGAGCACCGCCGTCACCCGCAGCATCAACTCTTTCACCACGAAGGGCTTCACCACGTAATCGTCGGCGCCGACTTCGAGGCCTTTGATTCGATCGGCTTCTTCTCCCCGTGCGGTGACCATGATCAACGGAACATCGCGGTGATCAGCCGAACCCCGAATCATGCGCGCCACGTCGGCTCCCGAGACATCGGGCAGCATCAAGTCGAGCAAGACGAGATCAGGTTTGAAGCTGTCGAGCCGCGCCATGGCTGCCGCGCCGGTACGAACCAACTGAGGCACGTGCCCTTCTGCCTTGAGGTTGTACTCAAGGAGCGACCCCAAATCGGGCTCGTCTTCAATGACGAGAACGCGCGCCATGCGAAGCGACTGATTACTTGGCTTTGCCGGGCTTGGCCAGCGCCGTCACGGTTCAGCCGCGGCCTTGCGCTGCTGCGTGCTGTCGAAATACGCGACACCCCGGGCCCGCATCATCGCTCCCAGTGGGCGGTGTTCTTCGAGTGCATGCCAGGGGTCAAATGAAGCTGCTTCGACACGTTCAGCAAGGGCGCCACCTTCGGCCGAAGCAATGTCTTGCTGAGGCAAGTACAACTCGGCAACTTTGAGGTACGCGCTGTCGCTTTCGCGCCATTCAATGGCCGCGTTTTCAATCGGTGTGCGCTTTTCGTCGACGAAAGGTTGCACCTTCAGATCGTAAAGCAACGGGCCGGCGGCAAGTCGCTTTACCAAGTCAGCGCGGTAAAAATCGTCGCCCGTGTGGGCCACCGCAGCACCGGCTTCTTGGCGTGGAACGAACGCGTACTTCACCGCGTAAGGCCCGAAGCGAATGGGCAAGGCGCTGAAGAACCGTGCGGTGGCGAATGAGTCGACCTTGTAACGCGCAGTGCCGGCCAGCTTGGCCACCATTTTTACGGTGGCGACAAGCCCGAACTCACCCACCAACTTCGGCAACAACGTCGCGGGCTGGGCCGCGCCGCGCACGAAGGCCACGAATTCTTCGGCGTTCTTGAAGGGCGTCGCGGGTATCTGAATGGCGAGAAAGTCTTGCGTGGTGGCCTGCGCGCCGGGCAACGCTTTAGGGCCTGGCACGTCGAACACTTTCACCGCGATGCCGCGCACGTCTTGTTTGCGATCAGCCTGGTGGCTGCCTGACCCGTTGGAAAAACGCACCCAGCACGCGTGCGTCGCCGGCGCTTTGAAGAGACCCACCCGCAACGCTTCAGGTGCGTCGTTGCCAATGCGCAGCTCGGCTTTGGCCGCGGCTATCGCTTTGCGATGCACGGCGCGAAACGGCTGGCCAGCGCGCTCCATGCGACGTTTCTGTATGTCGGTGATTTGCTTCGACAACATTTCGAAGCGGGCCTTTTCACCCGGGTCGACGGTCTCTTTCCAATCAGTGCTGAAGCTCATGAGTCGTTTGACGCCTCGAACGGTGAAATTTCGGTGTGGGTGGGGTCATCGTCAGGCGCTGACGGAGCGGGCGGCGCTATCGCCGGTACGCCGGGCAACGAGTCGTCGTGCTCATCGTCTCCCAATGCGGGGGCCATGAACGCGTGCCCGGCTGAACGCGCCTCGATTGCGGCTTCATTGTCGCGCGTACTGGCGGGCGGCTTGAGCGCCGGCACGTACGGCACACCCGAATGCTTGCGCGCGGCTTCGGCCAAAGCGTGGTGATGCCGGTAGCGGGCTTCGATCATCTTGTGGGTCAGCAGCGGCGCACCCGGCACTTTGCGATCAGTCAGTGCCTGCGTCGCCTTGCGAACCGGGTAACGCACCCGGCGAATTTGCACCCGCCAACCCTTGGGCGTGTAGGTGAAGAGCCCCCACGCGGGCCGCAAGTCACCATCGCGCGGAATACCGGCAGAAGCCACGTCGGCCAATACCAAACGGCCAATGCGGCGCCGGTAAGGAAAGTGGAGGTGCCCAAACGCCACCGCGGTGGCGTCGACATATTGAAAGAGCCGGCGCACGGTGGCTTCGTCGAGGGTGGGCTCGATTGATTCTTCGAGGTTACGCGGGTTGGCGTGGCAAACGTAAAGGTCTTGCCCTTTGCGCGGGCTGTAACGCACCGAGAAAGGCAGCGTGCCGAGCGTACCGAGCAATGCGGGCCCCAGTTGATCGCGCGACCAGTCGAGCAGGTCGCTCTTCCAGTGTTCTTTGTCGCGGTAAGCGCCGCCCAAATAATTGCCTGCCAGGTAACAGTCGGTGTTGCCCATTAACAAGCTGTCGCAAGAATCGATGAGCAGCTGCACGGTTTCTTTGGGGTGCGCGCCGCGCAGTGCGAGGTCTCCGGCGGCGACGATGAAGTCGGGAGACTGCCGTTTGATGTCTTCGAGAACCGCCTCGCACGCCGGCAGATTGCCGTGAATATCTGCCAGAATCGCTACCCGCATCGCCTTGTTATCCTAACCGAAAGTAGCCTTTGGCTTTAGTGCACGTCGTGGCATAACGAACAGCCCGAAACATGACGGCGGGTCGAGACAAGCGTAAGCAGCAGCGTATTCCAGTCGAGATCTGGATCGAGGTCGTGCGGGGCGAAGAGTTCTATTTGCAGCGGGCGACCAACCTCTCGGTCGGTGGCGCGTTCTTTGGGCAGACCATTCCCTTTCCGCTTGGCAGCCGGGTGGCGTTGAAGTTTTCGCTGCCCCACGAAGCCCATGAAATTCATTGCTGGGGCGAAATTGTGACCGCCAAAGACCTGGGCATGGGCGTGTCTTTCGTCGACTTGAACCCGAAAGATCGGCTGCGCATCGAAAAACTCATCGATTCTCAAAGGTAACAGCTGAGAATCGGCCCCCAGTTGGCCCCTTGCGTGTGCAAAGCGTGTCTGCTACGAGCCAGCGCCCAATTCATTTTGAGGGCTAGAAACCGCCCGTTTACACGGAGTCAGCACCCATGCGCCCCAGCGCCATTGAATTCATTGAGTCTCGCCAGCTTCGCAAGGAAGTGACCGAATTTCGCCCCGGTGACACGGTTCGCGTCAACTGGATCGTGAAAGAAGGCGACAAGGAGCGCGAGCAGGCCTTCGAAGGCATGGTCATTCGCAAGAAGCGCGGCGGCGTCGCCAGCAGCTTTACCGTGCGCAAAATGTCGTTCGGCGTGGGTGTGGAGCGCGTTTTTCCACTGCACAGCCCCCGTTACTCGAGCATCGACGTGCTCAGCCGCGGCAAGGTGAACCGCAACCGTTTGTTCTATCTCCGTGGTTTGAAGGGCAAGTCGGCGCGTGTCGATGTTCACGACGAGAACGAGTTGCTCGAGGGCGCGGCGCCAGTGGCCCAGACAGCTCCCGCTGCGGCACCCGCGAAGTAAATCGCGTATTTCACGCAACAAAAATTTCGCTTACTGATCATCGGGTCGGCTAAGACTCCGTACTGAAGATGCAGCTGCTCGAGCTCGCAGCCCAGGCCGTGCGGGGTTGTTCGCCCTCGGTCAGGCTCGCCTTGAAGCCCGGCTATTTGGTGCTCAAGAGCCCGGGCGATAAGCCCGCTCCGCTGGCGAGTGCGATAGCCACTGTGCTCTACCCAGACGGGCGTGGCGACGAGCTGCAGTTTCTCGCGCAGGGGTACAAAGGCGGGAAGATTGGGCTTTCGATTCAGGGCAACGATTCGAATGCTTGGCGGTTGGTGCGCGATTTGGGCGCCGGGGGTTCGCTGCACCGGTACGACAAAGACAGCAATCAGTTCGAAGTGGCCGCGCAAGACTTGAAGCAGATCGCGCAGCTGTTGCGCAGCACGGTGGGTTTTCCGGTGCGTGCGACGTTCGAGCAGCTCTTTACGCTGACGCCCGGGCAATTGCCTACCCAGCGCGCCAAGCTGGCGGCCGCGCCCGTTGCGGCACCCGGGGCGAAAACGCCGCCTTTGAAGAAGGGCCTTTCGGCGGTCGAAGTTGCCGCTGCGAAAACGCGGCTGCAAACGCTAGAAGCCGAGCTCGCTGCGTCGAAAGAAGTGGGCGATTTGCAGTTTCGGCAAGACACCACCACCAACGAGCTCTACAAAATGGAGCAGCGGTTGGTGGCGGTCGAAGCGGTTCGGCAAAAACGTGACGAAGCCCGTGAAGCGCTCGCCAACGCGCCCACCGCGAAAGCGCTTGGTCTGCCCGACGACATCGTCGAGCGCGTGCGCAACTTCGCCGCCACCAAAAAGGCGCGCGACGCGGCAATGATGAAGCTGGGCGACGAGCGCGAGCAGGCGGGTGTGCTCTTCGACGCTGATCAGGTGACACCGCTCTACAAAGAGCGCAATTTTTGGTTGGGCCTTTTCGGCGGTTTGCTGTTGGTGGCGCTGGGCGGGTTCATGGAAAACGCGCTCAGGTACGTGGCGCTGCTGGGGCTGCCGGCCTTCACCTATTCGGCGCTGGTGGCTCTGCGCAACATCGAGCGGCTGCAGGCGGCGAGCCGGGTGTCGAGTACGTCAGACGTCTTTCGTCAACGCGAAAAGAAAATCGTCGACGAGTTCAAAGCCGAGCAAGAGCTCGTCAACCGGGCTTACGAGCTCACGGCGACCACCACCGCCGACGAATTTAAACAAGCAATGGCGAAGCCCGACGAGCTGCAGCAGCGCATGGCCGAGCTCGACGTGACGTGGGCCGAAATGGAGGTCGACCCCGACAACGCGGGCCTGGCTGAAAAAGTCGCCGCGCTGCGCACCGAGGCCGAGGCTCTAAACGGGCGGCTGCAAGAATTGAGCGGTGGGTATAACCGCGACGCGCGTGAAATTGCCCGCGACATCGAGCGCACACGTGAGTTGATCGGCTTGCCTTCGCCGTCGAAAGAGCCAGAACCGGCGCCTGAATTCGAAGGTGTGTCAGCCGAGCCCGAGACGTTCGATGACCCCACGCCGGCCTTGATATTGCTCGGCGCTGAACTGTTTGGCACCGACGTCGCCGGCTTATGGGCGCAACTTAAAGATCGCGTCGGGCAATATGTGGGTGCGTTGACTGACCGCCGCTATCACGCGGTCGACGTTGAAAAAGACGGGCGTGCCTTCGCGGTGGCTCCTGGCCGGCGGGTGCCGTTCAACGAGCTGCCTGCGAAAGAGTTAGATCTGCTCTATGTGGCCATGCGGCTGACCCTGGTCGAAAAGTACAGCGCCAAAAACAAGATTGTCTTTTTGATAGAAGACGTTTTTGGCGTGGTGCTCGATGGGCCGAAGCTCGCCTTGCTCGGTCGCATGCTCAAACACTTGGGCTCGTTGACGCAGGTGCTGCACATCACCGGCGCGTCGCACACCGGCGCCTCGGCTGACGCGACGCTGAACCTTTAAGGGCCCTTAAGGGCTCGTGGGCCCGGTGGCCATGACCCAGGTCGCGGCGGCGACGAAGGCGATGCAGCCCAACATGACCAAGACGAACAACCGTTCAGCCAACTTGTCAGGAGAGGGAGGGTTCATACCTGCTCCCCAATGCAAAGGCACGGCCTATGCCCGTGCCCTCGGTGGCCCGTTGCCCTCGCGCAAAGGTTGCGTGCCTTGCGGCGTACGCGTGATTTTTGCGCGGTGGCGCTTGCGTGGTGGCGACGGGTTACGGGCCGACGGCGACCTCGACAGCGATACCGTCTCGAACGCTCTGGGTGACAATGCAGAAGTCTTCGAAGAGCGTCAGGGCCTGCTCGAGCGCGGCGCGGTGCTGCGCGCCGACCGTGGGGTTGAGCTGAACGCGCACCCGGCCGATGCGCAACCGTCGTTGGGCGTTGCGAACGAGCTCGACGTGTACCCGCGCGTCGAGCGATTCGAGATCAACCTTCGCCTTTTGAAGGCTGAAGCGCAGGCTCGCGGCCAGGCAATCGCCAATCGCGGCGGCCAACACGCGAGCCGGGTTGGGCGCAGTGTCGTTGCCCAACGGAGGCGGCTCATCGAACCACAGCGGAGGGTGCTGCTCGCCGTCGAAGTCGGCGCGAAATCGAAAGCCGCGCTCGTGCCGTAACTTCACTTCGAAGTGAGCGACGGGCACTTCAGTCTGCGCGGCGGCGGTGTCTGCAGTCGGTGCTGGCGTACTGGGTTGGGGCGTATTCACAGCCGGTTTCTCCTCCGACTTCGTGTGCTTTTCGCGTATTCGTCAGGGGCAGTTCTTCTGCGCTGTTCGTTGCAGCGCATGTGCCACCCGTTAACTCTTTGGCGGAATGAGACTGGCGAGCCACCGCATCACGTCGACGACCGAGAGAATGCCCACCACCTGCTGCGTACTCGACACCACCGGCAGACGGTGCAGCCCCGTGCTGGCGAACAGAGCGACGGCGTCGGCAGCCGTGGCTGATTCGTTCAGCTTCACCACTTGGGTGCTCATCACATCGTCGACCAGCAAGCCACGCGAAGCCGGCGGTGAAGTGCCAGCGTCTGCGCGCGAAAACATGCCTATCAACACGCCCTCGTCTTCGACCACGGGTGCGGCGTGCAGGCCGCCCTTGGTGAGCAGCTCGGCGGCCTCGGCGGGCGTGAGCTCGCTGTCAAGGCAAGTCACGCGGGTGCTCATCAGCTGCCGAACCGAAGTCTGAGCCAGCGTGTCGAAAAAAACATCGCCAGTAGACGGCGGGCGTTGTTCTGCCTTTCGGGGAACACGGCAATACATCGCTGCGCCTCGGCCGACGTCTCCGCTGATGCCGATGTAGCGCGGGCAGCGCAAGCAGTGCTCGAGCTCGGGAGCGTTTTCATTGACGGGGCAATGCACCGAAGCAGTGCTGGTGTTCTCTCCGTCTCCATATTCGGTTTGGCGAACGCGAATGGGCAGTCGCACCCACACGTCGTCGTTCTCGTCGTTCATGAGCTCACGTGCACGCAAAGGGTATTCCACCCCATGGGGGTGAATACTTCAGGCGCTTTGCCAAAGACAAAGGGCGCAAAATCTGCGCGGGCCCTTACGGCACGGCGGGAGGCAGATCGGCCCGCACGCCGCCTTCAGTCGCCGTCTTCATCAACTCGCGCCGGGTGCCGTCGAAGTAAAGCTCGACCCAACGCCCCGAGCCCTTTGGCGCAAGGCCGAAGCGCACGCGCCAAATATTGGGTTGAGGTTGCTCGGCGTGCTCGAAACGCGCGTCGATGTACCCCGCTTGGTGCAGGTAGCGGCCGCCCAGCTCTACGGCTTCTTGGTACCCCATGGCCACCGCGGCCGGCGAAGGGGTAGGGCGGGGAATTTTGGCGTCACCCATGGTGGGTGTGGCGCACGCCGTGAAGCAAAAGAAAAAGAAAATGAGACGGGCAGGCTTCATCGGTGGCTCCTTTCGACGTCGACGTGCGTCAATGTGCGCGGGTGCCGTGTTGGGTCTTGAGCACCTTGATTTTGGCTTTAAAGGCCTGAAGGTGCTTCTGCACGTCGTGCACCGTTTCGAGCGTGGCGTCGCTCATCACGTCCCACACTTTTTCGGCTTCTTGCAGCTTGGGTTGCAGTTTTTCCCATTCGTCTTTTAGGTCCATCGAGGCGAGGTGCAGCTGCACCCGAATTTCGTCGCGCATGGCGCGCAGGTCTTCGCGCGCATCGGTAATGTCTTGCTGCAACTGGCTCTTCAGCGTCGTTGGCTTCATGTTTTGGCTCCTCGTCCGGTTTGACTAACGCACCACCAAGATCGGTTTTTCACAGACATGCAAAAGCCGGGTGGCGACGCTGCCCAAAAGCAAGCGCTTCACCACTCCGTACCCGTGGCTGCCGACCACCAACAAATCATAACCAGGGCGCTTGGCTTCGTCGGCGATGGTTTCTGCGGCGGGGCCGCGCAGCAGACGGGTGGCCAGCGTGACCCCGGCGGCGGCGAAGCGGGCCTGGGCCTCGGCGAGAATTTGCTCACCGGCGCGCTCTTGGGCCCGGTCAAAGTCGGCCGAGGGCACCCACACCATTTCTGCGGTGTTGACGATGGGCACGACGCAGTAGACAAAGGTTACTTTGGCCTGGGTTTTGGCCGCGAGGTCGACGGCCATTTGCGCCGCTTTGCCCGCGGCTTCTGAACCATCGACAGCGACGAGGTAGTGGCTCATGGGCGTGAGGTTTCCTTTTTTTTAAGGCTAGAGCGCCGAACAGGTTACCGGATCGTCACGAGGGTGCTGAGACCGAAGCGAGGCGGGCGCCCGAGGAAGGAGCCCCGGAGGCGTGCCGTTGGGCACGTCGAGGAGCGGACTGGCGAGGCCGCAGGCCGCAGCGAGAGGATCGGCAGCCGCAGTAGGTCGGGTAACCTGTTCGGTGCTCTAGGGGTTCAAATAAGCGCTGTGGCACGCC
>JAIBBR010000028.1 GCA_019694575.1 Myxococcaceae bacterium
TCAGCCTGGCCGAGAAAGTCTTTTCCCTGCTTCTTGGCCTCGGGGTGCGCGAACTCATGTGGCCCACGCACCACCTGTGGCACATACAAGAAGTTGTACCACGGCGGAGGCGACGGCACGCTCCACTCGAGCGTGCTGACCTCCCAGGGGTTGGCCGAAGCGCGTTTGCCCTTCACCATGCTGTAGAAAAAGTTGAACACGAAGAGCAGCTGCGCCGCGGCGAGCGTGAAGGCCGCGTGCGAGGTGGCCTTGTTCAACGGCAGCAAGTGCTTGAGCAAGTCGTACTGGTACGGGTCAAACAACCGCCGCTGCTGCCCCGAATAGCCCGCCCATAGCTGCCCAGTGAAGACGAGCGTGATGAGCACGGTCGAAAGCCAGAAGTGCGTCTTGCCCAACGCCGAATTCATTTCGCGACCGAACATTTTGGGGAACCAAAAGTAGATACCGGCGAAGCTGCCCAAGAACGCCGCCGCCGCCATGGTGAGGTGAAAATGCCCCACCACCCACATCGTGTCGTGCAGGTAAATGTCAGTCATCATCGCGGCGAGCGTAAGGCCGGTGACACCTCCGTAACCAAAGACAAACACCGTGCCCAACGCGAAGAGCATTGGCGTCTCGAGCCGGTTGCTACCTTTCCACAACGTTTGCAGCCAGTTCAGCACCAACAACATCGACGGCGCTGAAATGGCCATCGTCAAAAACTGAAACGCTTTGCCCAACATTGGGCTCATGCCCGTTTGGTACATGTGGTGGCCATAGACGAGCGCCGAGAGCACGGTGACGGTGATGAGCGCGTACACCGTGCCGCGGTACCAGAACGCCGGCTTGCGCCCAAAGAACGAGAGCAAGTCAGAGACAATGCCCCACACCGGAAGAATGAGAATGTAGACCTCGGGGTGGCCGAAAATCCAAAACAGGTGCTGGTACAGCATCGGGTCTCCGCCGGTGCGCGTGGCGGCGGTGGCGGCAATGAAAAACTGCGTGCCCAACGTGCGGTCGAGCAAGAGCAGCAGCGCGGCCGTACCCAGCACCGGAGCGAAGAGCACATTCAACACCGCGGTGAGAAACAGCCCCCAAATGGTGAGGGGCAGGCGCATCCACGTCATGCCGGGAGCGCGCAACCGCACCACGGTGGTGACGTAATTGACGCCGCCCATCACCGTAGACACACCCGTGACGAACACCGCTGCCACCACCAGCGTCTGTCCCAGCCCAGGCATGCCCACGTTCGTCGAGAGCGGCGGGTAGCCGGTCCACCCGGCTCCGGCGGTACCCATGGGCACCCAATAGCTGGCGAGCAAAAGCACACCTGACAACACGAAAGTCCAAAAGCTCAACATGTTGAGCTTGGGAAAAGCCATGTCCCGCGCGCCGATGAGCAGGGGAATGAGGTAGTTGCCGAACGCTCCGATGAGAATGGGCGTCACCGCCCAAAAAATCATCACCAGCCCGTGCATGGTGAAGAGCCCTTGGTACATCGCCGGAGTGATGGCGCCGTCACTCGAGGGCAGCGCCGCTCCCACCAGCGGCACGCGCACGCCGGGGTACGCCCACTGCCAGCGAATCATCATCGCCAGCGCGCCACCCAGCGCCATGAAGACCAGCCCCGCCCACAAGAACTGCTTGCCGATGACTTTGTGGTCCAGCGAAAAAACGCAGCGCGCGATGAAGCCCTTCGGCTCAGGGTGCACGCCCGCTATTTCTTGCCCATCAATGACGGCCCACGGCCCGTGACTCATGGCTTCCAGTCCCAGCCCCAACGCGCGTTCACGTCTTCGGCGTCGAAGCCCAATTCACCCAAGCGCCCCATGCGTTTTTCCCACTCGTGAAATTCAGCCGCCGGCAACACGTGCAACAACCCGCGCATTTTGTAGTGGTTGGTGCCGCAATGTTGCGTGCAGCCGAACTCGAAAACGCCCGTCTCGGCCGCTTCGAACCACAGCTGATTCACCGTGCCCGGCACCGCATCGACCTTGACGCGAAAGTTGGGCAGCGAAAAACCGTGCACCACGTCAGTCGACGTGAGCTGCACATGCACTGGCGTATTCACCGGCACCCACAGCTCATTCCACACCACGATGTCGTCGCTGCTCGCGCGGGCTGGCGTGGCGAACTGTCTGTCGGCGCCGGCATAGCGAATGTCCCACGCCCATTGGTGCGCGTTGATTTCGATGCGCACCGTATCGAGATTGCTCGCGGGTATGGCGAAGTTCCAGAAGATTTCGCGCAGGCCCTTTTCTGATGAATAGAGCAAGCCACCGTCGACGCCGAGCACCACCAACGCCACCAACGTCACCGTGCGCAGCTTCTGCGTGCCGGCTTCGCCCTTGTCGTAAATGGCGGTGTGTTTGCGCCCGTAACGCAGCACCGCGAAGACGATGCCCAGCAACACCAGCCCGAGCATCGCGGCGTCGGTGAGGTGGCTGAACGCCAAAACGTCGTCGATGAGCTTGCCGTGCTTCGACGCGTCATGCGGCAGCCCAATGCCGAGAACGCCGAACAGAGAGGGAAGCGAGAGCGCCACCGACGGCTGCAAGTAGCACAGAGTGACTTAGCGAACTGTTCGAAATTTACGCCGTCAGCGAGACAGCAGTTTGGTCAACGCATCAACACCATGCCGAGCGCGGTGGCGCCCAAACCGCAGAGCAGGCTCAGGGTGACGTAGAGCGCCGCGGCGGCCCACTGCCCCCTTTGCGCCAGGGTGACGGTCTCGAAGCTGAAGGAAGAGAAGGTGGTGAAGCCACCAAGTATGCCGGTGGCGAAGAAAAGCTTGGCTTCAGAAGAAATGGCTTCTCCTCGCAGGGTGAGCCCCATCACCACTGAGATGAGAAACGCGCCGACGATGTTCACCGCCAGCGTGGCGTAGGGAAAAGCGGTTGCGTTCCAGCGAGCACCGAGCAGCGCTGCGGCGTAGCGGGCTCCGCTGCCGAGACCACCGCCGAAGCAAACAAGAAGAAAACGGTTCACGCTGGCGTTAAAAAGTGAGGGCGTACGCTGTCGTCACGGCCGGGGCGAACACTGCGGTGAACAGTTGGAGCAACGCTCTGGGTCTCTTCTTCAGCATGAGACGCCAGCGGCAGGAGCAACAGCGACGAAACTGCGAGAAAAAATGAATTTCTTGGTGCAGGCATAGCGCACTCCTGACGGACCGGCCAAAGTCGGTTCGCGGTGACATAACTGCCTCTGATCAGATTTGAAAGACGGCCGTCGAACCAAACGATACGCACCCGAGAAGGCGTGAAACAACGCCGCTGAAAATCGCGCCAGTGGCCCCGTACCCCTGAAACAGCCATTTGCTCCCCAAGAAGCCCCGGCCGGGGTGTCCGACTGATTGCGGCCTTTCCCAACCGCTCTTTAAAGCCCCCTGTGCACTCACGAACACCGAGAGCCGCCTGGGCACCTCTTGCCGTTAGCCGCGAGCGCACGCTAGAGCAGTGCACGAAGGCCGATTTTTCCACCGGAAAAAAGCGAAGGCATGTTCCAAGACACTTTGAACGCCTGGAGCGCGAACGTGGCGTGGCTGGCGCTCGCCTTCGCGCTGACGCTGCTGGCCCTCTGGTTTGAGCGCACCTACCGCGAGCGTTTTCCCCGGCTCGCCGCGGTGCTGAGCGGCGCCTCTATTACCTGCGCGCTCGTCATCGGCCTCTTCAAGGCGTGGAAGGTGCTTTGGCTGTGTGACGACGCGTACATCACACTGCATTACTCAGCGAACTTCGCCCGCGGGCACGGCCTGGTCTTCAACCTCGGCGAATGGGTCGAGGGCTACACCAATTTTCTCTGGGCGCTCGGCTTGGGCTTGCTGGCGAAAGTGGGTTTCGACTTGCCGCGCACCGCACTGTTCGGCAACCTGGCCTGCTTCGCCTTAGCGTTGGTGCTGCTCACCGCCTTTGTGCGCAAGGTCTGCCGCGAGCTGTCATTGCCGGCGCCGGTCATCGTCTACGCGATGTGGGCAATGGCATTGTCGAGCGCCTTCACCACCTTTGGCAGCTCGGGCTTAGAAACAATGCCCGCTGCATTTTGGGTGCTGCTCGGGCTCTACGCGTCGACCTTCTCACGCGGGCCGTTGCTGAGCGGCTTGGCCTTCACCGCCGCCGCGCTTACCCGGCCTGACCATATTCTCTACGGCGTGGCGATGGGCGTGGGCTTCGTCGTCGAAGGCTTTTTTCATCACCGCGATTTGCCCTTTTTTCGCCGCATTCCGTGGAAGCGCGCCCTCACCTTCGCCGCGCCCTTCATTTTAATTTTCATTCCCTATTGGTTCTGGCGGTGGCACGCGTACGGCGATTTCTACCCCAACACCTATTACGCAAAGTCGGGCGGAGAAACGTACCTCGCGCAGGGCTTCGTTTACCTCGCTCACTTCTTGCTCACCACCGGGGCGTGGCTCGGCGCTCCGGCGTTGCTGCTCGCGGTGCTCGGTTGGCCGTCGAACGGTTTAGAAGCACGGCTGCGCGTGTTCGCGCTCGCCTCGGTGGCGCTGATGGGCACCTACGTGGTGCGCGTGGGCGGCGATTTCATGGAGCACCGCTTCTTCATCACCCTGCTGCCGTTGATGGCCGCGCTCACCGAAGTGTCGCTGCGTTCTCGCGCCCATTTGCGAGGCCGCCTAGGCCATGGCCTGTGGCGCGGCGCGGTGACCATGGCCGCGGTGGCGGCGTTCGCTTTCGCCGTGGTGCCCACCAAAATCATCGGGCCGCTCGAGAAGAAGTGGAACCTCGCCGCCGAAGAGACATTTTACCCAGTGAAGCAGGTCTACCCGCAGGTGGAGCTGCAAGGCGGGCTCTACGGCGTCGGCAAATCGCTCGAGAAAACGTTCCCGGTGGAGGGCGTACAACCCGTCTTCGCCACCGGCTGCGTGGGCATGGTGGGCTACTACTCGCGCCTGCCTATTATCGACACCTACGGGCTGGTGAATCGCCGCGTCGCACACAAACCCATTGCCGCGCGCGGCCGGCCCGGCCACGAGAAACACGCTGACTTCGACGACGTGTGGGAGCAACAGACGGTGCTCGCCGACGTGCCGTTGTGGGGCGACTGGAAAGACGAGACCGCCGCGTCGGTGCCCGGGCTGCCCATGTGGTTCGTTCGCTACGACGGCAAGGTGGCCTCGGCGATGGTCAAAGGCGGCGGCTCAGCTCCCAACGTCGAGGGCGACATTCAGCGCTTCGCTGCTTCGAATGACCGCGCCCAGGTGTTGAAGGCGTTCGGGTTTTATCGGCGCTTTCTCGAAAAAGACTCCGAAGGGCCACGCCGGTTGGCGCGGTTAGAAGCACGGCTCGCGGCGATTGCTGACTTCGAAGGACACGTACCCAAAACAGTCAGCCTGAGCGGCAGTTTTCATCTCGAAAAGGGGGCCGCTCCCGTGGGCGCGAGCGGTGAAGGTTGGCTCAGCTCACAAGGCGGCGCCGGCACTTTTCAGTGGGAAGACGCGGCGCAGAGCGGTCAGGTGCTGCGCGTTTCGCTCGGAGGCCTGGCGCAAAAAGGCAGCGTGAAGGTGAGCGCACAGACGGCCGAAGGTTGGCAAGTGGTGGCCGAAGAAGCGCTCGAGCCACAAACGGGCCTGGTTACCCACGAATGGGCGATGCCGGCGGGCGCGACGCGCGCCAAGCTCGAAGTGAGCGACGACGACGCGGGGCCCGGCCGCGAAGTGCTCATCGACGCGCTGCGTTTTCAGCCGGTGGGTGAAGCCGCGCGACTCGCGTTTCTCGAGGGCAAGGGCGATGGCGCGGCCTTGGGTGAGCTGCGCAAGCTGGAGCACGAATTGCCGCCCGCCACCCTTGCACGCGCTACTTGGTACAGCTCACTGGCGCAGCGGTTTTCGTTTGAAGAAGAGCAGTTCCCCAAAGAAATGACCGTCGAGGGCAACGCCTTCGGCAAGCCGGTGTCAGGCCCACTGCCGCAGCAGTCGGCGGTGACGGGCATTCACGGTGCGCGCTTCGCCAACAGCTACCACGGCACTGACGTCACCACTGGCCGCTTGAGTTGGCAGCTGCCCGACACGTCGCATGTTTTCGTGAATTTGCTCGTGGGCGGCGGCGGCGACTGCAACACGGTCTATGTCGCGCTGAAAGTGGGAGCAAAAGAAGCGGCGCGCACCTGCGGGCGTGGCGATGAAGTGTTGCGGCCCGCGGTGCTCGAAGCGAAGAACCCCAAAGGCGAGCCACTTTTGTTGGAAGTGGTAGACAAATCGACCACGGGCTGGGGGCACATTCTGGTCGACGACGTGATGGTGCTCGTCACTCCGCCCGAAATCAGCGCCCGCTGATAGCTGCTGAGTGCTTGTTCAGTTCATCATCGAGCGCGACGCGGGAGCCGCTTCAGCTCGCTGCAGCATCAACGCCAACCCCTGGCGCGTGAGCAAAAAGCGCACTTCGGCTTTGCCGCGTTCAGTCTCGAGCTCGGCCTCGAACATCGGCCCGCCGCTGGTGCCCAGCATCGCGTCGCGCCTCGCGTTGCGCACCACGCCGTGCGCCAAGGGTTGGTCTACCGCGCCCTCGTTGTCGCCACTTTGGTAGAGCTCAAAAGCCACTTGGTGCAGCGACATCGCCAGCGCCGCAGTCAGCGGCACCGAGCTGAAGAGCACGCTTATCAGCACCCAATACGGAATGTCGTCGTCTTCGCCAGCCATCGCATCTGTGCCGTAACACTCGGCTTTTCACTTGGCCAGCACAACGGCTTGCGCTCAAGACCGACCGGTCGTACTATTTTTACATGTCAAAAGGCGAAAGCACCCGAGAACGAATCATCGAGCGGGCTTTCTTGCTGGCAGGCCGCGATGGGCTCAATGGCTTGTCGTTGGGCTCGCTTTCAGACGCGCTCAACATGTCGAAGAGCGGTTTGTTCGCTCACTTTGGCTCCAAAGAAGAGCTGCAGGTGGCGGTGCTCAAGCACGCGGCCGACACCTTCACTGAGCAGGTCATCAAGCCTGCACTCAAAGCCCCTCGTGGGCTGCCGCGTTTGGAGGCAATGTTCAACCACTGGCTTGAATGGGGCACCGACCCCAAGATGCCCGGCGGGTGTCTTTTTCCTCAGGCGAGCGCCGAGCTCGATGACCACTGGGGCGCGCCGCGTTCGGTGCTGGTCAGCTCACAACAGGCGCTGCTCGCCACCATCGCCCGCGCCGCCCGGCTGTGCGTCGAAGAAGGCCACTTTCGCTCCGGTCTCGATACCGAGCAGTTCGCTTTCGAAGCCCAAGGCCTCATCTTGGGCTTTCACCATTCGTTTAGGCTTCTTCGCGACCCCAAAGCGATGAAGCGCGCCCGGGCCGCCTTCGCGCGCCTGCTCGATTCGGCCAAACCGTAAAACCTCGCGATGAAGGAGCCCGCCATGAAACCCGCCTCACAACCCACCCATAAAAGCACGACCGGTCGTATTCTGCTCGCCGCGTTAGAGCGTGTCGCTCCAGGTTGGCTGGAGCAAACAGCGCTGGCGCGTTTCGGAAAACCCCGGCGGCCCCGTGTGCCCAGAGAGCCGGCGGTTCCCGGCGCGCGCAAGTTCAACCTCGAGGCGGCGGGCCACCCGTTGATGGCGTGGGAATGGGGCGAAGGCCCCACCGTGCTGCTGGTGCACGGGTGGAGCGGTTATTCGGGACAAATGCAGCACTTCGTACCGCCGCTGCTCAAAGCGGGCTTTCACGTGGTGGCGATTGACTTGCCCGCGCACGGCCAGAGTGAAGGCCACTGGCTCACCTTGCCGGCGTTGGCCGACACACTGACGTCGGTCTTCTTGCGGCTGCGCCCCCAGGCGGTCATTTCGCATTCATTCGGAGCTGCTGCCTCTGCCCTCGCGCTGCGCGAAGGGTTTCAGCCCCAGAAGGTGCTGCTCATTGCCCCCCCGGTCGAAATGGAGACCTTCGTACGCCGCTCTGTCGCCGCGGCCGGCCTGTCACCCGCGCGTGCTGACGGCATGCTGCGACGCATTGAAAAAATTTTCGGCCCCATTTCGCAGTTCGACTTGCGTGTTGTCAGCACGCGGCTTTCAACGCCCGCGGTGCTGGTGCACGACCGTGGCGACGACGAAGTGCCGTTCGCGCTGTTACAGCAAGTGGCGCAGAAATGGCCGCAGAGTCAGCTCATCGAAACCATAGGTTACGGCCACTCGGGCCACCTGCGCGCCGAAGCGTTCTGCGAAGCCGCGGCGGCCTTCATTTCGGGCAAAACGAAGACGCTCGAATTTCCACTCAGCGGCAACGAGACCGGGCCGCGCCTTCGTTCAGTGCGCGAAAAAGTGAAGACACTGGCCGAAGCGGTGGTTCATTCCACGGCTCCTTGAAAACACGCAGGGCCCACGCCTTGCTTCGAGCCGGGCGCCAGGGCTACAGGGCGTGGCCCACCGTGCAACAAGCCAAGCTCAACTTGAAGAACCTCGACTTCGAGGGCCTCACCGCTGCGCTGGCGCCGTTCAACCCCAGCAAAACCGCGGTGCTCAAACTCTTCGCTTCGGTCTTCGCGCACCACGCCCAGTCGCTCGACGACGTGAAAGCCGCTCCTCAGGTGCCCAAGCGCGTGTCTGACTGGGTGGTGGCGAACAGCGAGCTACCGTCGCTCACCATCGTCGAGCGCCGCAAGGCTGACGACGGCTTCGTGAAGTACCTCTTTTCGTCTTCCCTCGGAGGTCGCTTCGAGGCAGTGCGCATTCCCCTCTTTGATACCAAGTACATCGTCTGCGTTTCTTCACAGGTGGGCTGCGCGCTGGCGTGCGACTTTTGCCAAACCGGCAAGCTCGGCTTCAAACGCAACTTGGAGTCATGGGAAATCGTCGACCAGGTGATGGCCATTCGCTCTGAAGCCGACCGCCCCGTGCGCGGCGTGGTGTTCATGGGCATGGGCGAGCCGCTGCTCAATTACAACGAAGCCACCCGCGCCGCCCGCGTCATGTGCCACCCCGCGGGGCTCGCTATTTCAGGCCGCGCCATCACCTTTTCGACCGCGGGTTGGGTGCCCGGCATTCGTCGTTTTCTGCGCGAAGACTTGCCGTACCGGTTGGCTTTTTCACTGACCTCGGCGATTGCCGAAAAGCGCGCCCAGGTGCTGCCGGTGGAAAAAACGCACCCCTTGCCCTCATTGGTCGAAGTCATTCGCGAGTACGCGCTCACCCGCAAAGAACGCGCGATGCTGGCGTACGTGGTGATTGCCGGCTTCAACACCGGGCGTGAAGACGCCGAAGCGCTGGCCCAAACGTTCGACGGCATTCCCATTAAAGTCGACCTCATCGACGTGTCGGATCCCACGGGAAAGTACCTGCCTCCCGGTGCTGAAGAGCTGAAACGTTTTCGCGACCACCTGCAGATTTTGAAAGCGCCCATCGCGCGGCGCTATTCAGGAGGCAAAGACATCGCGGCGGCGTGCGGCATGCTCGAAGCCTCGCAGACAGGTGGTGTGCTGCTGCCACAACCTCGGGCCACGGCGCCGTAAAAAAGGTTTGTTGCACCCCATTCGTGCCTCGCGGGTTTGGCGTGCGGCTGATTCATCGGCCACTTTTTCAAAGGTCGCCATGGGCTCACGCACAAAAATGTCGAAGGTTTCTGCTCGTTTTCTCGCCGTGGGTTTCACGCTGGGGTTTCTGCTTGCCGTGGTGCCCGCTTGCAGCACGGCTCCCGCGCCCACGTGCAGCGCTGATTGCAGAGGCTGCTGCTCATCAACCGGCCAGTGCGAGGGCGGCTTCGCGCCCGGCGCCTGTGGCATCAACGGCAACGCGTGCGTGCAGTGCCCCTTCAACCAAACCTGCATCGGCGGTTTGTGCGGCCTGATTACCGGCTCTGGCGGCAACAGCGGCACGGGCGGAGGTACCAACGCTGGTGGTGGTAACACTCCAACGGGTGGCGGCAACACCGGCGGCGGCGAAACACCAATGGGAGGCGGGCCCGGCGGCGGCATCAATACCGGCGGCGGTAACACTCCAACGGGCGGTGGCGTCAACACCGGCGGCGGTGAAGCACCGATGGGAGGCGGGCCTGGCGGCGGAGGCGGCATCGCCCCATGCAACAGCAACAATTGCGCTGGCTGTTGCGCCAACAATGTCTGTTGGCCGGGCGTCGCATCGAACAATTGCGGCAGCGGGGGAAAAAGCTGCGCCATTTGCCAGGTGAACCAGGCCTGCATCGCAGGTGATTGCATGCAGACCGGTACGGGTGGCAGTACCGGCACCGGTGGAGGTGGAGGAACGGGCGGCGGACAAGGCAACGGCCAAATCGGCAGCGCGTGCACCACCGACAACGACTGCTCGGCGTTGGGCACGGGCTTCAAATGTCGCAAAGTGACCGACAACGGCGTCACCTACCCACAGGGCTACTGCACTTCACCTTGCTCGACACCCCATATGCCGTGCGGCATCAATGCCGCAGGCCTTTGCCGTGGTGGCCCCGAGGACATTACCGTGTGGGGCCGAGGTGAGAAAGCCGGCATGTGCTTCGCGCGTTGCCCAACGCCCGGTCAAAACACCGGTTGCCGCAGCGGCTACACCTGCATTGACGTCACCGGACCAGACGACCCGGGCATCTGCTGGCTCAACCCTCTTCCCGATTGGTACGGAGGCACCCCGGCGAACAAAGTAGGCAACGCTTGCACCAACAATTCGCAATGCCAAAACCCGCCCGACCCGGTGCTCGGCTTCTGTCAGCCACAAGCTGCGAGCGGCAGCTTTCAAGGCGGCATGTGCAGCGCAGCTTGCTATGATGACGCCACCGGCACCCTCTGCGGCATAGGTAAACTCTGCGCAAGAGACGTCGACTCACAAACAATGCAGTACACCGGCGCCGGCTTCTGCGTCACCCGCTGTACGCCGAGCAGCGGCAAGAGCGAGGCAAACCGGCCGGGTTACACCTGCTACACCATCAGCGACCCCAACGGTTTCGACACGGGCATGCTCTTTCCCTCATGCGACAGCCAAAGCGGCTTCTGCTCTCAATACCCGGGCACAACGTGCAACAGCAGCACCGGTTACTGCTGCACGGGCGACGGCGGGTGCGCAGAATTCTTACCCTTCATCGGCCAGTAAACGCTTGTTGCGGCAGCGGGTTTGCCACGAAAGAATGTCGACCCCAGACGCCGCGTCAGTTTCGGCGCGGTTTTGAAAAAAAGCATTCTTTACAAGGAGCATTCGATGCGGCACTTGCTGGTGGTGGGTGTACTGCTGTGCGCAGCGCAGACCTGGGCCGACGACCGGGGCGGCTGGCGCAACGACGACGTGGTGCTCGACAAGAGCGATTTGCTGCGTCAGGTGCAGACCGCGCTCCAGAACGTCAATGACGCGCTCGCCCGCGCTTCGCGGCGTGACCGCCAAGTGCTGACTTTGCTGCAGAACGCCCGCGCCGAGTTAGAACGCACCCGCAGTGCGCTCGAAGCGGCGCCCCGGGCCCGCGACTGGAGCCGTGACAACCGTCGAGATGACAGACGAGATGACAGACGTGATGACCGTCGCGACGAGGGGGTGGTGCCGCCCCCTCCGCCGGTGGCCGCTCCAGTGGTGTACCCAATGGCCGCGCCACAGTTTGGTGCGCTGCGCCGGGCGATTCGCGGTGAATCATTTTCAGCCAACAAGCTGCGCGTGCTCGAGCAAGCGGTGACGGCGCATTATTTCGTGGTGGCGCAAGTGGCCGAGGTGCTGGGCGACTTCGACTTCTCGCAAGACAAGCTGCAGGCGGCGCGGCTGCTTCAGCCGCGCATTTTAGACCCCGAAAACAAATTCAAGCTCTACGAAGTGTTCACCTTTGGGAACGACAAAGAAGAGCTGAAGCGCATTTTGCAATAGCGCGGGGCTGCTTCAGCGCAAGTTGCGAATCTGGTTAAGAATCTCTGCGCGGTTGGCGAGATTCGCAGCGATGCGCGATTCGAAGATGCTTAGGGCGGTTTTTAACTTCGCCTGCTCACTCAGCAAATCTTTCAACTGGCCAGCGACCGTTTTGTACTCGTCGGTGCCCGGAGTCAGCGTCGACAACAAGGTCTCGGTCTTCTGAAGATTGCCGTTCAAGACATTCAGCTGCTCAGTCACCTGTGTGAATTCGGTGTCGATGTCGCGAAGTATTCCGTCAATTTGGGCAACGTTGCCGCCAATCGCTTCGGTGAGCGCTTGCTGCTGCTTAGGCGGCAAAGCTTGGGCCACGCGCCGGGGCTCCAAAGGCCGAAGCGCCAACGACAATCGCTCGTACAAGTCACCCAACTCGGCCCGCGCAGGGTTCGCGTAGAAGGCCTTCGCCGACTCCACCTGCGTGAAAGTCGGCTGACCCGTTAAGCCCTTGAGGGGTGAGCCTGCCTCAAGCGTGTCGATACGGGTGCGAAGCGCTCCAATGTCTTCTTTCGCCAGCCAACCCGCCGGCAGGTCCGTGCGCACCGGAGTCGGCACACCACGATCAACCGCACCACGGTATTGAAACTCGTGATTCTTGGCCGCGAGCTGAATGAACCCGAAAACCTCGTCGCCACTCTGCCGGTTCAAATAGAGCGTATAGTCGGCCATTTCGCTGGCTGCGTTGCTCCAATGATTTTTGTCGATCTTTGAATTTGAAATAGGGCCGTTCGAAGAAGAGATGGCCGTGCTCAAAATTGAAGGCGAAAGAGCAACCATAGAGAACTCCCGAGAAAGTGTTTTAGCTGTCCTACATCAACCTTCATGCCAACACCCCGTGTCCAAAAATCAAGCAGTTGTAGAGGCAATCGTTGCGATCATGCTTCTTTTATAGGTGGCGCTGCCTCACCGAACGCGCGGGAACTACACCGCGGGAGCCGCCGCACCGGGCTCCACCGTCGCCGCACGAGGCTCGAGCGCGTAGGTCAACTTCGACAGCACTTCTTGTGCGTGCTCAATCTTGACGGCTTCAAGCTCGGCGATGGCCTGCTTCACCGCTGCTTCAACCGTACCTTCTGAATTCAAATCGGTTTCACGGCCCTTCTGGGTCAGCCCCAAAAAGGCGCGCCGGCGGTCTCGCGGGTGAGGCCTTCGGGTAATCAGCTCCAACGCTTCGAGCCGCTTCAAAATGCCCGTCAGCGTGCTGGGGTGAATATGCAGAATGCCCGCCAGCTCGCGCGCGGCAATGCCGGGAAAACGGCCCACCATGCGAACCACCAACCGCTGCGGCCCGGTCACTCCCAACTGGGTCACCATGCGCTTCGACGACTTTTGCAATGCGTGATCAAGCGCCCAAATGACACGCAAGAACTCAAGCACGTCGCCCAACGGGGGCACGGCCTCACTCTCTCTCATCGAACTTTCGGTGGTCACTTTAGCCTCCTGCTCGCTGTTGATGTTCACCGCCCGCGCGTAGCTCGAGCAGCACCTTGAGAAGCTCGTCAATTTCTCCCTGATTCAACAAACAATATGTCGCCAAAGACTTCGCGCTCGAGCCAACTCGAATGGTGAGGAGCCTGCCGGGTTGGTCTAACGTGAAAACGTCTTCGTCGGTTTCGTCATCTCCCACGTAAATGGCGGTATCGCAATGAAGCCGCGCCCTTTCTCGTTCGAGCGCCATGCCTTTGTGCGGTGCATCGAAGGGCAAAATGTTCACCACCGCCTTACCGCCGATGATGCGTACCGGCCCCAAACCGACCGCCGCCTTCAAAATGGCCCGCCGCGCCTTCTTCTTCGCGCGCGAACGGCGGTAATGCACCGCCACCGAGAAATTTTTGTCTTCCACGCGCACGCCCGGCAACGTCTTGGCCAGTTGCTGCAGTGCCGGCAGCCACCCGCGCACTTCTTTGACAAAGCGCTCGCTGCCTTCCCACGGTTCAAGGCCATGGTTGCCGACGATGCTCACCACCTTCACCCCTTGCAGCCGCTCCCGCGCGTCGGCTTGCGCCCGCCCCGAAATCACCGCGCAGGGGTAGCGCTGGGTCACTTGTTCTAACAAGGCATGCGTCGAAGGCCGCATGAAGGCTTGCTTGGGGTCAGTCACAATGGGAGCCAACGTACCGTCGTAATCGAAGGCCAACAGCACGCTCGACCACGCGAATTGCTGCAGCACGCTGCGGTTGGTCTTCGAGAGTATGCGCATCATGGTCATGGCTTCACCCACCTTCCGCGGTCAACAAATGCTCACTGAGCCTGCCGGTCAGGCGGTCACGGCGACGCAACCGCGCGGCGTCGACCAACATGCGGCCCGCCCAACGGTACACGTTGAACTCAGCCACGAATGACCGCATCGAGCGCATGCGGTCTTGCTGCTCTTCTACGCTCATGTTGAGCGCCATCACCAAAGCCGACGCGGCTTCGTCGAAGTCGTACGGGTTGACGATGAGCGCTTCGGTCAGCTCGTGCGACGCACCGGTGAAGCTCGAGAGCACCAGCACGCCCTTTTCGTCGTCGCGCGCGGCGATGAACTCTTTCGCCACCAAGTTCATGCCGTCATGCAGGCTGCTCACGTAACAAAGGTCGGCCGCCCGGTAATACTTGAAGACGGTGGGCGGCTCGTGGTGCGCGCGAAACAGAACAATCGGCCGGTAATCGTCGCGGCCGAAGCGCTGGTTGATGCGCTGGGCCGTGGCCTCGATTTGCGCGTTGAGCTGCTGGTAGCGCTCAATCACCGTGCGGCTGGGGGCGGCCAACTGCACGAAGGTGAACCGGCCCACGAAGGCGGGGTAGCGCTCGAGCATGCGCTCCACGGCCAAGAGCCGCTCTTCGATGCCCTTGGTGTAGTCGAGCCGGTCGACGCCCACGCCCAAAAGCGCGTCAGGCTTCAAACCCAGCTCGGCAAAAACCGCGGCCCGGCATTCGGCCACCGGGGGCGAGAGCTGCGCCCAGTGGTTCGGCCACTCCACTGAAATGGGGTACGGCCGCACCAAGGTGGCGCGCTGGTGGTGCACGATGGCGCTCTGCCCACGGTCGGTGCGCGACTCCATGAAACGCTCGACGCTGTCGACGAAGTTGTTGCAGTGCACGGGGGTGTGAAAACCCAGAATCGAGCTGCCCAACATGCCTTCCAACAATTCGTTGCGCCACGGGCAAATGCCGAAGCGCTCTGAATTGGGCCACGGTATGTGCCAGAACATCAGCACCGTCGCGCGCGGCAGACGGTCGCGAATCATCTTCGGGGCCAGCGCGAAGTGATAGTCCTGCACCAAGATAATGGGGTCGGGCGAGTCGACTTCTTCACACACCGCGTCGGCGAACTTTTGATTCACCGCGCGGTAGCACTTGTAGTCTTCACCGCGAAAGAGCGGTCGGGTGTGCGCCAAGTGACACAACGGCCACAGCCCTTCGTTGGAAAAACCGTAATAGTAGCCTTTCTCTTCTTCGGGGCTGAGCCACACCCGCCGCACCACGTACGACTCTTCGCCGGGAGGCACCTTCACCCGCCCCTTCGCATCGACCGTGGCCCGGTCAGCTGAGCCGCCGCCATGCGCCACCCAGGTGCCTGAGCAGGCGCGCATCACCGGTTCGAGCGCCGTCACCAAACCACTCGCCGGGTGCAACACCTTGGTGCGGCCGTCTTCGGTGCGCTCATGAATGTACGGCTCGCGGTTGGCGAGAATCACCACCTTCTCGCCGTGCAAGTGACGGTTGAGCGTGTGCTTCAAGCGCTGCGGAGTCCACGCGCCGCCCTGAATGTCGGCCTCGCGCTCGGTAGAAATGCGGTCTATCAGCTCACGCACGTCTTGCAGCAGAGGCTGAAACTCTGGCCGCGGCCCGCCGCCTCGCACCAAGCGCCGCAACTCATTTGACCAACTGCGCCATGAGAGCCGTATCGCCACCAGGGTGATGAGCGACGCCGCGCCCGCCAACACCGCGAAGGCCACCAAAATGAAGCGCTGGGTTTTACCCTCGCGCCGCGCCACGAAATTGAGGTCGTGCACCAGGGCCACGAAGCCGAGCGGCACGTCTTGGTCGAGCACCGGTATGGTGCTCACTTGCACATCACCGCCGGGCAGAGTGGCCTTGGTCCACCACACTTTCCACTCCGGGCCGGGCGCGTTGGCCGCCGGCCGTACGTGCAAGCCAAGCTCATTGCAATTGAACCGACGGGGAAAATCTTGGGTCTCGGCGAGCAACGAAGCGTCGGCGTTGCAAGCAGCCACTCCCATGATGCGCTCGTCGTGCAGAATTTCGGTGAGCAACCCTTTCAGCCCATCGCCCGGGGTTTCCCAATGGCGAATCAAACCCTGCCGGGCTCCGTTCACCACCAACTGCGCACGCAGGTTGATGTCTTTTTCCCACCAGTCGCGGGTGGTGTCGTGAACCACCCGCCACGCCAAGTAGGTGAGTACCCCCAGGCAAACCATCAAAACGCCTAGGAACTTAACGACTCTGAACATAATGCCTTTTTACGCATAAATTTGTTTGTAAGCAAATCAATTAATGCTTACTGTTTATGCCTGAAACCCGACACCAAGGCGAAAGGGCCATGCGACTCGAAGAAATGGGGTTGATAGGTAACTGCCAGTATTCAGCGCTCATTGACCGCTGGGGCTCGGTGGTGTGGTGCTGCTGGCCACGGTTCGACTCAGAACCGGTCTTCGGCGCACTGCTCGACGAGAATGACCCAGGCCGCTTCGTGGTGGGCGCCGCTGACGGCAGCCCCGGCGTGCAGCGTTATCTCGAAAACAGCAACGTGCTCGAGACGCGCTTCAAAACCGACACCGGCAGCTTTCGGGTCATCGACTTGGCGCCGCGTTACGTGCAGTATGACCGGCTTTTTCGCCCCACCCAGCTCACCCGGGTGATTGAGCCGCTCGACGGTTCACCCCGCGTCAAAGTGCAGTGCCTGCCCAAATTGGGCTGGTCAAAGCAGACGCCGCAAGTGCTGCAGGGCAGTAACCACCTGCGCTACGAAGGTTTTCAAAGCCAGCTGCGGCTCACCACCGACATTCCGCTCTCGTACGTCAACGGCCAACCCTTCACGTTGAACCAGCGGCAACACTTGGTGCTCACTTGGGGGCCCCCCGTCGAAGAAGCGCTTTCGCCGTTGTGCGAAAAGCAAACCAACGAAACGCTGCGCTATTGGCGGCGCTGGGTGAAGGGCTGCAACATTCCTCCCGCGTACCAGCAAGAAGTCATTCGTTCGGCGTTGGTGCTCAAGCTGCACTGCTTCGAAGACACCGGCGCCATCGTGGCGTCGATGACCACTTCGATTCCTGAATCGCCCGGCTCAGGCCGCACGTGGGACTACCGCTATTGCTGGCTGCGCGACGCGTACTACGCGCTCAACGCGTTTCGGCTGCTGGGGCAATTTGAAGAACGTGAAGCCTTCGCGGCTTACCTGCTCAACATTGTCGGAGCCCACCCCGACCTCAACCTGCACCCGCTCTACCGGGTCGACGGCCGCTCTGACTTAGACGAAAGCACCTTGCGGCACTGGGCGGGCTTCAACGGCGAAGGGCCGGTGCGCGTGGGCAACGCCGCGGCCGTGCATTCGCAGCACGACATTTTCGGCGAAATGGTGCTCGCCTTGACACCGGTTTTCTTAGACGACCGCTTCGCGGCTGAACGCTCCAAAAGCGCGCTCGAGCTGCTCGAGCAGCTGGCACGCAAAGCCATTTCTCTGGCGGGCGTGCCCGACGCCGGCATTTGGGAATACCGCACCCAGTGGCAGCCGCAGACCTTCTCGAGCTTAATGTGCTGGGCCGCGGCCGACCGCATGACCACCGTGGCCTCTCGCCATGCGCCGCATTTGCGCGACGAATTCGCGCAATCAGCCGAGAAAATTCGACAAGAGATACTGACCCAAGCGTGGAACGCCGACGCCCACAGCTTCGTCGGCAGCTACGGCGGCCACGAGCTCGATGCGTCGCTGCTGCAGATGGCGCATTTGCGATTCTTGCCGGCTGACGACGCGCGGCTCAACGCCACCCTCGACGCCATTTGGACCACCCTTTCACGTGACGGCTGGTTGTTTCGCTACAAGCTCGACGACGGCTTTGGCAAACCGAGCGTGGCCTTCATTATCTGCACGTTTTGGTTGGTCGAAGCGCTCGCGGTGACCCGGCGGTACGACGACGCGCAAAAGGTCATGAAGCACGTGCACGCGGCCCTGTCGCCGCTGGGGCTGCTCTCTGAAGACTACGAGACGTCGACTTTGCGCATGTGGGGCAATTTTCCGCAGGCGTACTCACATGTCGGCCTGATTCACGCGGCGTTCTCGGCCAGCCCACGGTGGGCCGACATTCTGTAGCGAATTGATTCGAAGAGCATTCTTGCCAGCGTGGCGTGGCGCGGTGAAACTCACCCGCCATATGACCATGCGAATTCTGACGGCCGCGGCGGTGTGCACCCTGGCAATGGCGTGCGGCCCAGGCGGCGCCGCCGACGCGGGAACGATGCTTGGCCCGTGCGGAGTGGTGAATGAAGTCGAGCCCAATGAAACACGCGACACCGCGGCTGCGTACACCTTTGGCACCAGCATCAATGGGTGCCTCGACGTCAAGGCCAACCCAGCCGATGAAGACTGGTACGAAATCACCGCGCCCAACGATCTCACCGGTGGCTTCGTGCAAATGAAGCTGACCAACGTGGGCGCCGGCACCATTCAAGGCTCGATTTACGCGGTGGCCGACAACGGCGCGATTCGAAACGAGTACGCGAGCGGTGACGGCGCCAACTTGAGCCTCTTCTTTTCGGCCAAGGCGGGCGCGAAATACCGCCTCGCGATTGAGAACATTTTCGCGGCTGACGCTCCGTACAGGTACACCATGCAAACCACGTACACGAAAGTGAACGACGCGTACGAGCCCAACGACACGCGCGCCGACGCCAAGGCGATGACGCTGGGCACCCCCGTGAACGGCACGTTGTTCGCCGGTTACTCGAGCGGCAGCGCGCCGGGCGACGACGACTATGCCGACTGGTTCTCAGTCACGCTCGCCGCGAACAAGGCGGTGCAAGTGAAGCTCGAAAACGTGCCCACCAGCTTGAACGGCCACCTGCTGCTCTACGACAGCGGCGGCACCGAAATCGCCAGCATGTACAGCAGCAACGAAGGCGCCAGCGTCACCCTCAACGTTACCGCCGACAAAATTCTCTCTGCGGGCACTTATTACGTGCTGGCGAAGAAAATTTTCGTCACCGGTGACGCGGCGGGCAGAGACGACACCCTGCCCACGCACTTCACGTCGCAGTACAAGCTGACCGTCACTCAGCCTTAACGCTTCGCGCCAACTGCCACGTCACCACCCCCGCGACGACAAAGGGGGTGAGCACCATCAGCACGATGGCCAGTTGGCGCAGCCCGCTCGGCGGCGCCGATTGCGCACAGTGCGCACAAGCGAGCAACAGCGCGGTCATCAGAAGTACACCGCTCCGAAAATGAACAGCCACACCCCGTCGACGAACTGCACCCACAGGCCAATGACTGAAAGGGTGTCGGCTGAAAATTTTTGCCGCAGCAACCCCACACTGGCCACCCCGGTCAGCACCACGCACGACAACACGTGCAGGCCGTGAAAAGCAGTCAGCGCGTAAAACAAATTGGCGAAGGCGCTCTGACCCAAGCGCAAGCCTTCGCGGTGCAAGCCAAAGAGAATGCCCGCGAGCCCGAAATATTCTTCGAGCTGCATGGCGATGAAGAGCGCGCCGCTGAACGCCGTGACGCCCGTAGCCCATGCAGAAAGACGCCACTTTTCTCGTTGGGCGTAACGGGTGGCCAGACCCATGGCCACGCTCGAGAGCACCAACACGCCCGTGAGCGCCGCGCCCCACCCCGCGCTGACCTTCGGTTCAGCCGCGTCGTGAAAACCCACCGCGTAGTTGCGCGACCAAGCGAAGGCGAAGAACAGGGCCGCGAACGAGAAAGCGTCAGACACCATGAGCCAGAGCATGCCGGTGCGACCCACCGGGTGCGGCGCCTGCGCGGCGGCTTCACTCATCGCTCACCGACGGCGTGCCTTCGAGCGCTTTCAATTTGCGCTCTGCTTCATGCCCCGAAGGCCCGTGGGCATCGAGCGCCATCGCCGCTTTGAACGCCTTGCGCGCGGCACTTAAGTCACCCTTCAACTTGTAGGCCACGCCCAAGTTCAAATGCACTTTGGGGTTGGTACGCTCCATCGCCAGCGCTTGGTTGAAGAGCGTGAGCGCCGCTTCGAGCTCGCCCGCCAAGAGCTGCTCTTTGCCTTCGTGCAGCTTGCGCTCTGAATCGTTAATCAATTCAACGTCGAGCACGGTTTTGCCAGCCAAGTTGAAGACCAGCGCGCGCAGCAAGCCTCCCCAATAAAACGTGACGCCTTCTACGGCGGCCACCGCCGCGAGGGGAATGTCGGGCAGCAACTGCTTGCCGCGAAACTTGAACCGCACCTTGGTGTAGCGGCCCTTGTTGGCCCAATCGACGAGCTGGGTCTTCAACTTCTCGAGCGTGTCGTCGAGCTGCGCGGGGTCAATTTCGAAAGGCAGCGTGCCTCCGCTCTTCGCTTTGACCTTTTTTTTGGCCAAAGCAGCGGGCTGAGAACGCGAGCGCTTGCGTGAATGAGCCATAGACAAGAACGCTAGCGCCATGCGCTTTACGCCGGCAATCGATTAGCATCGCTCGCAGCCATGACCTTGTTTGCCGAGTCGTTGAAGGCGTTTTTGAAGCCAGTGCTGTCGTTTCTCGATGACGATTCGGTGAGTGAAATTCTCATCAACGCGCCCGACGACATTTGGGTAGAGCGCAAAGGCAAGCTCAGTAAAACCGAGGCGCGCTTCACCGAAGAAGGCCTGCTCGGCGCGGCGCGCAACATCGCGCAATTCGTCGGCCGCCCGCTGACCGATGAACGCCCCCGGCTCGACGCGCGTTTGCCCGACGGCAGCCGCATTCACGTGGTGTTGCCTCCCATCGCGCGGCGCGGCGCTTCGATTGCCATTCGCAAGTTCTTCAAAGACAAGCTCGGCACCGACGCGCTGATTGGTTTCGGCGCGCTCACCCCTGAAATGGTGCGCTTCATCGAAGCCTGCATTGCCACCAAGATGAACGTGGTGGTGTCGGGCGGCACGGGCTCGGGCAAAACCACGTTGCTCAACATCATCTCGTCGCTGATACCCAACGATGAGCGCATTTTGACGCTCGAAGATTCGGCCGAGCTGCAGCTCAACCAAGAACACCAGGTGAACTTCGAGAGCCGCCCCGCCGACAAGTTCGGCAAGGGCCAGGTGACGATTGGCGACTTGCTCCAGTCGGCGTTGCGCTTGCGGCCCGACCGCATCGTGGTGGGCGAAGTGCGCGGCGGCGAAGCGTTCGACCTGATTCAAGCGATGAACACCGGCCACGGCGGCTCAATGTCGACCACCCACGCCAACACGCCCGTCGACACCTTGCGCCGGTTAGAGAGCCTGGCCTTAATGAGCGCGGTCGAGCTGCCGTTGGTGGCGGTGCGCGCCCAGGTGGCGTCGGCCATCAACGTGGTTATTTGCTGCGAGCGGTTGCACGACGGCACGCGCAAGGTGACGGCGATTTCTGAAGTGCTGCCGCTCAATGAAAAGGGCGAGTACCGCACGCAAGACATTTTCGTTTTTTCTCCCGTGGCCAAAGACGAGCAAGGCCACATTTTGGGCTACCACGCTCCCACCGGAGTGCTCCCGCTGCTCTTGCCCAAGGCCCAAACGCTGGGCTTCAACGATTTGACCGACGTTTTTTTCGACCCCGCTGCGTACGGTGTGCCACCTCCCGCGCAAGTGCACGCCCGAGAAACTGTAGCGGTGCAATGGGCGCCTTCACTCAAACACCGTGAAGCAGGCTTGCCCGACCCCGAGGGCGCGAGCGACCGACTGCGCGCTTTTGAGCAGCAGCTGCGCGCCGACGCGCTGGCCAAAGCGCACCTGGAGCAAGCCACGCAACCGCGGGCGCGGCAACCCATCGCCACGCCGACACAAGTCGTCGCTGTCAGCAACGTGCCGGCTTCGAAAACAGTTCGCATTGCCCAGCCGATTCCACCCGCGACGGCGCCCGTACCCCGCGCCCAGCCCTCTGCACGAGCGCTGCCGCGGCCGGCCAAGACCAACGTCGATGACGACACCGGCGACAGCCACATCACTGCCGATGAAGAAGCGAAAGTCGAGCTCTCACAGTCGATGCTGGGCGAAATGCAAGAATACGAATCAGCTCCGCGCCCGGCCATTCGCAACGCGCCACGGCCGTCGGCGGGCAGCGGCACCACCCGGCCTCCTGTGCGTGCGCAGCCTTCGCGGCTGCCGCCTAAACGCTAAAGCGCCATGGACACACCGACTTCTGCTGCGCGCACCACCACGGTCGCGGCGCTGCTGCTGCTGCTGTACGGCGTGTGGGGTTCTACGTACTTGGTGCTGCACATTGCCGTTCACGAGATGCCGCCGTTCTATATCGGCGCGCTCCGCTATCTCATCGCCGGGTCTGCATTGTGGGGGCTTCTGGGGCTGCGGGGTGAAGCCCATGCGTCACTCAAGCAGTGGGCTTGGTCAGCCCCGGTGGGCGCGCTGATGTTTGTCTTCGGCAACGGGTTGGTCGCCTGGGCTCAGACGCGCTTGTCTTCGTCAGTCGCAGCGATTGTCTGCGCCACCATGCCGTTGTGCGCCGCGGCCATGGGCCCTTTTTTCGGCCAAACCGGCACCGCACGTGAATGGCTGGGCATGGTGCTGGGGTTTATCGGCGTGGCCGTGCTGAGTCTGGGCGGAGAATTGCGCGCCGAGCCTTTTTTCGCATTCGTGTTGTTTCTCGCTCCGTTGGGTTGGGCGCTCGGCTCATTGCTCGCGCGCCGTTGGCCGCTGCCGGGCGGGCTGATGTCATCGGTGACGCAAATGCTCACCGGTGGCGTGGCGATGTTGTTGGTCAGCGCGATAAAGGGTGAAGCGTGGTCGCTGCAGGCTCCGCGCTCAACCTGGGCCGCGCTCGCTTATTTGGCGTTCGCCGGCTCGCTGCTCGGCTTCACTGCGTACACCTGGCTGCTTA
The DNA here is from genome assembly GCA_019694575.1 of Myxococcaceae bacterium. GTDB lineage: Bacteria > Myxococcota > Myxococcia > Myxococcales > Myxococcaceae > JAIBBR01. Next base: position 22,814 of record JAIBBR010000028.1, read on the forward strand.
AGAATACCCGCCCCGCTCTGGCGATGAGCTACGCCTATGTCAACCCGGTGGTGGCGGTGCTGCTCGGCGCTTTCGTCGGCGCAGAGCACATTGATGTGCAAACCATCGCCGCCACGGGCTTGGTGGTGGGCGCGACGGTGCTTTTGGTGCGCGCGCGGGCGACGTGAGCTTGGGCTAGCGGCGGTTTTCTTTGCGAGTTGGGTTAGCGCGGCCGTGGAGTAGGCGGCGGCGGAGGTGATGGTGGCGGCGTAAACTGATTCGAGTACGAGTGCTGCACGGCCCCAGTGCTCGGGTTGTACGAGCCGGGGGGAACAAGGGTGCCTGCTTGCTGATGCGCCGGAGGGGGACTGTGTCCACCTTGAGTCGACGCATTGTCGATGACACAGCCACTTGAGGTGATGGCCAGCAATGACGCCAAAATTGAAAAATAACGGTTCATGACCGATGACGGGCCGAGCCGAGATTGGTTGCAATCAAGCTGTGGGTCGTGACTTCTCATGCGCCTCGTACGCCGCGGTTTATTCGTGGGCACCGTCGATGCAACCGATGGCTAAACCTCGCGTCTTTGGCCCGTGAGTCCAATGTCAGGTAAGGGCGTTTTCCTCGGGCGTAACGGGCTGATTATCATCAGCCTTTGTTCGTGGCTTGGCTGCCAGTGCGGCGTTCTCGAGCAGAGCGTCGACGCGGGGGCAGACGTCGATGCTTCCGTTCCAGATGGTGGCAACACCGACGCGGGCACACCTGACGCGGGGAACTCTGACGCCGGCACTCCCGATGCTGGCTCCTTTGATGCGGGTGGGGACGCCGGCTTCGACGCAAAAGCTGCCCTCATCGACGGCGGCATCGCGTTCACCATCGTCAACTACCGTCTCGGCGCCGACCCCAGCCCTCCAGATTGGGCGGGCGTACAGCAAGGCAGCATGGCATTTCGCGCACTGGCCATAGACGGTGGCACGGCGGTGGTGACGGTAGACCCGTCGTTGCCGCTCACCGTCGCAGTGGTGTGCGCCAGCGGGGGCGACGTCGAGGTGCGCCTGTACCACGTGACCCTCGCCGAGACGCATTCAATCGTCAACGCGTGCCGGACACCTCCCGGCTCGTTCTCGAATTGGTTTCGGTTGTCTTTCAGCTATGCGGGCCTAACGTCAGGGCTTACCCCCACGTCTTGGCCTGGGTGGGGCTACCCGAGCCTTGCGAGCGACCTCGTTCACCTCGAAGGCAAGCAAGGGTCCGGCGCCTACCCGCCTGCGCAGAGTCACGTCATCGTGGAGCGACATGTGCCCAACGACCCCGCGCCTCGCACGGTCGACTACTCGACCGCCTGGGCGACCGTTCCCTTCAGCGCCTCGGGGTTGAATGGCTTCGCGGGACCCGAGTGCCACTGGCTCACCGCGGGTGGCACGTGGGCAGACATCGGCCCTCTTTCGCAGAATTACGGCAGCCCGGTGCCCTGCGCTGGCATTCCGGCCGCGGCGCAACAACCCGGCGACGTTCACTTTCTTCACCACGCGGGCGTCGGCACCGAGAACTTCCGGTTCTTCGCGGTACCGGCCAACACCGCGCTCGCCGAACCCAAGCTCGCGATGCTGGCACCCACCGTCACCCTCGCCCAGAGCGGTACTTATGAACGGCTCCATGTCACCTGGTCGGCGGTGGCAGGAGCCCGCGGGTACCTCTTCGCAAGCGAAAATTCTCCGTTCTTCAACAGCACTCCGCGATGGTCGTCGGTGATTAGCAATGGCTACCTGGCCGGCGTGATGAGCTACACGCAGCCTGACTTGAGCTCGGCTCCGGGCTTCCTTCCCGGCTGGAACCTCAGCCCCGGGCAAGGTCGAATGCTCGCGGCGCTCGTCACCAACAAGTCGCTGTCTGATTTAATCGGCACGGCGGCCCTGGTGCCGTCGTGGCCGTACCTGCCTATTCGGTCCACCGTGCTTCGCTCGGGCCCGACCACCGATGGTCTGGATCTCGAGATTCCGTACCACTACGCGTACGGCACGGGGCCTTGAACGCGGGGCGGTGCTGACGCCTCGCCTGCTGCCCCTTCGCGACTTCATCTGACGGATCAGCAAGGCCTGACCCAACTGAAGGTCATGGTGCCTATTCCAGTCGTACGTCAGACCGCTCGCATCGAAACCAAGAACCTCAGGTACTACGAATGTCGCTTCTGCGGCTTCGAAGACAAGGTACTGGTGAAAGCCAGCGGAACCGGCCTGTCGACGGCCTATGGGATTTCAGGTGAAGCGATAGACGCTGCGCGACATAGCGCACGTGTAGACGAGAACGACATGCTGAAGCTGTGCCCGTGCCCCCAGTGCGGCCAGCGCGACAGTGCTCACTTCATCGCGAAATGGGTGATTGCAATGCTGCTGACCAGCAGCTTGGCTGCGCTGCTCCCAATAGGCATGTCCGCGATGTTCGGCGACACGGAGCTACCAGGCGTGATGCTGGCATTTGGTAGCGTGCTCGCGCTGGCTCTGGTCGGAATCGTGTTCTGGCAATTTTTCGCCAAGTGGATCAATTCAACGTGTTCGGTCGTCTTTGGCGTCAGCGGCAGCTTGGCAGCGACGGACGACCACCTGTAGAGCGGCCACAGCGTTTCCGCGCCGCAGCACGGCGTCGTTTGCAACAACCGTAGCGACAGGCAGGGCGTGGAGCGACTGCGCCGTGGTTACGGCGTCGTCAACACCACCGAGCGAAACTCAGCGATGTTACCCGCGGTGAAAACCTCTGATGACACCGCGAGCCCCACGAAAACCGGGTCGGTGAAAGGGTCAGGCAAGCTACCGAACGCAACGAAGGCCCCACCGTCTGCCGACTGGTAAGCAGTGATGACGCCATTCTGACGCACCAACCGCACCCAATAAGGCGCACGCTCGGGCTGCGGAGCGAGGTTTGCTCCCGGCCCGGTGTAACCCAAGCCGGCGTCACGCATTTGAAAGCCATACGCATGGTCGCGGCTGAACATCACGAAAGCATTGGGAGACGAACGGGTGAGCGCCTGACGCACCATCACCCCGGCTTTTCCCCATTCAGAGCCGGCGTCGATGCTGAAAACCTGCGCGGTGATTTGTAAATCCCCCGAGCGCACTTGGTACAAGAAATAAAAGTCGTCTAAGTCGTTCCAAATGTCTCCCGCGTGCATCGCCACCGTGATGCGGTTGCCGCTGTAATTGACCGTGCCCGGCGCGACGAAATTGCCAATGTCGATAGCGGTCCACGCGGGCCCTCCGTCGAACGGCGGCCCTGCATCAGGAGCTCCGGCGTCAAACCCGGCGTCCCTGTCGTCTCCCGCGTCACTTCCCGCATCGACGCCGGCATCGGCACCGCCGTCGGGTGCACCTGCGTCGATACCGGCATCGCGTACGCCCGCATCGGTAGGCCCTGCATCTGCTGGGCCGGCATCTCGGCCAGCGTCGAAGAGAAAATCGCCCGCCTGACAAATGCCCTCGCGGCAAGAGAAACCGGGCGCGCACTGGTTGCTCGAGCTGCAAGCGAAAGAGGCGTCGAAAGAAAACAGCGGCTCACAACTACAGGCAGCGAAGAACAGGCACCCCAAGCTGGCGGCCGCAGGCGAGAGCCCTTTCATTTCATTTCGAAGGATACTCGCGAATGGCACCACGTCGAATTGACACCCACTGCGCACCACCTTCAGCAGGCAGCTGTCTTAGTCGAAGCCCGCGTCGGGTTTGCACGACACGGTGCTGGCTGGGCAATCAGCACCCGCATCGAAATGACCGGCGTCGCGCTCTGCGTCTTCGTCTCGACACACGCCTTCGACGCAGGTGAAACCCGAAGTGCAGTCTGTCGACGTGGCGCAGGCGAATACGGTGTCGTCGCGCAGAAATATCGGCTCGAGCGTGCACGCGGTGAAGAACACACCGCCGCACAAAACACCGATGGCCACAGACCGAAAGCCAGACATTGAGCCGACACCCTACACCCAGGCCCCTTGCATTTGCAGCTGCTCAGCCAAGTCTCTTTTCACTCACCACGCCGTCTGTTGGGTATTCCCTCAAGCATGAAACCTTTGTTTCTCACCTGGAGTGCCCTTCTCGCGCTTTCGCTTGGCCGCCCGGCCTGGGCCGATGACCCGTGCCTGTACGACGCGAAAGACCAAACGTACAAACACTGCGTTCACTTGAGCGCCGGCAAGTGCATGCATTTTAGCTCCACGTGCGAGCCAGAATGCATGTTCGAACCCAAGACGCAGACCTACAAAGCGTGCGCGCACAAAAGCGCAGGCCAATGCCGGCACTACACGGTGACCTGCGAGCCAAAGTGCATGTTCGACCCGAAAGACGGCACGCACAAAAACTGCGCGCACGCGAGCTCAGGCCAATGCCTCCACTACACGACGACCTGTCCTTAAGTAATTGACGCTTCAGCCCGGCGAGCAGACTTGGCGCAAAATATCGAGCGATTCGAGCGCTTTGCCAGCACCCATCACCACTGATGAGAGCGGGTCTTCAGCGAGGAACACCGGCAAGCCCGTTTCTTCACGCAAGAGCGTGTCTAAGTTTTTGAGCAACGCGCCACCACCGGCGAGCACGATGCCGCGGTCGGCAATGTCACCGGCCAACTCTGGCGGCGTGCGCTCGAGCGTCATCTTCACGGCTTCGACAATGCCGTTCACCGGCTCGGCCAGCGCGTCGCGAATTTCGTCGCTGGTAATGCTCAAGGTGCGCGGCACACCCGCCACCAAGTCACGGCCCTTGATTTCCATCGTCATCACTTCATCGGTCGGGTACGCCGTGCCGATGGAGATTTTGATTTGCTCGGCGGTGCGCTCACCAATGAGCAAATTGTACTTGCGCTTCACGTACTGAATAATGGCTTCGTCGAGCTTGTCGCCGCCGATGCGCACGCTCTTCGCGTACACGATGCCGGCGAGCGAAATCACCGCCACGTCGCTGGTGCCACCACCAATGTCGACAATCATGTTGCCCGACGGCTCGGTCACCGGCAGCCCAGCGCCAATCGCCGCGGCCATCGGTTGCTCAATCAAATAAACTTCACGGGCGCCCGCGTTCTCGGCGGCTTCACGCACCGCGCGCCGTTCGACCTCGGTAATGCCTGAAGGAATGCCGATAATGATGCGCGGCTTGACCAGCGTTTTGCGGTTGTGCGCCGACTGAATGAAATAGCGCAACATCGCCGCGGTAATTTCGAAGTCGGCAATGACGCCGTCTTTCATCGGGCGAATGGCCACGATGTTGCCCGGGGTACGGCCCAACATTTCTTTTGCTTCTTTGCCGACCGCGAGCACCTTCTTGCCGCCGCGCGCGTCTTGCTGCACGGCCACCACCGAAGGTTCATTGCTGACGATGCCGACGCCTCGAATGTAGATGAGGGTGTTGGCAGTGCCTAAGTCGATCGCCAAATCGCGAGAGAACAACGTGTGAAGCCAATCGAACATGTGCAGACCCCTGTGCCGTAAAGCTCAACTTCAGGCACGTCAAACGTCATTCCAAAACGAATGCCCCCAAGACGCTGGGAGCGAGATTACACTCCTGTTGCACTGTCGCCAAGCGCACTACCTGTCTTTTTCGAGGGTTACCACACAACGCGTCGCGTTAGCGCACAGAAAGCCGAAAAGTAGGCTTCGGCCGCGTTTTCGCACCTGCTTTTTAAGCTGTAGACACGCCCGTTCTTTCGCTGACATGGAGTCATTCATGCGCGTTCATTTAATCGACGGCACGTATGAGCTCTTTCGTGCCCACTTTTCGAAGCGCCCTCCACACACCACCCCACAGGGAAAAGACGCCAAGGCCACGGTGGGCGTGGTGAGCTCGCTGCTGGGCCTCTTGGCTGACCCCCATGAAAACGTGACGCACTTGGCGGTGGCGTTCGACAACCCGATTCGTTCATTTCGCAACGCGCTTTTCGACGGGTACAAGACTGAAGAGGGCGTGCCCGAAGAGTTGCTCGCTCAATTCGATTGGGTCGAAGAAGGCGTCGCTGCGCTCGGCATCACCGTCTGGTCGATGGACACCTTCGAAGCCGACGACGCGCTCGCCACCGGCGCGGCGATGTTCGCCAAGCACAAATCAGTCGAACAGGTGCGCATTCTCACGCCCGACAAAGACTTAAGTCAGTGTTTGGTGGGTACGAAGGTGGTGCAGCTTGACCGGCGGCAAGAAAAGCTCATCGACGCCCAGTCATTCGAAGCCGACAAAGGTTTCGCGCCCGAGAGCGTGCCCGACTTTCTCGCGCTGGTGGGTGACACCGCTGACGGCATTCCCGGGTTAGACGGCTGGGGAGAAAAAAGCGCCGCCACGGTGCTGCGCGACTACCAGCACCTCGAAGACATTCCACGTGACGTGACGAAGTGGAAAACCCAGCCCCGCGGGGCACAGAAGCTGTCAGCGGTGCTGAACGCGAGCCTGACCGAAGCGAAGCTGTATCGAACGCTGGCCACGGTGCGCACCGACGTGCCGCTCAAAACAACGCTCGAGCAACTTCGGTACGCCGGTACGGAAAAGAAACAATTTCTCGAATGGTGTCAGCGCATTGGCAGCCGCTCGTTGCCACAGCGGCCGACGCGTTGGGTGTAACGCCCTTCGCTTACGGCAACGCGAAGCGGTCAGCTGCGACGTAAATGCGAAAGCGGTGCTCGCCGTCGGCGGTTTGAATCACCGCGTAGGTGTGGCCTTTGGCCAGCCCATGCAGCGTGACCTTGTGGCCTGACTGAGTGGCTTCGACCAGCGAAGGGTCATCGATTTTCACCGAGGTCACCGTGGCGGGCAGTGACAAGGTGGTCGATTGGTCAACCGTAAACGCTAACCGAGCGGGCTCAGCCGCCAGCGTGGGAGCGGCAGACAACAGCAAAAGTACGACAGCAGTTCGGAACATGTGAACTGGAGTTATCAAGTCTTGGGCCAGCGCTCGAGCATCATGTTTTCAATGAGTTACAAATTTCAACAGGGTAGGGAGTCCGCGCTTGCGCACTCCAATGGTGCGCCGATGCCTCGACATGTAGGCAGGAGCAAAAGGTGCCGGACTTTCCAAAGTTCCAAACTTTTTCTCCTCCAAAGCGCCGCTTTCTCTTCGAGAGCATGCACTTCGCGAGACCTTCGCCCCGAACGGAAGTTTGGAATTTTGGAAAGTCCGGCACCCAAACCCCGCGGCCCTTTCGCGCCGAATGGAAACATGGAAAGTCTGGCACCCTGCCCGTAGAGTTCCCGACGGGGCGAAAGGCGAAGCGAGGCGTGGAAAGCACTGTCATCTGTGGTGCGTGCGGCAAGGTGCTGGCCAACGAGCCCAACTTTTGCCCAGCCTGCGGTGCCGACTTGCGGGGCCTCTCACCCACCGCTGACACCCTGTCAGGCCCACTCAACGGCCAAGTGCTCGACGGGCGCTACCGCATCATCGAGAAACTCGGCGAAGGTGGCATGGGCACGGTGTTCAAAGTCGAGCACGTGCGCATGGGCAAAATACTCGCGCTCAAAGTGCTTGACCCCGACCACGCGCTCGACCGCAACAGCAAAGCCCGCTTCAAGCAAGAAGCGCGCGTGGTGGCCAAGCTCTCGCACCCCAACACCGTGCAGGTTTTCGATACCGGAGAGCTCGAAGACGGTTCACTCTTCATCGCGATGGAATACCTGCCCGGCCGCGACTTGGCGTGGCACCTGCGCGCGCACGGGCCGATGACTGAAGAGCGCGCGATTCACATTGGCATTGGGCTGCTCCAGTCGCTCTCTGAAGCGCACGGTTTGGGCATCGTGCACCGAGACCTCAAACCCGCCAACGTCATGTTGGTTCGCCGCAAAGACAGCGATGACCAAGTGAAGCTGCTCGACTTCGGCATCGCCAAGCTCAACGAGACTGAATCAAAAAAGCACACCACCGGAGTCAACGAATTCATCGGCACGCCTTCGTACATGTCACCTGAACAAGGGCGGGGCGAACCGTTAGACGCACGCAGCGACCTGTACTCGCTCGGGGCGATGCTTTTCGAGTTGGTGGCTGGTCGCGGCCCCTTCGTCGGCGAAACCCCGATGAGCGTGGTGACCATGCACTTGACGCAAATGCCTCCCCGCGTGGCGACGGTGGCACCTGGCCGCACGGTAAGCCCAGCGTTCGAAGCCGTGTTGAGCAAGGCGCTCACCAAAGAACGCGAGCACCGTTTTTCCAGCGCCGACGCGATGCGGGCAGCGCTCGAGAAAGCGCGACGTGAGTTGGGCGCTTTTCCCGGCGACTTCACGCCAGTGCCTGACGAGCTCGAAGAGAACATGGTGCGCCGCAGCGACTTCGACGCCTTCGAACGCTCGCTGCGCGTTCGCCGGGTGCTGACACCCTTGCTGGTCATCACCGTGTTGGTGCTGTTGGTGGCGAGCACCAGCTACTATTTCTGGGGAGCTCATTCCGGCGGTATGACCCACGAAGTCGAGCCCAACAACGACCCCGCGCAAGCCAACCCCATCGCGCTGGGTGCCGACGTCACGGGCACAATCGGCGCCGCCAACCAAGGTGAAAAAAGCGAGCGCGACCTCTTCATCGCGCAAGTGGCCGGCGGGCCCGTGCGGGTGACGCTCTCGGGCGTCGAAGATTTGAACCTCACGCTCGAGCTGCTGCAGCTCGAAAAGCAAAGCGAAGGTGGCGGTGAAAAATTGGTGCGCCGCGTGCTGATTGATGACCAAGGCCCGTCGCTGCCTGAGCGCATCGACGCCTTCGACGCCAAGCCCGGAGCGCTGTACCTGCGCGTTGAAGAAAATGGCTTCTTCACCGAGCCACCGCGCAAGGCGCGCGAAAAGAGCCGCGTGCCGTACACCTTGAAAGTCGAAGCGATTGAAGACGCCAGCGCAGTGGAAACCGAGCCCAATGACACGCTCGAAACCGCCACCGCCGCGCCGCTCTCGCGCCCACTCACCGGCTATTTGGGAGCCGTGCTCCCCGACATCGACGCGCTGGTTTTCGAACGGCCGACGCTCGCGTTCTCTTCACCCGACTTCTTCAAAGTCGAAACGGGCGATGAGTCTGAAAAAGTCGGCGTGCTGGTGGTGCCTCCTGCTTCGGGCAAAATTCTCGCGCTCGACGCAGCGGCCTTCGAGAGCTGGCAACAAAAGCGCGCAACCGGCACCACCCCGACGGCGCGCACCCTGCCGGCCCCAGGCTCGGTGGTGGTCGAAAAAAAACCTGCACTGCTGCTGCTCAAGCCCGGCAGCCGAGGGCGCGGAGTGCGCATCGCGGCGGGTGAAGGTTCGCAGCCGGGTGCGACTTATCAGCTCGCTTTTCTCACCGACGCGCCGAACGGCCTGGCGTCAGTCATCGATTTGGCTCGGCAACTCGAGGCGCAAGGCCGCAGTGCTGAGCGTCAAAAGGTGTTGGAAATGGCCGCCAACCACTTCGCTTCTTCATCACAAGTGGCGCAAGTGAAAGCGCTGCTCAAATAGCGTCACGTTTTTCGACGGGCCCCGCGCAACAGCAACAAGGCGAAGAGAGCGGCGAAGGGCCACGCCGCGTTGGCCTGTGCGCAACCACAGGTTCCCACCACCAAGCCCCTGTTGCCCACGTCTCCGCCGGTAAGCCCTGTGCTGCCTCCTGTACCCCGGCCTCCCCCTGTACCGCCATTGGCCCCGCCTGTGCCTGTGTTGCCACCCCCTGCGCCACCACCACTGCCGCTGTCGCAAGGTACGCCGGTCTGACACAGCCGAAATTCCCACACGTCAGACATTGCGCCTTGTATCGCGCTGCGACCACCGACCAAGACCACGTGGCCTGTTTGGGTGTCATACGTCATGGCGTGTTGGTCACGTGCCGTCGGCGATTCGACCGGCGTCAACTGCTCCCAATTGTTGCCATCGTACTGCCAGGTTTGGTTATCGACGCCGCCTTCGACTTCTCCGCCGAACAAAATGACGCGGTTCGCCTCGCGGGCATAAACCATTTGGTGGCTGATTCGAGGCTTCGGGCTGTTGACGGTTTTCTTTTGCGACCAATTGTTGCCGTCCCATTCCCAGGTGTCGTTGTAGAGCGTTCGCGAGTGGGTGTCGGTGAACTGACCTCCAAAGAGCACGGTGACTTTTCGGGCCATGTCGTAAACCAAAGCCGCGTCGGCCCGCGGCGGAGGTGAGTCAACTGGGTTGTGCTGTGTCCACGAGGTGCCGTTCCATTCCCATATTTGGCTGACGCCCGGCGGCGGGTCGATGGTCGTCGTGTACAACCAAACACTTTTTCGCTCTTCGTCGTAAGCGAGGGCGTTGTTCCACCGCGCATTGGGTGCCGACAGTGATGACACGGCCGACCATGCGGTGCCGTTCCACCGCAGCGTTTGCCCGTCGAAAAAGAGCAGCGGTGAAGCGGCGGCGGTTTCGTAAATCAAATGCGGGACACCCCACTGGGGCCCTACCAACTTGCCTTGGCCCAGCCGCCACGTGCCGTCTTTACCCACCCACGTCTGGTTCACTTCAGACAACGGCGTGACTTCGCCTCCAAAGAGCACCTGCTCATTGCGAGCACTGTCGAAGGCCAGCCCATGGTTTCGTCGAGGTGATAACCCACCCGGCACCGGCCGCTCGGTCCAATCGACACTGTCATATTCCCACGCCGAGACGCCGTTCGACCAAACCACCCTGAACCTTTCGCTGTCGTAAGCCAGGGTGAACCCCGAACCCGCAGGAGGCGCTCGCTGGGTGTGCACTTCACTCCAAGCGGTACCGTCCCATTCCCAGGTGTCGTTCAAAGAGCCATTGGGCCCGTCGCCCCCGAAGAGAATGACCCGCTTGCGCGCGGTATCGGCGACCATCAGCGCGCCACGGCGTTTTCCAGGGCCGCCCGAAAGTTGTACCCAGCCGGCGCCGTTCCAACGCCAGGTGTCGTCATACAGCGTCTGTGCAAAGGGCACAGGGTTCACGCCCGGCATGGGAGGTGGGGGAACCCATTGCCCTCCATAGAGGAGCACGCCGCCCCCCGTGGGGTCACGGGCCAACGCATGGCCAATGCGTCCAGGAGGCACTTGAGCCGGGGCCATTTCTGTCCAGTCGCTGCCGTTCCATTCCCACGTATCGTTGCTGTGGGTATCGTTGATGAACCCGCCAAAGAGCACCACCACGTTGCGCTCAGGATCAAAAGCCAGAGAGTGATACGAGCGCGGTGGGGGTTTGTGCGCCGGTGACTTTTCAGTCCAATTTTCACCCTCCTTGACCCATGTATCGTCAAGCCGCTGACTGTCGCCGGCCCCTCCGAACAGCACCACTTGGTTTCGAGCCGAGTCGAAAGTCATCGAGAAAACGTTTCGCCCAAAAGGCAACCCCGTCACACGGTTAGACCAAGCGGTACCGTCGTATTCCCATTCGTCTCGCGCTGGGCGGCTGTGCGTTTCTGAATAGCCTCCGAAAAGAAGGGTGCGCTTGCGCTGCGCGTCAAACACGCTCGCGCTGCCGGTGCGCCATGAAGGAGCTCCCTGTGAGCGCAAAACCCAATTCACCGAGAGCAGAGGTTGCCGTGTCACCGCGACTTCGACATTTTTTTCGGCTGAGCCGCAGTTGGTAAAGCTGCCCACGACAATGAACAGCGTCGCATGCAGTACACAGTTGGCTCTCATAGGAAATTATCGCGCTTTGCCGATAAAAGTTTCAAGCGGTGCGTGACGTTTTTTCATCGACGGCAACGCGCAAAATCTGCGCGTCAACACCGTTCGCGTTTGATCAGCACCCACCTTGGCGCTATTGAACGAGCATGACGACTTCGACTTCTGCAGAGAAAAAATTTCACAACTTCATCGGTGGCGAGTGGCTTCCTCCCTCGAGCGGTACCTACGCGCCCAACCGCAACCCGGCCAACACCGACGATGTCATTGGCCATTACCCAGTGTCAGCCAAGCAAGACGCGCTCGACGCGATTGCCGCGGCGAAAGACGCTTTTCCCGCGTGGTCGTCGCTGCCCGCCCCTGCCCGCGGCCGCATTTTGTGGAAGGCGGTCGACCTCTTTCGCGCCCGCCACGAAGACTTGGCGCGCATGTTGTGCCGTGAAGAAGGCAAGACGTTTGCCGAGTCGAAAGGTGAAGTCGGCAAGGGCATTAACCTGCTCGAGTTTTATGCCGGCGAAGGCTTTCGCATGCACGGCCGCACCTTGCCGTCAGAAATGAAGCAGACGTTCACTTACACGCTGCGTCAGCCGCTGGGCGTGGTGGCGCTGATTACCCCGTGGAATTTTCCCTTCGCGATACCGGTGTGGAAGAGCGCACCCGCGTTGGTCATGGGTAACACCGTGGTGATGAAACCGGCGTCGAATACGCCCGGCACCGCGACGATGATTACCGAGTTGTTCCAAGAAGCCGGAGTGCCCAAAGGCGTATTTAATTTGGTCACCGGCCCTGGCGGCGCGGTGGGCAACACGTTGGTTGACCACCCCGAGGTGAAAGCCGTCTCATTCACCGGCAGCAACGGCGTGGGCTTGGCGCTGAACGAGCGCGCCGCCAAACGCGGCATCAAAGTGTTGTGCGAAATGGGCGGCAAAAACCCGGTGGTGGTGATGGACGACGCCGATTTGGACTTGGCGATTACCGGCATTCTGCAGGGCGCGTACGGGTCTACGGGCCAACGCTGCACCGCGACTTCGCGCGTGGTGGTGCAACGCGGCGTGAAAGACAAGCTCACTGAAGCGTTGGTGGCGGGCGCGCAAAAATTGCGCGTCGGCAACGGCATGGAAGCAGGCATCGACATGGGCCCCGCAGTCGACGAGTCGCAGCTGAAAACCGACTTGAGCTACATCGACATCGGCAAGTCTGAAGGCGCCAAGCTGCTCTGCGGCGGCGAGCGCATCACCGATGGAGCGATGGGCAAGGGTTACTTCGTGCGCCCCGCGGTGTTCAGCGGCGTGAAGGTCGGCATGCGGCTGCACCAAGAAGAAGTGTTCGGCCCAGTCATCTCTATCGTCGAGGTGGGCGACTTCGAAGAAGCGCTGCACGCGGCGAACGCGGTGGAGTTCGGCCTCTCCGCCTCCATCTACACGCGCGATGCCAACACCGCGATGAAGTTCGTGGAGCGCTCTGAAGTGGGCATGGTGCACGTCAACAACCCCACCGTGGGTGGCGAAGCGCAGTTGCCATTCGGAGGGTGGAAGTCGACGGGCGTGGGCGGCCGCGAGATGGCGCAAGAAGGCGGTGAGTTCTTCACTCAGTTGAAGACGGTTTTCTTCGACTACACCGGTGCTGCGCGCACTTCGAAGATTTACTAAGCACCCCCCTCTCAAGGGAGCTCTCACATGAAGCGTTTGGTCCTGGCTGCGGTGCTGGCGGTGGCGTCGTTCAGCGGTTGCGAAACAACCCGCGCGAGCATGCTTCCGACGCCGAAAGAGCGGGTCACCGAGTGCGAAGAAATTTGCACCGGCGTGGGCATGAAGCTGAGCGCGCTGGTGGTGATTATGAGCAGCGCCGGCTGCGTGTGCGAAGTGGTGAAGACAACCACGACCCAGCAAGGCGCGGGGGGCGTGAGCGGTGGGGCGATTATTTCCGCCGCGGCCGCTGCTGCTCAAGCCAGTCAGCAACGACAGCAACAGCAAATGCGCCGTTAAGCTGAAGGGCACCAGTCACCTAGCGAGTGCCAATACGGTCATTAGGCGCCGCAACGGCACTCACTACGTGTCGCTTGAAAGAGCGAAGCCCTCGCCCCAATTCGGAGCCCGGGCACGCCACCTTCTCGAAGGCAGCGTGCCCGCAAAACTCCAAACCCCAAAATCGTTACCCCCCGAGGTTTGAAATCAACAGGCCCACCGCGGCGATGCGGCTTTGGGTGGTGCGGTACAAGCAGGCCGAACGCGAAATGGCAGCGACGGCCGTGCCCGCTTCAGCCTTCTCGATGAACTCGCAATGCGAAGTGCGCGACACCACCCAGTCGTATTGTGACTTCTTCAGCACTTCGACCAGCGCGTCTTTCTTCGCGGCCTTCAACTTGTCGCTCGCGGCGGCGATTTTTTCATTCAGCGTCACTTGCACCGCGCTCACTTCTTTCGCCCAACAAGAAGTCGCTTCGGCTCCTGCCAACCCTTCGCACGGTCCCGCGGGCGCAGCAGCGGCGGCTGGGGCCGGCGGTGCAGCCAACGCGCTGGAAACCCAGACAAACACGCTCGACGCAATCAACAAACGCAACTTCATGAGCTTCCCCCTTGATTGAACTGCAATGAATGAAGTGATGGCCCACCAGCCTGCGGCTCGACCAACGGGCATGTAGAAGTTTAACCCAACCAAAACTGAAGGCTAAGCCCGCAAACAAAATATCTTGTCACGATGTATGTGCCGCACCCAGTTTCACTGCCGAAAGAGGAACGGGTAGTGAATGGTGTACTGCGCGGCCGCCGCGCTTCGGGGAAAAGCAATGCCGCGAATACGGTTGAGAACGCATTGCGTCATCAGCGCATCGTCGAGGGAGCTCTCTGCCGCTTCCGCACCGCGCACCACTCCGTCGGCACCGAAGGTGAAGCGCACGGTGAGCTTGCCCGCCAAGTTCGGCCGGGTGGTCAACGCGTACTCGTAGCAAGCGCGTATCGCGCTTTTGGCTTTTCGAATCGACTCGCGAATCAGCTCCTTGTCGAGACAACCCGTGCCAGGAGCGCTGCAAATGAAGCGCGGCGGCTCGTTGAGAGGTGCATCAATCGCGGGCCCTTTGCCCTTTCGCAGCAGCGCGCCGCAGTCGGGCGTATCGCATTGAACCTGTCGCTTTGCCGTCAAGCCCAAATCGCCGATGGTGAAGCCCACACCCAGACGACCGCCGCGGTTGTCTCCTCGTAAACCGCTGCCTGCACCTGGCCCACTAAAGCTCGACGCATTGGCGTTGCGCAAACCTTGCAGCGCCACCTCGAGCTCTTTGCCCAGCCCCGCGCCCAACAGCGACGAGCCCTGCAAGACATGGCGCACGTTCGATAGCGCGCGCGCTTCTGGGGGCGGTGCAGAGCGCACTTCTTCTGTCTTGCCTCTCAAAGGAGGTAACGGACGAACCAGCGTGTTCCCAAAGCGGTAGTCGATTGGCCCGGTCGACCGCACTGCGCGGGGCGCTTGGCTGGGCGTCACCACGATTTCAAATGCACCCAGCTGCGTACGGGGCTGAAAGAAGGGCTCGTCTTTTTCCCACTGAATAAGCGGTTGAAGCGGGGCGTACGAGCGCGGCAGGGGCAGCTCTAAGTCGCATGCGGGTAACCGGCCCACGCAGTACGGCGCGCGACGCGAAGGGGGCACGAATTCAGAATGAATGCAAAAGTCACCCCAGAAAACGCGCACAGACATTCCGTGCGATGCGCGCGAAGTTTGCTGCGTCATCGTGAGGACTCCTCGAAAATGAAGCTTTTGCAGCTAGACAGCCGTGCCAACAGCGGGTTCCCTTTGACAATGGAGAAACAATGAAGCGCGTGACGGGTTGGGTGTTGTGCAGCGTGGTTTTCTTCAGCGGTTGCGCGTTGCTGCGCGATTTACTCGCCACCACTTTTCAGCAGCCGCGGTTCGCCTTCAAACGGGTTGAGCTGGCCAACCTCTCGCTCTCGAGCGTCACCTTGAACACGGTGTGGAGCTTAGAGAACCCCAACAACATCGGCCTGCGCATCGCCAAGGTCGACTATGCGCTCTTCATCGAAGGCAAGCAGGTGGTGGCGGGCGCGCCGGCGCTGGGTTTGGAAATGTCGCCCAATGGCACCACTGAAATCGTCTTTCCCGCCAACGTGCGTTTTCGCGACGTGGTGCCAGTGTTAGAAACTTTTCTCACCAAAGAAACCGCGCGCTACCGGGCCGAGGGCTCGCTCGGCTTCGACACGCCTTTGGGCGTGGTGAGTTTTCCCCTGGCGAAAGAGGGCGACTTCGAGGTACCAAAGGCGCCGCAAATCGCGCTGCGCAACCCGCGCATGACGCAGGTCAACTTGGGGGGAGCCACGGTTGAATTTCCCTTCACGGTTACCAACCGCAACGGTTTTCCCCTTTCGCTGGGGCGTTTGACGGGCCGGCTGTACGTGGGCTCCTCGAGCGTGGGTGAAGTATCGACGCCCGAATTGGGTCAGCTGGCGGCAAAAGGCACCCGCACGTTGAGTGTGCCGTTGACGCTCAACTTCTTGAGCACCGGCGTGGCGGTGGCCAATGCCGTGGCCGGGCAACCTTCGCAGGTGCGTTTCGACGGCCGGCTCGAGGCGGGGTCCGAGCCCTTCCCCATCAATGCAGAGCAAGTGCTCAAGTTCATTCGCTAATTGCAGAGCTCGTCGTTGGCTTGAGCAAAACGTCATCTCTTGCTACCTGGGCTCGTCACCATGTCCACGGTTGCAGCCGAAGACAAAGCGCTATTGGTCGCGAGCAAGGCCTTCACGGTCGAGTCCGTTTCTCAAAGCTGGGCCTACTTACTGAGCACCATTGCTATTTTGGCGGGGTTGACTGCCGCGGCAGTGCTTTTGCCATGGTGGCCGGCGCGGCTGCTCACCGCCGTGGTGGCGGGCCTCACCATCGTGCGGTTGTTCTGCCTGTACCATGACTTTCAACACGGAGCCCTGCTGCGCGGCTCGAAGCTGGCGCGGGGCATTTTCTGGCTCTACGGCGAGTTGGCGCTCACCCCACCCACCGTCTGGCGTGAGACGCACAACTACCACCACGCGCACACCGCCAAGTTGATCGGCTCGCACATCGGCTCGTACCCGATGGTGACGCCGCGCATGTATGCAGCGCTGTCTCCGGTAAAGAAATGGCTGTACCGGGCGGCGCGGCACCCGCTCAACGTGGCGTCGGCGCTTGTGACGGTTTTCGCGGTGGGCATGTGCGCGCGGGCTTTTTTGCGAGCACCGAAAGCCCATTGGGACGGTGCCGTTTCACTGCTCATGGTGACGGGTTTGGGCGCAGCGTCGATTTTCACGGGCCACACCGAAGCCTGGCTCTTCGGTTACGTGGTGCCAATGGCCGTGGCCACCGCCGCCGGCGCTTACCTGTTCTACGCACAGCACAATTACCCCGGCGTCAAAGTGGCTCCGCGCGAAACATGGCGCTTCGTCACCGCGGCAACCGAATCGTCGAGCTACATGAAGATGAGCCCGCTGATGAATTGGTTCACCGCCAACATCGGCTATCACCACGTGCACCACTTGAACGCGGCGATTCCCTTTTACCGGTTGCCCGAAGCGATGGCGGCGCTGCCTGCATTGCAGAACCCGGGCGTGACGGGCTTGAGCCCACGCGACATTGTGGCCTGCTTTCAGTTGAAGCTGTGGGACCCCGAGAAAAACGCGATGGTCGGTTACGAAGCCGTCGATGCGCTTGGTGATGGCGGGTTGAAGCCTTCGCAAGCAGCGTAATGTGCGGGTGGCAACGAGCGGCGGCGCTTTTGCTCGTTGCCGGCTGCGCCACCACGCCTGACGCACCCAACCTTTCTGCTCCCGCGCGATTTGGCGCTGATGTGCACGTGCACTTCGCGCTGGGCCGTGCGCTGCCCTTTTTTCAGCAGCCGGGGCTGCCCACTTCGGCGAGCCAAACGACGGGTGAGCAATTCGATGAAGCGACGTTGCACCGCGCGGGTAACCGTTTGCTCATCGGCGTGGCGTGGCCGGCGCTGGCGACTCGGGCGGGCATCGACGCGAGAGGCGAAACACTGCGCGCGGTGGCTGCGTTACAGCGCGATGTAAAGGAGCGTCGCGGCTTCGCGCTCGTGTACACGCCGGCGCAAGCAGCGCGGGTGACAAAGGCGGGGCTCATCGCGGTGATACCCGGAGTGGAAGGCGCAGAAGCAATTGCGTCGGTTGAAGACGTCGACTGGCTCTATTCCATCGGAGTGCGCGCCGTGGGCCTGGTGCATTTCACCGACAACGCGATAGCCGATGCCGAAGACGGGCAATTCACCTCACTGCTCAACGGGCGCGACGGCGGGTTGACTGCGCTGGGCCGCGACGCGGTGAAGCGCATGGTGGCGTTGGGCATGGTGATTGACGTGGCGCACTCGAGCGACCGCACCGTGCGTGACGTGCTCGATGTGACAGAGCCGCTGGGTGCGCCCATTCTTTCTTCGCACGTGGGTTCAGGCATGGCCTTGGGGCGCACACTCGAAGACGCTTCGGCCGAGCGCATCGCCAAGGGCAAGGGCCTCATCGGCATCGGCCTCTACCGCAGCCGTTTTTTGGTGCCGTTGCCGCAAGAAGACCGGCTGCCGAACCACGTGCTGGGCACCTGTGATGACCCGATTGGGCACTGGCTGCACTATGGCAAGCGGGTGGGCTTCGAAGCGGTGTTGCTGGGCAGCGACCTCTCGTCGCTCATCACCCGGCCCGCTCCAAGCAAGGCGTGCCCTAACGGCATTCGTCACGCGGGCGACGTGGCAGCGTTCTACGACGCGCTGGTCAGCCATGGCGTGCCGCGTGAACGACTCGACGACGCGGGCGAGCGGCTGCTGCGTTTTTGGCAACGGGTGCAGTCGAAGGCTTCTGCTGTTCAACCGCGCAGACAGACACCCTCACCCGTGAACGCCTTCAACGTGCCGCTCTGACTTATTTCGCGGTCAGAAAGTTCAGCAGCGCAGCGTGCACCAGTGTCAGCGGTTGGTCTTTCAACGAGTGCTTCGCGCCCGGCATGATGAACAGTTGCGCATTCGGAATAGCGCGGCGATTTCTACCGTGTGCTCGAGGCGAATATCGTCGTTGTCTCCCGCGGCAATCAGCGCGGGCGCCGTAATCTTCGACAACGCTTCATTGGTGAAGGTGGGCAGCGTGGTCCACATTGTCTTCAACTTTTCTACCACCACTGGCCAGTGCGAAGGGTTCAACGCATTCTTGGCGTAGTCGTCGTTCTTCCATTCTTCTGGCGTGACTTCGGCCACCCACTTTTGCATCGCCGGGGTCAGCCCCTCAGGCCGCGCGTTGGCTCCGAAGGTCGCTATGCGGTCGACCCGGCCGGGGTGCTGCATTGCCAATTGCAAAGCGACGACGCCACCGTCGCTCCAGCCCACCACGTGCGCCCGCGGGTGCCCTAACGCGTCGAGCAGTGCGAGCATGTCGTCGGCCATTGCTTCGTAGGTAAACGGTGCGTCGACATCTGAAGAACGGCCCCGGCCTCGGCAGTCAGGAGTGATGACGGTGAAGAACTTGGCGAGCATTGGTGCCAGGGTGTCGAAGCGGTGCAAGTCTGAACCGCCTCCGTGAATCAGCAGCAGCGGCGGTCCTCTCCCTTGCGTTTGGTAGTGGAGCGTGAAGCCTGACACTTGCAGGTCGCCGGTCTTCACCTTGGGAGCCGCGACGCTGTTTCCCCCCCACAGCATCAGAGCCATTGCTAAAAATTTCATCGCCCTGTGCGATAGCAGGCTGGGGTCGATTATGCATGCAACGAGGTAACAATCTCGGCGTCTTCTCTACACACATGAAAGGTGCATCGATGAAAGTTGTGTTGCTTTGTGCTCTGGCCGTCGCCTCGTTGAGCGCGTGCGGTGCACCTTTGCGTGCGCACTACCGTACCTTTGGCCTGGCACAACCCGCCGCTGACGCCAAGGTGGTGACGCAGTACGAAGCCGCCGCAGAACAACGCGCGAATCAGCGTGAAAGTTATGGCGACAAGGGTGTTACGAAGCCGCCCGAGAGCATCATGGTGTTAATCGACACCTTGCCCGAGGGCATTGAAGCCAGTAGCAGCGGCATTCACGTCATACCGGGTTACCCCTTCGAGATTCTGGGGCGGGGAGTGTTGAAAAGTTATGCGTTGGGGGCCAACGGCGCCATCAGCACTGAGAGGCTAATCAACGAGTTCAAATTTCTCGCCAAAGAAGTCGGTGCAACGCTGGTCTTGATGTCAGTTATCGAAGGCTTGTCTCAAGACAATGTAGCTGGCGGCGTGGCAATCATGATTCGTGCCGACACCAGCAAAATAGACCTCAAGAAATCGGTGCAAAAGAAGTTGCCGCTCAACGAGACATAAGAGCCGGCAGACTGTTGGTGCACGTCTCGGCGCACAGCCTTGTTTGGCTCCAACGTGCGCGGCGTGTTGCCGTCAAGAGGGTTTGCTCGGGTGATTTTGGGGCTGCTTCGCGGCCGACCGAAGGCTTCGGCGCCCCTTTCGGACATGAGCACGTCGGCACCCAGAATCTGACGAGACATTTACCTGGCCCTCGTCTCATTCGAGCCAGCTGTTTTTCCTTCCGCGAATTTCAAGCGTTGGGCCGCACAGCTCACGCCGCCAGCGCGGGCGCGTACGGCATCTTGGGCGCATCGTCACCCACCGGCACCACTTCACGCTGAGTGACTTGGCCCACCACCACGCAACCGTCGAGCACCGGCACGACATAGGTGTTGTTATCGCGCATCAACTGCACGGCTTCGGTGGCGGTGGCGTCGAGCTCGACACACACGCCGTCGCGCTCCATGATTTCTTCAACCGTGAAGCCGTTCACAAGTTGCTCGTACTCGGCTTGATTGTCTGCCGCGAGCGCAGGGCCCACCGCGCGCTGCACCTCACGCTCTGACAAAACGCCCATCAACTTGTCGGGAGTGCCCACGAAGAGATGACTCACCCGCAAAATGCGCAGCCGGGTAATCGCGTCGTCGAGCAGCATTTCAGGAGGCACCCAGTGCATCCAGGCTGACATCACGTCTTTCACCATTGAATGGCCCATGTCGTTGCTCCTGCTAAGGGGGCTGCTGCTGACAAAAGCAACCACCGGGCCAGCTGTAACTGCGCCAAAGCGCTGCGCGCGGGGCCGGGTTGAAAATGACCGAACGGGGTCACCGTGGCCTGGTGCGACGAAAACTTACAGCGCCCGTTGGTAAAGGCGAAACGTCTTGATGTGCCGCGCGCCAACCGCTTGCACCATGCGGTTAATCAACTTGTCGTCGTCAGCCACCCAGCCCAATTCGCCGCTCACGTAGCCGAGCCGCTGCGCTTCATGAAATGTCTCGTACGCAAGCAACGCGTCGATGCCGCGCCGACGGTAACCGGGCTTAATGCCGAAGAGCAGCACACGCACCCGGTCGAGCTTGCGGGCAGCCCAGAGCATTTTCAACAGACCAATGGGCAAACCAAATTTCGACAAGTACCCATTCGCTTCACGCTGCGCCAAGTTGGTGTCAGGCACGGTGATAGAAAACGCCACCGGTTCACCCCGCGCTTCAGCAATGAGACAGAGCTCGGGGCGCGCCACCACCAAGGGTTTGAGACGCGCCACCGCATGGTCAAATTCCGCGTCGCTAATCGGCGCGAAGCCCCAACCCGGCTTCAACATCGAATCGTAAATGGCTTTGATGCGACGCACTTCGCCTTCGGTGTCGTCAAGGTTGACGCGGCGAATACGCACCCGGCCGGTGCCTTTGATGCGCTCGGCCATGCGGGTGACTTTTTCGGGCAGCGGGTCTGACGCCGACCGCTCGTAACTGTAAAGGTCGTGGTAACGCACGAAACCGTTGGCCTCGAGCAGCCGCCCATAACCACGCGGGTTGTACGGCATCATCATCGACGGAGGCCGGTCAAACCCTTCAACCAACAAGCCGCAGTCGTGGTGAAAGGCCAGGTTCATGGGCCCAATCAAAGTGCGCGGGCCGGTTTGCCGCACCCACTCGGCGGCGCGGTCGAGCAGCGTGGCCGCCACCGCCGGCTCGTTGATGCTCTCGAAAAAGCCAAAAGAGCCGACGTCGGTGTCGTGAAACGCGTTGTACCGCTCGTCGTTGATAGCGGCGATGCGCCCCACCACCCGGCCGTGGCGACGGGCGAGAAACAGCGCCGAGCGCGCGTGCTTGAAAAAAGGGTTGGTGTGCGGGTCTAAAAAATCGCGCCGCTCCGCGATGATGGGAGGCACGAAATGCGGGTCACCCGCGTAATGCTGGTTTTGAAAACGGGCAAAGGCTTCGCGGCCCGCTTCGGTGGTGACCGCTTCTAACGTGACGTCGGGCGCATGCACGCTGCGCGAAATGAGCGGCGCTTCGTCGATAAACGAACCCTGCCGCGCAGTACGTTTGCGGTCAGCGCGCATTGGCGTACGTTTCCACAGGCGGCTTTAGTATCAATCCTCTGGGATGGGTGAAACCCCTCGCCTTTAGGCGAAGCCTTCAGGAGGGTTTCGGTACGATGAGGGTGTGACAGCATACCGGAAGTCAGCGCACACAGTGTATCAGCTGCATT
>JAIBBR010000169.1 GCA_019694575.1 Myxococcaceae bacterium
ACAGAACGACCGACGAACGCGACTCCGCGCTGCGCGCCACCTTTACTCGTTTTCAGCGCTCCCCTCGCCTCATCGCCAATCATGTCGCCCGCTTTCAATGATCCACAATCACCGAGAAGCTGTTTAAGTCAAGGCCAACCGGCCATTACGGCAGCGCGATGACGCGGCCATCTTCGAGCACCGCTGAGCGCTTGCCACCCGGCCAGGTCCACCGCTCTTGCCGCTTGTCTCCGACGAAAGCCACGGTCTTGGTTTCGGGGTAACTCCAGGCCATTTCCAGTGCCTGGGCCGACATGTCGAGCACTGCCTGCTTACGCAGCACCGCTTCACGAATGGTGTCACCGAAGCTCGCCAGCAGTGGGCGGGGATCTTCGACTGAGAAGAAACGATCTAAGTGCGCCATGAATTCGCGATCATCTTTCACCGTTGAGCGCACCACCCAAATATACGGTGGCGCCGTTTTCGGTGTGCCTTCGACTTCCATGTACACCCACGTCTCGGTGCGTGGCGTCTTCAAAATGCGCTCGGCAATGTTGAAGGCCGAGGGAAATTCGACCTTCTTGAAACGCACCTGAGTACCGGCGGGAAAAAGGCGCTCGACGCTGCCTGGGCTCATCGGCTGGTGATCAATCGTGTCGAGCAGGCGTACCTCGTCTGGAGGCACCGCCGTGAGCAAGCGCTTGCCCACGTCGCCGAAGAGCGGGGTGGCGAACATCGACACGTGCAAATAACGGCTTTCGCCGGCGAGCTGCCGTGCTAACCCAGCGCGTTGCTCCACCGGCATGGCGACTGAAGGGGTCGCGCACCCTGGCAACACCAAAAGTGCCGCCAAGGCGAAAAGCACGCCACTTAAGGTTGTGGAGCGACTTCGAGCAGCGCCAGCTGACGCTGTCGATCGGTGCAGCCCTTTTGAGGAGGACACACCGGCCCACGACCTTTGGAGTCGGGAACGAGTAAAAAACGCCCTTGCTCCGCTTCGGTCAGCTCGGGAATGCCGCAGAGCGCACAACGCCGGCGTTGCCGCTTGGTGGGAGGTACAGGCATCGCCGCATTGTCGCCGGGCTGCTACTTGACGCCAGTTTCTGGCTTGTAGCATTTGCTTCATGTCGTTTTTCCACCGCTGCCGCTGCTGCTGCCCGTCGAACTGGTGCTGCTGGTCGCAGCCGGTGTGCTCGGCGCCGTTGAGCTCGCGGTGCTCGAAGTGCTGGCGGGCGTGCTGGTGCTCGCCGACGACGATGGCGCGGGTGTGCTGCCGCCGTCTTTCTTCGAAGAGGCGTAGAGATCGTTGTACCAACCTCCACCTTTGAGCACGAAGCTGGTACGGCTCATTTGGCGCTCCATACCGCCCTCGGCCCCGCATGACGCGCACTTACCGGGAGCAGGGTCGCTCACTTTCTGCATCAGCTCGACTTCGTTTTGGCACTTCTCGCAGCGATAGACGTAAATAGGCATGGCTTGGTGAGGCGTTAAGCGTGCGGTGACGCACTTCGGGGTTTGAGTTTCAGGGCCACGGCGGCCCGTTTGAGACCGTCAAGGGGCAGGGCTTTGGCGGAGCTTAGGCCTTCGAGCCTTTCGTTCCAGTCGTCGCCTGGGGTTTCGTCGATCAGCTTCTTCAAGGTCGCACTGACGAACTGCTCAAAGCGTCGGCGAATGCCCAAATCGTCGAGGTACTTTGGGCGGCCAACCAACTTTAGTTGCAACCGAATGTTGGGCGACGCCAAACTCTCGCGGCGAAAGCGCTCTCGCAGGGCTTCGACCGCTTCGCTCAAGCCGATTACCGTGATCAACGCTTGCAACTCGTCGATGGTGCATTCGAACAAATGCGCGGTTTGCGCCAAAAAGCCTTTTTGCTCGGTGAGCACGCTCATCAACCGTTCACGCTCATGCGCTTCGAGCGCGGCGAAAATGCCGTGGTGCTTGAGCAGCTCGACGACTTCATCAACTGAAAGCACGCTACCGCGGCGGCGGCCCTCGTATTGCGCGCCCAGCACCTTGTGAATGGCCAGACGGTTGCCGTGCTGCTTAATCAGCTCAACCAAATCGTTCTTGATCGACGCGTCCATCAAGTAGCGCCACGGTTGCTTCGGGGGTTCAACCCGGGTGAAGCGGCCGCGCGGCGCGGGTAAATCACGGCGGCGCCACTGGGTGCCCGCGGGTGGCGTCGGGGGAGGGCCTGCGAGACTTTCTACCTCTTGCACCGTGGGCGAGCTGTCGGTGGCCACAATGCTGTCTTCAAAACGGCGCCGCACCGGAGCAATGCGCTGCCTCACACTCTCGGCCTTGGCTTGGGCCTTCGCAGCAGCCCGGGGCGACTCAACCAATTCTACCGGTTCACGGCTGAGCCGCGCGGCAGGCTGTGCCGACAGCGACGTGGCGGCTTTCGCCGGCTTGGGCTTGGGCGGTTCTTGTTGGGCCACCATCGAGCCCACCAGCTCGTAGTAGCCGGTTTGCTCGCGTTGCGAAGCCACCTCGGGCGCGGTGCCGAGCAAAATGTCGACCACGGCGAACGGCCCGAGCGGAATCGCCAGCGGAGTGCCGTCGGCCAGCGCACGGGCGCGAAAATCGTCGTCGGTGCTGAGCAGCGAGAGCGCCTCGCGCACCCGTGAAGGCGAGGCCGGCGCTTGCGCACGACGGCAATAGTCAGCCACGGCGATGGCTACCGGGGTAGGTACGTCTTCAGGGTTTCTGCGGCGCAACCAGTCGGTCATCGTTAAGTCAGTTCACAAAGAAATGCCGTAGTTGCGTATAAGCAGTCTGACGGCCGTGTCAACGAACGCCACCAACCCGAAAGGGGCAGCAGCCGAAGAACCGAATGTGGGAGGGGTGCGTCTGCGCCCAACCCTGACGGTGGGCCTCTTCGTTTTGCTGGTGGCCTCGGCGGCGCTGGCACTGTGGGTCGAACGAAACGCTGCGACCGCGGCTCCTGGGCTGGTGTTGGCTGCCCCGTGGATATTTCTCGCCTTTGCGGTGGGCTTTTCGATCTATCGGCTGAGCTTGGTGGCGGCGAAGCGCTATTCGGCCTTCAAAGCGTTCTTCCAAGTCGGGGTAGCAGCGCTGTTTTTCATGCTTATTTTACCTGGCCCTCCCAAAGCGCAGAGCATCGAGCTGCCGAAAGACCGTGACTGGAAGCTGCTCCTTCAAGACCCCAACCCCAAGGTTCGCGCTTTGACGGCCAGCTTGGCGCGCTTCGAAATTCGCTGGAAAGACCCCGTCGCCAAAGAGCAGCACCAAAACGTGGCGCGGGCGCTCGTCACCGCGCTCGAAGACGAAGATGCGTTGGTGCGCGAAGAAGCACACCGCACCTTGGTGTTGATTGTTGGCAAAGACTTAGGGCCCGCGATCAGCCCCGAAGCCCGCACTGCGTGGAAGGCGGCGGTGCCATGAGTGGCCCGGTTTCGCCGATCGATCGCGAAGCGGTGTTGCAAAAGTACATGGACGAGCGCGGTCTAAAGAGCACGCGCCAACGTCATTTGATTGTCGACACGTTTTTCTCGGCACCTGGCCACTGGTCGGTCGAAGACGTGTGGAGCAAGGTGCGGCTGTCTGACGCCCGTGTTTCAGTGGCGACGGTGTACCGCACGATGAAGCTGCTCGCCGAATGTGGCCTGGCCCACGCGCGCAATTTTGGCGACGGGCAGACGCGCTATGAGGCCGCGGTGGGCCGCAAGCACCACGATCATCTGATTTGCACCAAATGCGGCACAATCGTCGAATTCGAGAACGATCGCATCGAAGCAATGCAAGACGCGGTGGCGCGCAAACATGGTTTCAAAGTGATCTCGCACAAACTGGAGCTCTACGGCCTGTGTCGCCATTGCCAAAAGCAGCTCAACGCGTCGTCGCCGTAGCGTTCGTCGCAGGGGCTCTCGCCGGTTGTGCGCACACGCCTGCGCTGAGAGCTGATGACGCGCTGTGGTCAAACTGGCCGCAGCAAACGGTGGGGCGGGCCATGCTTTCGCCCTGGCCACCGCGCCACGAGCTGGTGTTGGTGACGTTCATCACCACCTGGTGTTTTCCCTGTCTGGCCGAGCTGCCGGTGCTGCAGACGCTGCACGAAAAATACGCGAGCAAAGGCTTGCGCGTGGTGTTGGTGGGTGTCGATCGCGAAGGCCGCCGGGTGCTCGAGCCGTTGGCGGCGCAATACGCCTTTCCATTCCCCCTGGTGGTGGCCGACCAAGCGCTGGTGTCAGGGCAGAGCCTTTGGGGCAACGTAGGGCCCTTGCCGACGCGCGTGCTCTTCGGCCGCGAGGGTGACGTGCTGCTGGTGGCGAACGGCGGCGGTGTCAGCCCGCAAGAATGGCTCGAGCGGGTGGGTAAAGAAGTCGAACGTTAGGGCGGGCCTTTAAGACTTCTTTTTGCCGGCCTTGGCGGGTGCGGCAGCGGGGAAATTTTTGTCCATCGCTTGCTGTGCGGCGCCGCGAATGCGCGCAGAGCTGCTTTTCTGAATGATGGTGCCGAGCGCGGTTTTGGCTGCGGGGGTGGCGACTTCATCGAGCAGGTAAAGAAATTCAGCCTGCATTTCTTCAGAGAAGTCGGGGTCAACGGCCAAGTCGGCGATTAGCTGTGCGTGCTCGGGCGACTGGGTTACGGCGCGGTTGTCGGCGATCTTCCAGAGCGTGTTTTTGATCAACTCACTGTTGGTGGCGTTCTTTTTGATCAGCTCGCGCAACGCCGGCACCACTTCGGGGTTCTCTACCGTTCCCAACGCTTCGGCGGTAGCGCGGTAATAACCGTAACCGCGGTTTTTCTGCGTATTGATGGCTGCACGCAAGGTTGCCAGCGCGACGGTGGTGCCCATGCGCGCCACGCCTCGCGCCATGCCGCCCAGCACGTTCAGGTCGATCTCGTTTTTGGCGATCTCTTCGAGCAAATAGCGGTGGCCCTCGGGGTAGTCGATTTTACCGAGCAGGGCCATCGCCGCGCTGCGCACCTTCATGAGCCCCAGACCGTCGTCGGCGAGCTCGGTCGGCCGCTTGGCCAGTGCCAGCACCGGAGCCCCCAGGTTGCCGGGCAGTTTTTTCCAGTGTGTTTGGGTCAGCTCGTTGAGCACCGCCTCACGTACGTACGGTGAGCTGTCGCGCGTCAGCACGTCGGTGATCGCTCCCATGGCCGAGTCACTGAGCTGCGTGCCTTCTGCGGCTGCCGGGTCGACGAGCGGCCCGAGCAGGTTCCACGCGGCGATGGTTCGCCACACCGGGTCTTTGTCATAGCGCGCGCCGTCGACCCATTGCTCTTCTGAGATCGAAGGAGCATTCACCGCCACCAACGCGCCACCGTTTTTGTTCCAGTTCACCCATTGCGGCGCCGCGGGCAAGGCGACCTTGAACGTCACCACCGGCTTGTCGACCACGAAGAGCTCTTCTTTCGAATACGTGGGCTCGTTTTGGCGGTTGAACGACACCGGCAGCTTGAAGACGAAGGGGCCTTTTTCGCTAGCGTTCTTCGGCTGTTGGCGAAGGGTGATCGTCGCCATGCCGTCGGCGTATTTCACTTCGGGAAAAATAACGGGGTAGCCCTTCTTGTAGAGCCACGCTTCTTTGAACGCCTTCAGCTCTTTCTCTTTCTTGGTGGCGGCGCCCATCGCCGCGAAGAAGTCGTTCGAGGTGGCGTTTCCGAAAGCGTGCTTCTCTAAATAGGCCTTGAGGCCTTTCTGAAATTCCTTTTTGCCCAGCCACACTTCGAGCATGCGCAGCACCTGCGCGCCCTTGAGATACGAAATGTCGTCGAACACTTCTTCAGGTGAAGCGCCGTTTTTCCCAACCAGGGGGTGCGCCCGCGGGCCCTCTTCAGCGCGAAACAGCTCTTGAAAAGCGTCGTGCGCGCGATCGACTTCAACCATGTCGTTGTCGAAGTACGCGTCGACCGTTTCTTCGCCCAGGTACGTCGCGAAGCCCTCGTTCAGCCACGTGTCGTCCCAAAAGCGACAGGTGACGTAGTCGCCGAACCATTGGTGGGCCAGCTCGTGAGAGATCAAGCCGGCGATGCGTGAACGGCCAAGCACGTCATTCTTGGTGTCGAGCACCAGCTTGCTTGCGCGCACCATCACCAGCGAAGTGTTCTCCATGCCGCTGAAGAAGAACTGGGGCACCGCGACTTGATCGTATTTCGCCCAGGGGTACTTCACGCCGACGAATTGCGCCTGGTGGCTAAGCGCAAAGCGGGTGAAGTCTTGTGCGATGAAGGCGCGCTCTGCTGTGCCCGGCAGCACGTGCAGCGCCGCGGGAACATCTGTGCTCACCGCCACCGTGTCGAAGACGCCGATCGCCAGTGCCACGGCATACGTCGGGTGTGGCTCTGCCTGTTTCCAATGCGTGCGACGCAGCGACTGGCCTTTTTCGGTGAAGGTTTCATCGAGCTCTTTTTTGCCGTTGGCGAGCACGGTGTACTTGCTGTTGACGATCGCGAAGATTTCGGTGGTCGCCTTGTCGTCGGGCTGATCATTGCAGGGAAAAAACGCCTGCGCGCTGCTGGTTTCAAAGTGGGTGTAGAAGTACGGCAACGCATCGGGCTTGTCGGCGTCGGTGACCGTGAAGAGGCCTTCGTGTTTGCTGTTGGCGGTGCCTGAATAAGTGACGATCACGTCAATTTGCTTGCCAGCGGGCACCGGCTTGGCTGGCTTGATGGTGAGGGTGCCTGTTTTCAGCTCTACGTTGGGCTTGAGTGAGAAGGTCGCCTCGGCGCCATCGACCTTCACCGCGGTGATGTTGAGATCGCGCGCGTCGAGCTCGATTTGCGACAAGCCCTGCTTGGCTTTCAGCGTCGCGGTGAGCGTGTTGTTGAAAGTCTTGTCAGTCTCGTTGAGCCTTACGTCGATGCGGTAATGAAGGGCGTCGTACGGGCGGTTTTTCGGTTGGAACGAAGCGTTCGGCTTCGCGGCCTCGAGAACGGTCAACAGGATAAGGGCGGTCACCATAGGGGTGCGCACCGTACAAACTCTTCAGCTGCAAAGTCGAGCGGCCTGTTAAGGTTCTCACTCGAGAAAACGCCATGCCGGTCGCCCAACACTTGAAGGCATTTTTAGAGAGCTCATCGCAGCTGCTGGGTCAGCACATCGCGCTGGCGCGCCTTGAGCTTCGTGAAGACGCCAAGGTGATGGCGGGCCAATTCGCGCGCATCGCCGTCTTCGCGTTGCTGTTGATCGTCGGTTACGGTTTTTTGTGCGCGGCGGTGGCGATGTACTTGTCGCGTTTCATGGGCGCTGACGTGGCGACGGCGCTCGTCGGTGGCGTCAATATTCTCGCGGGTGTGGCGGGGGTGAATGCCGCGAGCCGCACATTGAAAGAGAAAGCGCCGCTCGCCGAGTCTTTAGAGCAAGCCGAGCTCACTGCCCGTGTGCTGCAACGCGATGGGGTGCAAGGAGACGCGCGTGGCCGGTGAGCTCTCGACGCAGCTGGCGGTGACTGACGAATTGGCGAAGGCGCGCGCAGACTTAGCGCGTTCGCGCGCCCAGGTGGTTGTGGCGGCCGAGGCGCTGCGCGATGATCTGTCTGTTTTGACCCAGTGGAAAACGTGGGCAGCACGGCGGCCGTACGCGGCACTGGGCATCGCGTTCGGGGTGGGCGTCTGGTTGGGAACGATGGGCCGCCGCAAGTAAATGCGGCAAGGAGCGAAACGAATCATGCAACCCACGCAAGCGACGACACCCACGTTGGAAGACACGTTGAAAGACGTTGAAGAGCGTCTTGGGCCTCGGCTGCAAGAAGCCCAAGCGCAGCTCAAGTCGTTCAATGAGCAAGCCAAGACTTTCGTGCGGAAAAACCCCGGAGTGGCTTTGGCGGGTGCGTTGGCAGTTGGTTTCCTCGTCGGCCGGTGGGCGTCACGCAAATGAGCGAGCATACGAGCAAGGCAAAGCGGGCGGTGGCAGAGGCCCCCACTGTCGAAGGCGAGCACCGCACAGGTACCGAAGCGAGCTGGTCTGAAGTGTTGGGTGTCAAAGAGCGCGTCGAGAAGAACCCATATGGCATGGTGGCCGCCGCGTTCGGCGTTGGCTACGTGCTGGGCGGAGGGCTTTTCACGCCCACGACTGCGCGGGTGGTGGGGTTGGGGGTGAAGTTGGCGTCGGTGCCCGTCATTCGGGAGGCGCTGCTGGGCATGGCCGAGGCGGCGGTTGACGGACTTCTCGCGGGAGCGGAGCCGGCGTCGCATGGCGGCAACGGCAGCGCGCCTCCTTCTTCTGGCAAACCCACGGCCTAGTTCGCGCGCGGCATGAGCAAGAAGCCTTCGCCCGATTTGCCTCACGACACCCCGGTAGACACGCCGCGGGTCGACGTGGCGATCGCGGTGCCCTCGGAGCCCGGTAAGGTGCAGCTCACGGCGCTGAAGCAAAGTGAGACCTTGGAGTCGGCGTACGCGGTGTGGGACGAGCTGCGTGCCACGCACCGATCAGTTGCTCAGCGTTTTGCGTCAGAGCGAAAACGTCTGAAAGATGAAGGCGATTTCGTGGTGGGCACGGTCGAGGCGGCGAAGCGCGCAGGTGCGCCGTTGCTCCCCGGCCAAGAGGGGCTGGTGAAGGCGAGCGACGCCGACGCCTTTCTCGCGCAGGCGAAAGCGAAGCTCGCGGCGAGCGTGGAGCAACTTGAGCAGCTCTCGCAGCAAACAGAAGGCGCGTATCAGCAAGCGCTGGCCACGGTTCGGCATGAAGTGCGTTCGCGCATTGAGCGGTATTTGCAACGGGTGCGGCCCCATGTGCGGTTGATGCTTCGGGTGATGCCGCGCGATCAGCGGGTGTTGCATGTGGCGCGCGTGGGGCCTGACGAAGCGGTGTTGCTGTGCTTCTTGCTCAATGGCCGCGTGCCCAGCCGCTACGGTTATTTGTTCGATGATTCGACGAATGACGCGCAAGGCGAGCCGCCACATTTATATGCCGACGAGACAGTGGCCATTGACATTGAAGCAGCGTCGCCTGGTCCGCCGCGCTTGAAAGACATGTTGAACAGTTCGCCCGAAGTGGTGCCCGTGAAAGCGTGCATTCCCTTGTGGGTGCCGGTCGATGGCGCGCCGAAGCTCGCCTGGTTGAAGCAGCGCGGCCCGGTGATGGAGGCTGAAGTTGAAGATGGCCCGTCCTTTCGCCACCTCCTGCGCGCGGGTGAGGCTGAAGCCATTGCCGCGGTGTTTTTGAAGCTCAAGCTCGAGGGCAAGCTCGAGCTCGACTGGGTGCGAGAATAGCCACGGCCTTGTTGCCTCTCGAGGCACCGTGCGCCGCGTTCAGAAGAGCTTTTTCAGTCGTGGCGGCGAGCTTAAATTTTGTAAAAAAAGTAAATAAATGCAGCATCTTATTGGCGCATATCGGAAACAAGCTGCTGCATCGTTTGCAGTGCAACTATCTCAGTTGCCCCTCACCCATTCACCATTCACCCATTTCGCCGAGGGTGCGTGATCGATCCTAGCGATTTGACGCGCGTCGTTTCACGGGTTTGGGGAGACGGATGCCAGCCATTGATTGTCGGTGAGCCCAGTGGATAGCGTCGAAGAAGCGTCTGGGTCCTGCAGTTC
>JAIBBR010000170.1 GCA_019694575.1 Myxococcaceae bacterium
GGCATCTTGCGGTACACGCCGACGACCTGGCCGAGAATCATCGTGGAGCGGAACTCGCTCTTATTCACATAAATCGGGTCCATCGTTTTGTTGGCGGGCTGAAAGCGAATGCGCTCGCCTTCGGGGTAATAGCGCTTCACCGTGGCTTCGTCTTCGATCAGCGCCACCACGATGTCGCCCGGGTGAGCAGTCGGCGTCTTCTTCACAAAGAGAAAATCGCCGTCATAAATGCCGTCGTCGATCATCGACTCACCTTTGACGCGCAAGGCAAACACTTCTTTGCCCACGCCACCCAGCAAGAAGCTGTCGATGCGCACCGAGTCTTCGACATTCTCGGTTGCGAGCAAGGGAGCACCGGCCGCGACTTTACCGAGCAGCGGCACCTCAATCATGGAGGGATCTTTACGGTTACCCAGCCCGAGCACCATGCGAGCTCGCTTGGTCGGCACGAGCGAACGGCTCTGCTGTTCGCCGCGGGTGAGGTACCCTTTTCGCTCCAGCGCCTTGAGGTGATCATTGACTCCATTGGTAGAACTGATGCCCATTTCTTCGCCAATTTCGCGAATTGTGGGAGGAAAACCGCGTGCTTCGGACTCTTTGAGAATGAAGGCCAAAATCTCATTTTGCCTGTCAGTCAGCTCTTCCATTTGAATCTCCCGGTCCGCAGCGATAACGGTACAGGCTTTCAGTGTTGCCTGAACAAGCGTATAGAGTCAACTTTTTCGCTGAAAGCCCACCGACTTAGCGCTCGGCCCACACCGCGAGCTCGTTGCCGCTCGGGTCTGTGAAGTGAAAGCGCCGCCCACCGGGAAAAGTGAATGGCGCTTTGCTGATGCCGCCGCCTGCCGCGCGCACCTGCGCCAACGTGGCATCTAAATCTCTCGAGAAGAGCACCACCAACGGGCCACCGCGGGTGACGTCGGTGCCCTGCGCCAAGCCTCCGACTTCGCGATCGACACCGCGAATGCCGGCGTACCCCGGGCCGTAGTCGTTGAACTCCCACCCGAACGCGGCCGAATAGAACGCCTTGGCCTTGGCGACGTCGGTGACCGTGAACTCGACGTAGTCAATGCCGTGGTGCTGATGAGAAGCGGGTTGAGCCATGACACGCCTCTACCCGTTGTCGCGCGTAACCGCTTGGTCTTTGTGAAGGTCTGGCATTTTGGGCCGGTTGTAGATGCAAGTATGTCTCGCAACTACCTGTAATTTTTATGAGATTTCTTGAGAAAGCCCTAAAATTATCGGCTCCGTGACCAACCACCGTCCGAGTGTCCTGTTCGTCGATGACGAACCCGACGTGCTCGAAGTTTTGCGCCACCTCTTCGAGCGCCGCATGGAGGTGCTTACCGCGACTTCGGGAGACGAAGCGCTCAAACTGCTGCGTGCGCGCTCCATCGATCTGCTGGTCACCGATCAAAAGATGCCCGAGATGACCGGCATTCAATTGGTGGCGCAGGCGCGCTCTGAAGGCATCGAGATCACCACCATTCTATTGACCGCGTACACGCAGCCGGCCGACTTGATCGCCGCGATCAACGAAGGCCAAGTGTACCGGTACGTCACCAAGCCGTGGGACATCAACGATCTCACCATGACGGTGAAGAACGCGCTCGAAGCCGTGCAGCTGCGCAAAGACAAAGAGCAGCTCGTCAACAGCTTGCGCAAGCGGGTCGAAGCACTCTCGGTGATGTACGAAGTCAGCCGCGAGAGCGCCAACGACGCCCCCACCCATGAAGCGATTGTCGACCGCCTGCTCTCAGTCGTCGGCCGCGTGCTGCCGCATGACTGCAGCGCGGCGCTTATTGACCCTTCAGACGGCCACTCTTTGTCACTGCGCATTCGCTGCCAATCAGCGCTGGGTGAAAAGGGTCTGCTCACCGTGAAAGAGACGGTGCTGATGCAGCACCGCAAAGCCACCGGGGTGATTTTACCCGAAGACCGCGTGCTCACCCGGGTCAACGTGGTCGGTCGCGAAGGCAATTGGGTGGGAGGCCCTTCTTCATTCTCGAGCTCACTGGTGGTGCCGCTGGTCACCGGTGGGCAAGTGGTGGGCACCTTGGCGCTCTTTTCGGTCAAGCCCGAGACATACAGCCCCGAAGACGGCGAACTGCTCGATTTGCTGGTGAACCAAGTGGGAGACGCGATTTCCAGCTTGCGCGCTGCCGAGTCGGCCCACCGCACCCGCCTTGAGCGCATGGTCGAAGCAATGGTCGACGGCGTGGTGCTCACCGACGAGCGCAACCAAGTGGTGGTGATGAATTCGGCCGCCCGCGCGCTGCTCAAGCTCAACGAAAATACCGACAAGGCCCCGTCGCGGTTGCTCGAAGAACGCCTCGGTTTCGCCCCTTACGAAATGGTGCGCGGGTGGGAATACGGCGGGCAAAAGGTGTTTCGCGAGCAGCTCAAGCTCAACGATCGCACCGTGCACCTGACGGTCAGCCCGGTGGCCGACCCCGCCGGTTCGCTCAAAGGCGTGGTGCTGGCGATGCGCGACGTCACCGAGCAGAAGTTGCTCGAAGATCGCAAAGACGAATTCGTCTCGATGGTGAGCCACGAATTGCGCACGCCGCTCACTTCGATCACCGGCGCGCTCGATTTGGTGCTCAACTTCATTTCGGGCGACATCAACGACAAGCAGCGCCGCTATTTAGAAATGGCGCGCGATTCGACTGAAAAATTGAACGCGTTGGTCGATGACTTGCTCGACTTGTCGAAGTTCGCCAAAGGCCACATGCGCATGAACTTCGAGTTCACGCATTTGGACCAGCTGGTGGAAAGGGTGGTTGAAAAATACAGCCCAGCGTTTACCGAAAAGGCGATTGCGCTCTCGGTTGAAATTCCTCCCACCGCGGTGAAGATTCTCGCTGACCCCAACCGCTTGCAGCAGGTGTTCAACAACTTGCTCACCAATGCGGTGAAATTCACGCCTGAAAACGGCCATGCGCGGGTTGAGGTGAAGATCAGTGAAGGGGCTCCGGGGTTTGTTTTCATCTCGGTGTGGAACTCGGGCGAGCCCATCGCCGAGGCCGACCTGACGCGCATTTTCGATCGCTTCGAGCAGGCCCGCACCGCACGTACCCGCACCGTTCGCGGCACGGGGTTGGGCTTGTCTATCTGCCGCAACATCGTCGAGTCACACGGAGGCCGCATTTGGGCTGAACCCGTGCCGACCGGAGCGCGTTTCGTGGCAGTGTTGCCCACCGAGCCCGCCGCTGAATATTTGAACCCAATGGAGCAGGTTGCAGCGCACCAACACCACCTGCAATCGCCTGCGGGCCCGCGCGGCTCGGTGCTGATTGTCGAAGACAGTTTCGAGACGGCGGCGATTCTCAAGTCGTCGCTTTTGATGCGGAACTTTCAGGTGCATGTAGCCACGACGGGTGAAGAGGGCCTCTCGCTGGCGCGCAAAGTGCGGCCCGACGTGATCTGTTTAGACATTGCGCTGC
Organism: Myxococcaceae bacterium; assembly: GCA_019694575.1. Taxonomy (GTDB): domain Bacteria; phylum Myxococcota; class Myxococcia; order Myxococcales; family Myxococcaceae; genus JAIBBR01. Next base: position 3,447 of record JAIBBR010000170.1, read on the forward strand.
CTGATTACGACGGGCTCAAGCTGGCTGAGATTTTTCGGCATGACCCCGATACGCGACAGGCTCCGCTGTTGGTGTTCTCGGGCTTCGACGAGCGGCAAGAAGCGCTGCGCCGCGCTGAAGCATTTATGTTGAAGCCGCTGCGGCCCGATGCCTTCATCGCGTCGATCGACGGGCTGATGTCGCGCAACCGTCGGCGCAAAGGCAAGGTGGTGGTGGTCGACGACGACGCGCAAATTCGCGCGGTGTGCTGCGAGGTGCTGGCCAACAGCGGCTTTGACACGTTGGAAGCCGGCACTTTGGCCGAAGCGCGCCGCCACCTGTCAGATGCCCGGCCTGATTTGCTGTTGCTCGACGTGGTGCTGCCTGATGGTGACGGGTTGACCTTCTTCGAAGAGCTGAAAGCCGAACGGGCTTCGCAGCCGCTGTCGGTGATCTTCATTTCTGCCAAGACCGACACGTCGTCGAAGGTGCGGGCGCTGAAGCTCGGTGGCGACGACTATTTGACCAAACCGTTCGACGCGCTCGAGCTGGGGGCGCGCGTAGAGTCAGTGATGATGCGCCGTTCGGCTGAATCCGTCTCTTCTCCGACGACCCATTTGCCTGGCTCGGCGGCGATCGAGCGCGAAGTGGTGCGCCGTTTGAAGGAGCAGAAGCCATTTGCGTTCTGCTACCTCGATTTGGACAACTTGAAGGCCTACAACGACTACTACGGCTTTGCCAAAGCCGACGGCGTGGTGCGGCAAACGGGCGATTTGTTGCGTGAGACGTTCGCCCGCGAGGCGCTGCAGTCAGATTTTTTGGGGCACGTGGCGGGTGACGATTTCGTCTTCATCTGCGCCGCGAGCACGGTGGACACGGTGTGCGAGAAGGTGATCGAGTCGTTCGATCGCATCATTCCCCTTTATTATGATCAGGTTGATCGCGAACGCGGCTACATCGAGGCAGAAGATCGTTTTGGCGAACGGCGGCGTTTTCCCATCATGAGCGTGTCGATTGTGGCGGTGATGAGCGACGGTGTGTCGGCTGATCATTCTGACTTGGCGCGGCGTGCGGCTGAGCTGAAAAAGAAGGCGAAAGCCGTGGCGGGCTCGGTGTACTTGCGCAGCGACCGGTTAGATAAACCGGCGCCGAACATCGCGCCGGCAAGCTGACTCACTTCGTCTAAGCACAACCTGTACTGAGAAGGGGTTGGCGCTAAGCTTGTCAACAAGTTCCCGATGCGCCTGGCCCAAAAGCTCATCTTGTTCGTGCTCGCGGCGTCGGTGGTGCCGCTCTCATTCGTGGGGGCAGGGCTCTTACGCCGCTTGGAGCAAGAGCTCTCGGAGCGCCTTGCCGCTGAACAACGCGCAGTGGCTGACGCGGCCATCGAATCGGCCAGCGCCGAGCTCAACACCGCCATCGGCAGCGTCGAACGCGCGGCCTTGCTCGTCGACTGGAGCAACGCCAATGCCGAAGAAGCGACTGGAGCGCTGAAGCTCGTTTATGCCTCTTCGCCTTTGGTGTCGGGCGTGCTGCTGTATGATCCCGCTCGCACGGCGCCTGTTCCCCCGGTGAGTGGAGCAGAAGGGCACCCCCCTTTTTCCGCCCATGGCGAAGCAGCGCTACGGGGTTTTCCCTTTTCGGTGCTCTCGACGCGTGGCGCCAAAGGGCAAGTGGCGGCCGCGGCGGCTTACGCGGGCACGTCAGCGGCGGCGTTGCCCGTGGCCATTCAAGTCGGACCTTCAGGCCCCAACGCACCTTTTGTTACCGCAGAGCTTTCTTTTGCGCCTCTGGTCGAACGGCTCAAAGCACGTGCCGCGCAGGGCCCGTTCATCTTAATTCTCTATGACGCAGAAGGCCGCGTGCTCGCCTCGAGCGACGGGCGCGCTCCGCTGTCTGAGCTGGGCGCTGAAGTGAAGACCCTTGTCGCCACCGATGCGCTGTTCGGCAAAAGCACGAAGAAAGATCACCTTGCCTGGGCAAAGGGCAACAACGCAGTGGGCGTAAATGCGCTGGTGACTGTTTCGCAAGACGTGGTGATGGCGCCGGTGCGCGCGCTGCGCCGCAACGTGTTGACGATCTTGGGGCTGATGCTGATCGCTTTGGTGATCGCCGCCACGCTATTTGTCCGAGGTATTGGCCAGCGGCTCTCGGCGGTTTCTGAAGCTGCTGACGCGTACGGCAGGGGCGATCTCTCGAAGCGGGTCACCATTTCAGGTGCTGACGAGCTGGCCGATTTCGCGCAGGTCTTCAACCGCATGGGCGTGGAGCTTGAAGCCGCGCGCGCCCGCCTCACCACGTGGAATGACGAGTTGAAAAAGCGTGTCGATGAAGCCCTGGCTGACTTGAAAGCGGCACAGGCGCAGTTACTCGAAGCGCAGAAGTTGGCGGCGATTGGCCAGTTGGGAGCAGGCGTGGCGCATGAAATCAACAACCCGCTGTGCGGCATTTTGGGCAACGCGCAGCTGTTGATGATGATGCATGAGAACGACGGCGATTTTAAAATTCTGCAGAAGATTGAAGAGAGCGCGAAACGTTGCCGAGACATCACGCAAAATTTGCTGCGCTTCTCGCAGTCGACGGGCCGCTTCGAGAGCCGACCGTGCGACTTGAATGCCGTGGTGCGCGGCGTGTTGCGGTTCGAGCAGCCGCGGCATGACGAAGCGAATGTAAAAGTTGAAGTGGCGCTTTCAGAAGGCCCGCTGACGATTGTTGGAGACCCTGATCAGCTCTCGCAGCTTTTCTCGGCGCTCTTTTCTAACGCGCGCACGGCAATGCTGAAACGCGAAAACCCCACCCTCACTGTTCGCTCCCACGTCATCAACGGCTCGGCGATTGTCGACATCGAAGACAACGGCAAAGGCATCAGCCCCGTACACTTGCCGCGCATTTTCGAGCCGTTCTTCACCACCAAAGACGTGTGGTCGAACATTGGCCTGGGCCTTTCCGTCGCGTACCGCATTGTCACCGAGCACCAAGGCCGTATCGAAGCAGCGAGCGAAGAGGGCAAGGGCGCCTGTTTCAAAGTGACGCTGCCGTTGCACACCGGGCTGGTGAAGGCGTCGTCGGCTGCGTCCATACCTGTCCAACCGTTGGTGGTGGGCGGGCAGGGCGTGGGCATTGTGAAGTAACCCGCGTTGTCTCGATATGCAGGGAACACGACAGGTGAACCAATTCGTGAGATAGATCTCGCCTCCTCCCGTGGGTTCAGCCTCTTCGCCTTCTCGAAAGCGCCCCTGGCCGTTCATCGCGGCGCTGCTGCTGATCTTGGCTTCTCTGCCACTGTCGTGGTGGTTTTTTTATGGCCAAGAGCCTGCGGCAAAAGTCGAAGCCGCCGCGCCCGTCGACGCCGGCACGAAAAAGTTCAGCGAAATTCGCGTGGCTGAAGTCACCGGCACGGTGTTGGTGAAGCGCGGTGACGCGGGGTTCGTCTCTATTTCCGCGAAAGACAAACTGCTGGCTTCTGACGCGGTACGCACCGAAGACGGCAGCTACGCCGTGCTCGTGGGCGACGAATATTGGGAAGTGAAAATGGAGCCGGGCACCGAAGTCAGCGTGGGCGAGCTCGACAATTCCATTACCTCGCTGCTCCTCCAAACCGGTATGGCCCGTGCCAAGGTAAAGGGCAGCTCGCGGCATGTCTTCGAAGTGCGCGCTACGGGCACCGACGCGGTGGCCCGCACTTCAGACGGTACCTTCGCCGTGTCGCACAACGGGCAAGGCACCGTCGCGGTGGGAACCGAAGCGGGCGAAGTCACTTTCGTCGGCAAAGGCAAAGTGGTGATCGTTCGCGCCGGCCAACAAGCGATTGTCAAGCCGGGTGAAGCACCGTCTGACCCCACGCCGATACCCAACAGCTTGCTGCTCAAAGTGGCGCTGCCCGCGGCCACTACGCTGAACAAGCCGAAGCTGGTGCTGGTCGGTCACGTTGAGCCGGGCGCCCGCGTCGACGTGCAGGGGCAGGTGGTGAGTGTCGATGATCACGGCCGCTTTGAGTGGCCCACCACTTTAAAAGAAGGCAAAAATACCCTCGAAGTGCACGCGCAGTCGGTGGGGCGGCTCTCAGCCACGTCAACGCATCAGCTTGAGCTCGACACCACGGTGCGCAAGACAACTATCGACAAAAACCTTTGGGAAGGCACCACCCAGCCATGAGCCAATTGCCGGTCGATGACAACCCCGCGGGCAGTCTTTGGGCTCGCTTCAGTTTGCGCGCACAAGCGTCGATCGCCGTGCTGGTGCCGTGTTTGATGGTGGCCGTGGTCGCGGTGGTCTACTTCCCCGAGAAGTTGAATGATCAAGCCCTGGCGAGCTTGGAGCAACGTGCGGTGAGCCTGGGCGCCTTGGCTTCGGCACAGCTTGCGCCGGCGCTGAAGTCAGTGGCTGACGGCGCGTTGTCGGCCGAATATTTAGACAATACCTTCTTGGGCTTCGTTGCCGGTCAAGACGTGGCGCGCCGCGGGCAGGGTGAAGAGGTCGACCTTTCTAGCAGCGACATGGAATATATCGCGGTGCTCAAAGGCGCCGGCGAGCGCATTCACAGCACCTCTGACAATGTGGTGCGCAAAGCGACCCGACGTGGCCCCAATGGCGTGGTGCTGGCGATGCCCGAAGAATGGTTCGCCGTGCCGGGGCACGCGGTGAAAGACCCGGTCACCTCAGAAGTACATCGCGACAGAAACCGCTGCGAGACCACCAATGGCGAGCTGTTGGTGCTGCGTTGTTACCTCAAAGACTCCGCCGCTGACGCCGCTGAAGGGTTGTTGGTCGCCGCGTTTCGTAAAGATTCGCTCGTTCAGGCTGGGCGCGAGAACCAGATCATCGGCATTTGGTCGGCGCTGATCGCCTGCATGGGAGGCCTTTTGCTGGCCCTCATTTTTGGCCGGGCGCTCAGCACGCCGGTGCAGCAAGTGACGCGGGCGGCGAAAGAAGTGGCGTCGGGTGATGTCACCATCGACGCGATCGACGTCGATGCCGCTGGCGAGATTCGTTCGATGGCCAGCTCGTTCAACGAGATGTTGGCGAATTTGCGCAGCTTGGTCACGCAGATGGTGAGCTTGACCGGCCGACTGGGTGAAGCCTCGAGCGGGTTGATCGCGGCCTCGGGTGACCAAGAGCACGTCACTCAACAGCAAGCGTCGTACGCGCAGCAAATTGCCGCCACATTCGAGCAGCTTTCGCGCACGGCGGAGCAGATTTCTGCTTCTACCGATGTCGTCGAAACCGCGGCGCGAAAAACGAACGAAGCCGTAGAGCAAGCGCAAGCGGTGGTGCGGCAAATGGTGGGCGGCATTACCGACATTCGCGACGAATCGAAAGACGTGGCGGCGGCGATCACCGCGCTCAACAACGACGTACAGCAGGTGTCACGTATCGCCCAGGTGATCAAACAAGTGTCAGAGCGCAGCGACTTGCTCGCGCTCAACGCCGCGCTCGAGGGCACCAAGGCGGGCGAAGTCGGGCGCGGCTTCTCGTTGGTCGCGGCTGAAATGCGCAAGCTCGCCGAGAGCGTGTCGGGTTCGGCGCGCGACATTGGGCGCATCGTCGAGAATATTTTGGAGTCGAGTGAGGCGGCGGTGAGCAAGGCCCAAGCCGGCGTCGAGACGTCGGACAAGGGGGTGGTGGTGGCGCAGCAAGCCTCTGCGCTTTTTGCGCGCATCTTGGAGTTGGCGCGGGGCACCACCGCGGCCGCGCAGCAAATCGCGGTGGCTTCGAAACAACAGCGTCAGTCGAGCGAAGGGGCGGTGCAGGGTGCCCGCAGTGTGGCCGACTTGGTGAAACGCGGCGTCGACGCGACCGGCCGCACTACGCGCATCGCGCAAGACCTGCAAGCCGTGGCTGAAGCGTTGTCGTCGGTGACCAAAAAATTTCGCGTCGAGCGCGGCTCGTAGTTACAGGTTGTCCGGGAATTGGGGTTCAAAATCGATGGTAGCGGTGCCCAGAAGTCTTCTGGTGTTGGCTGGTGAGTGAAAATGCGAGTGACCGACGTATCGGCCACAGTCAAGGAGCCGAAGCTGC
>JAIBBR010000029.1 GCA_019694575.1 Myxococcaceae bacterium
TAGCGCTTCTTTTGGCGCCGCGGTCGAAGTTGAGCACGCACCGAAGCGGCGATGGTGTCGAAGAGCTGGTGCGCACTTTGGTGGGCCGCGCCGAAGTGCTGACCCTCGATGAAGAGGCCGAAGTGAGGGGGCTGGTCGAGTCGTCGTCACGCACTGCCACGCCGACGGTGCCTTAAGCTCATTTCGCAACTGGGCCGGTTCGCCGAGCCCAAGCTGCACCGCGCGGCGGCGTTGATGGCTGAACCGGCGCTGCGAGAGCACGCCCAGTGGCTCGCTAACCAGGCCAGCCAGGTGCCGTGAGGCGCTCTACAGCTGGTAGCTCAGCTGCTGGCATTCAATCGGGCCGTTCCACATGCTGCGCCGCATCGTCGGCCGCTTGTGGAACGCGCTTTCGAATGCTGAATTGCCGCACAGCATCGACGCGCGCCAGCCTTTCCATTCGGCCAGCGCCTCACCCAGCTGGTAGTAAAACGTCTTCATGCCTTTTTGCCCGCCGGCGGTCAGGCGATCTCCATAGGGTGGGTTGCTGACGATGAGCCCCGCCTTGCCTTTCAGCATGGGCGCAACCATCACGTCGGCCACTTCGATTTTCACGTAGCGTTCCAACCCCGCGCGGCGCACGTTGTGCTGGGCCGCGGCCACGGCTTCTTCATCACGGTCGCGCCCGACAATGGCTTCGGGGGGCCCGCGCAATTGCCCTTCGGCTTCGGCTTTCAAGTCGGCCAGAATCGCTTTTGCTTCAACGCCCATTTTCGGCCAGCGCTCGACGTCGAATGAACGCTTCAACCCGGGGGGCCGCCGCATGGCGATGAAGGCCGCTTCAATCAGCAGCGTGCCTGAACCGCACATGGGGTCGACCAGCGGTAACTTCGGCTCATACTGCGCGGCCTGCAGCACCGCGGCGGCGAGCGTTTCTTTGAGCGGCGCGGTGGTGCTTTCTACCCGGTAGCCTCGGCGGTTGAGCGGTTCGCCACACAAGTCTAACGAGAGCGAGAGCGTGGTTTTCGCCAGGTGCGCCACCACGCGCAATTGTGGGTTTCGCGTGTCGACGTCGGGCCGGGAGCCGAGTTTTTCGCGCAGACGGTCGACCAAGGCGTCTTTGATTTTCAGCGCCACGAAGCCCGAATGGGTGTGCTCGCTTTCGCGCAGCGTGGCGTCGACCGCGAAGGTCGAGCTGGGCGTGAAGTGCTCTTCCCACGGCACCTGCTTCACCGCGTCGTACAAACCGTCGGCGCCCTTCGCTTCGAATTCACCCAAGGGGTACAGCACCCGCATGGCGATGCGTGAATGCAGGCAAACACGCAGCGCTTCGTGCAGGTTGGCCGAGAAGCGAACGCCTCCCCGGCCTTGTTTCACCTTGGCAATGCCCAAGTCATTGAGCTCCGAGACGAGCAGGTCTTCAGTGCTTTTGGCCGCGGTCGCGAAGAGATCGAGTCGTTTGGGCATCGAGAAAGAGGCCCTTACAACATCGCCCCGGCGCCGGGCATCTCACCCACGGGGCGAATCAACACATCGCGAGGTTTGGCGCCGTCGGCCGCGCCCACCATGCCGTCGCGCTCCATGCGTTCAATCATGCGGGCGGCGCGGTTGTAGCCAATGCGCATTTTGCGTTGGAGCATCGAGATAGATACCTGCTTCATCTCTGAAACGATGGCCACGGCTTGATCATACAGCTCGTCAGACAGGTCATCTTCGATGCCGCCTTCGCTCGCTTCTTCTTCACGCGGCTTGAGAATGGTGTCGTCGAAGACCGGCTTGCCTTGCGCTTTCAGGTGATCGACCGCCCGTTTGATTTCTTTTTCTGACACGAAGCAGCCGTGCACGCGCTGCAGGTGCGCGCTGGTGGGCGGCATAATCAACATGTCGCCCATGCCGAGCAGCGCTTCGGCGCCCACGGTGCCGAGAATCGTCATCGAGTCGGGCTTCGAGCGCAGCATGAAGCTGATGCGCGTGGGGAAGTTGGCCTTGATGACGCCGGTGACCACGTCAGTCGAGGGCCGTTGCGTCGCCACCATGAGGTGAATGCCGGCGGCACGCGCCATTTGCGCCAAACGGGCAATCGACGTTTCCACCTCTTTCGAAGCCACCATCATCAAGTCGGCGAGCTCGTCGATAATCACCACGATGTAAGGCAGCTTCTTGCGCTCGGCCGGCGCGTCGGCGGCGTTGGCTTCGGCCGCGGCGGCCAGCGCGGCCACTTCTTCGGGCGTGGGCACCGCCTCGGCGTCGACGCGAATCTCGGCTTCTTTCGCGGTCTCTTTCAGTTCCACCGCCACTGGCAAAGACAGCCCTTCGCGTGGGTCAGACGTTTCGGCCTGCGGCGAGGGCACGCCGATGCTGGGCGTGCCGGTCTCTTCAGACGGAGCCGCAGCCGCCTGGGCCGTTTCATCACCCACGTCGACAATCAGCATTTTGCGCTTCTTGCCGGTGGGCGTGGGCGCGGGCGCGTTGACGGCCTTGGTTTCAATCACGGCGTCTTTCGCACCGGTCTTCTTCTTTTGCTCAGCCTCGAGCTGTTGGTTGTAGCTGGCAATGTTGCGCACGCCGGCCTCTGAAAGCAGCTTGTACCGGCGTGACATTTCGTCGACCGCCCACTGCAGCGCGAGTGACGCTTTGCGCGGGTCGGTCACCACGGGCAGCAACAAATGTGGAATGCCCTCGTACACCGAGAGCTCGAGCATTTTCGGGTCGACCATGATGAAGCGCACTTCTTCAGGTGTGCTCTTGAGCAAAATGCTCATAATCATCGCGTTCACCGCCACCGACTTGCCTGAGCCCGTGGTGCCGGCCATCAGCAAGTGAGGCGCTTTGGCCAAGTCGAAGACGTAGGGCATGCCTTCGATGTCTTTGCCCAAGCACATGGTGAGCCGCGACGACGATTTTTGAAAGGCGTCTTGCTCGGCGATTTCTTTCAAGAAAACCGTCTCGCGGTCTTTGTTCGGCACTTCGATACCCACCACGCCCTTGCCGGGAATGGGCGCCACGATGCGCACCCGCATCGCCTCCATCGCCATCGCCAAGTCGTCGGCCAAGCCGGCGATGCGCGAAATCTTGATGCCCGGGCCGGGCTGAAATTCGTACATCGTCACCACCGGGCCAGGGCGAATTTCCACCACCTCGCCTTCGATGCCGAAATCGGCCAGTTTGGCGCGCAGTTTTTCGGCGGTGCTGAAAAACGCTTCTTTGTCGACCTGGGTGCGCTCTTTCTTGTCGACTTCCAACACGTCAATCGGCGGCGTGCTGAAGCTCTTGCGGTCGCCCACGAATTCGAACTGCTCCTGTTCTTTTTTCTTCGTCGGCTTGGGAGGCGCTTTCGGTTCGACAATCACCGGCATGCGTGCGAGCGCCGCCGAAGAAGGTGGTGGCAAATGGGCCAGCGTGGCCACCGCGCTGTCGGTGATGCCCGGCGCGGCCTTGGCTGTCACCGCGCTGGCGGCGACCGCGGGAGCGGCAGTCGCGACGTCAGTCAACGGCATGGGCTGCGCCTCAGGTGAAGCGGCGTTTGCCAAAGGCTCGACCAGGTTCGGCTTGCGGCTCTTTTTCTCGACGGGCGCGGGCAAAGGCGGCGGCTGCGGAGCCGGTTTGGGCAATGACATCGCCCATGCCGGCTCATGGCCTATCGCTTCAGAAAGCGGCAGCGGTGTCATGGGCAGCGGAGGAGGCATGGGCGGTTCTTGCCGCGCACGTTCACGGTCTTCGCGCACTTGGCGCTTCGTCTCACGCTCAGCCAAGCGGGCGTCTTTGGCGGCCTGGCGCGCAGCGCGTGCGGCTTCGACTCCGGCTTTGACGCGGGCTGCTTCAGCGTCGGCTTCTTCGGCTTCTTGCACCGCGCTTTCCATTTCTAACAGCTCGCGCTCTTTCTCTTCGAGCTGCGCCAAAAAGGCGGCTTCTTCTTCGGCGGCTTTTTCAGCCGCTGCTTTCTGGGTGGCACGCCGCTCTTGGTAGTGCTCCCACAATGAAGTTGCCATTACCCGCGCGCGCAACGCCGCCCACTGCAGGCCGCCCCACACCATGGCGCAGAAGCGCAAGAACGCGAACTGGGTGCCGACAATCAAGGCTACCGCCGCCAACGCGCTCACCAGCACCACCGTGCCGACGGTCGAAAAAAGGGCCGTCAACGTGCCGGCGACAGAGCTGCCGAGCAAACCGCCCGGGCTGTGGTTGAAGCGAAAGGCGTCTTTTAAAGTCAGCTCGGCCAGTACCGCGCTCGAGACGAGCAGCAGCGCCAGGCACAGCACCTGAGGCCAGCGCCGTTTGGCATGGTCTCCACTCACAATGAGCCCCGTCACATAAAAACCGGCCAGGGGCAGCACGTAGGCGCACACCCCCAAGAAGCCGCGCAGCACTTCGGCCACCGCGTGCCCCACCGGGCCGATGAGGTTGTGAAAGCCAGGGCCCACCCGGTCAGCGGCGTCGAAGGTCGCGACCGAGAGCATCGCCAGCGTGGCGGCGGCGAACACCACCACGCCGATGATGGCTCGCTTGCCCATGCTGGGGGCGCTCATCTTGGCTTCATTGAGCGCGCGCCGGCGCGAAGTCACTTCTTGGCGCGAGAGCACGCGCTTCTCGCGAATACGTTTGGCTGCCGACATCTTCAGACACCCCTGTGGTGATGTGTTGCAATGTCGAGTGTAGGGAGGGGTGACCGAGGGTCAATTTTCCGGCCCTCTCTTTGGTCTCAAGGTGGTGATTTTCCGCCGAAAATTTCAAGTCTGAACTAGGGTTTGTTTTAAGGTCCATGGACGTCAGCTGCCCCCGTTGTAAAACGGAGTACGAGTTCGACGACGCGCGTGTGCCGGAAGCCGGCGTCACGGTGAAGTGCACCCAATGCAGCCATGTCTTTCGCGTCAAGCGCAAGGGGGCGGGAGGCGTGGCGCAAAGCATCGGCCCGGGCCCGGGTGGCGACGAGGTGTTGCACACCAAGCCGTATGGGCAGACGAAGTGGCCTGACGTGCACGTGGCCCCGCCGGCACCGCCGCGTTCGGCGCCTCCCCGGCCCAGCGCAACTGTTGAGCCGCTCTTGCCGCCTGCTCCGCCTCCCCGCGAGTGGAAGGTGCGCAACGCCGCGGGCAAAGTTTCTCAGTTTCAAGAGTTGACCACGCTGCAGAAGTGGATCATCGAGCGCAAAGTCAGCCGCGACGACGAAATCAGCCTCACCGGCGAAACGTGGAAAAGCCTGGGCGCTATTGCCGAGCTCTCGAGCTTTTTTCAAGTGGTCGAAGAGGCGCAGCGCGGCCGCGAGCTCGACGCGATGGCTGGGCAGCACGCCACGGTGCCCTCGATAGAAAGCCCGATGGCCGCCCGGCCGCCGCCGCCCGAAGACGACGAAGCCGCGTTGGCCTCGCTGCCCATCAGTGCGCCGCGTTTGCGCAAGGGAACGCCAACGGTACCGCCTGCTCCCCCCAGTGGCTTAGACCCGCAGGTGTCTTTGCGGCCTTTTCCCAAGCTGAATACGCCCATTCGCGAAATTCAGTCGCCGCAGGTGCGCATGAATGCCCCGCTGGGTGACGAACGCCAGCCGGTGCGCACCGCGCCGCTGCAAGAGCGCCCCATCGATGAGCGCGCGGTGAAAATGCAGGCTGCGCCACCGCACGAAGACATCGAAGAAACCGACGAAGAAATAGCCACATTCTCTGGCGTGGCAACCGGCGGTGCGGGCAAATGGTGGGGCCTGCTCTTGGTGGCGGTGGGCGCGTTCGGCGGTGGTGCATGGTATTTCTTGTCATGGGCCCCTGAACAGGCGCGGCTCAAGGCCGAGCGCGAGCAGCAACTGTGGGCGGCCAAAGAGAAAGAAAAGGCCGAGGCCGCGAAAGCCGTGGTCGACGCGGGTGCGGCCGAAAGAACGCCTGACACCACAGTGGCGCCCGTGGTGGTTGCCCCGGCCATCGACGCGGGAGCCGTCGTGGCGATGGCCATGGCGATGATGACTGACGCCGGCCTTCCGCTGAGCGCTGAAGTCGATGCAGGCAGGGCATTGACCGCGACGGGCAGCGAAGACGCGGGTGCCAAAGCCGAGCCGGTGCGTGACTACGACTATTACCTGTCGCAAGGTGACCGGCTGCGCGACCGCGAAAAGTCTGAAGCGGCGTTGGCTGCGTACGGCAAAGCCGTCGACTTGAGCCCCGACCGCGCCGAAGCGTACGCCGGCCGTGGGTTGGCCTTGCTCGACTTGGGCCGCAGCGAGCAAGGTGAAGCCGCGCTCCAACAAGCGCTCAAGCTCAACCGCCGTTACGGCCCCGCTATCATGGGCCTCGCTGAAGCGTACAAGGGCATGGGTGAGAACGACAAAGCCCTCGAGTACTACCAACTGTACCTAGAACGGTTACCCAACGGTCTTGAAGCGAACGTGGCCAAGAGCAACATCGAACGGCTAAAGAAGTCGCCATGAAGCTTTCGGTTGATGACGTGCGGCACGTGGCGCGGCTGGCGGCGTTGCGTCTGAGCCCCGAAGAAGAGAACGCCTTTCGCGGCCAGCTTGAAGACGTGCTTGGCGCGATGAGCGAACTTGCGACTTTGCCTACCGCGGCCGTGCCCGCCATGTGCTACGTGCAAGGCGACGGCGGGGCGACCCGGGCCGACGTGGTGCAGGGCGAATTGGGGCTCGAAAAGGCGCTGCAAAACGCGCCGGCACGCGTTGGCTCTCATTTCGCGGTTCCCAAAATCATCGAGTGATTTGAGATGAACTGCACCGCGCTTTCATTGACGCAGCTTTCTGGGCGGCTGGCCGAAAAGGCGTTGAGCAGCGTTGAGGCCACCGAAGCCTGCCTGCGCCGCGTAGAGCAGGTAGACCCGAAAGTGAAGTCGTTCATTCGCGTCGACCGCGACGGAGCCCTGCGCGCGGCCCAAGCCTCTGACGCGCGGCGGGCGGCGGGCAAAACCGTGGGCGTGCTCGACGGCGTGCCGGTGGCGCTCAAAGACATGTTGCTCACCGAAGGTTTAGAGACGACGGCGGGCTCCAAAATTCTGCGGGGCTTCATTCCTCCCTATGACGCCACGGTGGTGCGGCTTTTGCGCGAGGCGGGAGCGCCGATTTTGGGCAAGTTGAACCAAGACGAGTTCGCGATGGGCTCGTCGACCGAAAGCAGCGCATTTGGGCCCACGCACAACCCGTGGGACTTAAGCCGCACTCCGGGAGGCTCTTCGGGAGGCAGCGCCGCCGCGGTGGCCGCTCAACTGTGCTTCGGCGCGCTCGGCACCGACACCGGAGGCTCGATTCGCCAGCCCGCGGCGATGACCAACACGGTGGGCGTAAAGCCAACGTACGGCCGGGTGTCGCGCTACGGGGTGATTGCGTATGCCAGCTCGTTTGATCAGGTCGGCCCCATTACCCGAACGGTGGCTGACGCCGCGGCGATGCTCCAGGTGCTGGCCCGGCATGACGCACGTGATGCCACTTCACACCGCGTCGATGCGCCCGACTATTCGCAGGGCCTCGAAGGCGGCGTGCGGGGGCTGCGCATTGGCGTGCCGAAAGAATATTTTGGTGACGGGTTAGACAGCGAAGTGGGCGAAGCGGTGCAGCGCGCGGCGAAGGTGTTTGAAAAGCTCGGCGCCACGCTGACCGACATTTCGTTGCCGCACACGCGGTACGCCCTGGCCACGTACTACGTGCTCGCGCCGGCCGAAGCCTCGTCGAACTTGGCGCGCTACGACGGCATTCGCTATGGCCACCGGGCGCAAGGCATTAAGTCGCTCAAAGACTTATACGCCACCACGCGCAGCGAAGGCTTCGGCCCCGAAGTGAAGCGCCGCATCATGCTGGGCACTTACGCGCTCTCGGCCGGTTACTACGACGCGTACTACCGAAAAGCGCAGCAAGTGCGCACGCTGGTGCAGCGAGACTTTCAGAGCGCGTTTCAAAATGTCGACGTGGTGTTGTCGCCCACGTCTCCCGTGCCCGCGTTTCGTCTCGGCGAAAAGACCCAGAGCCCGCTCGCGATGTACTTGATGGACGTGCTGACCTTGCCTTGCAACTTGGCCGGGCTGCCAGGCGTGTCGGTGCCGTGCGGTTTCACCCGCGGTGGTTTGCCCATGGGGTTACAGCTGCTCGGCCGGCCTTTCGACGAAGCGGGGCTGCTCCAAGCGGCGCGCGCCTTCGAGCGAGAACACGACTTCAGCTCCCGGTGGCCCCCCCTGACGAGAGACGCCCGTGCCGATTGCTGACTTTCAACCTGTCATCGGGCTCGAAGTGCACGCCCAGCTGCTTACCGAGAGCAAAATTTTTTCGGGCGCATCGACCGGTTTCGGCGCCGAACCCAACCTTCACACCACCGAAGTATGCCTTGGCCTGCCGGGTGCGTTGCCGGTGTTGAACGAGAAAGTGGTGCACATGGCGGTGCGCGCGGGTTTGGCGCTCAACTGCCAAATTCGCCTGCACAGCGTGTGGGCGCGCAAGCACTATTTCTACCCAGACTTGCCGAAGGGCTACCAAATCACCCAGTACGAAGAGCCGATTTGCGAGCACGGCAACTTGGTTTTCCCTTTCGGTGACACCGAGAAGTCAGTGCGCATTCTTCGCATTCATATGGAGGAAGACGCCGGCAAAAACATTCATCAAGGTGCGCAGTCGCTGGTCGACTTGAACCGCGCCGGCACGCCGTTGCTCGAAATCGTTAGCGAGCCTGACTTGCGCAGCGCCGACGAAGCGGCTGAATACTTGAAGGCCCTGCGCGATATTTTGGTGTACCTCGGCGTCAACGACGGCAATTTAGAAGAAGGCAGCTTTCGCTGCGACGCCAACGTCAGCGTGATGAAAAAGGGCGCCACTGAATTCGGCACCCGCGTTGAATTGAAGAATTTGAATTCCTTTCGCTTCGTGAAGCAGGCCATCGACTACGAGATTGCGCGGCAGGTAGAGCTCGTCGAAGGCGGCGGCAAGGTAGAGCAAGAGACGCGGCTCTTCGACACCCAGCGCGGTGAAACACGGGCGATGCGGGGCAAAGAAGACGCGCGCGACTACCGCTATTTCCCCGACCCTGATTTGCCGCCGCTGGTGCTGGAGCCGGCCTTCGTTGATGGCATCAAAGCCACGTTGCCCGAGCTGCCTTTGGCCAAGGTGCGTCGCTATGTCGACGTGCTCGGTTTGTCTGAATATGACGCGCGGCTGCTCACCGCTGACAAAGCGTTGGCCGCGTTCTTTGAGTCAGCGCTGGCCCATTATGGCGACGCGAAGAAGCTCGCCAACTGGTGTCTGGGAGAGCTTTCGCGCCAGGTGAACGAGAAGGGCGTGGCGCTGACGCAGGTGAAAGTGACGCCGGTGCAACTGGCGGGTCTGCTCCAAGCCATCGATGGCAAAACCGTGTCGAACAACGCCGCCAAAGAAGTCTTCGGAGCGATGTTCGAGAGTGGGCGTGATGCGCAGAGCGTGATTGCTGAAAAAGGCCTCGGGCAAGTTTCAGACACGGGCGCCATCGAGGCGGTGGTGAATGACATTCTCGCCCGGCACCCCGCTGAGGTGGCGCAGTACAAAGCAGGCAAAGTGCAGGTGTTCGGCTTCTTCGTCGGGCAGGTGATGCGCGCGATGAAGGGCAAGGGCAACCCGCAGACGGTGAACGAGCTGCTCAAGGCAAAGCTTAAGCTGACGCGCGCGTTTTAGGCCTTCATCATCGCTTCGTATTCTTTCTTTTCTGCTTCAGTTGCCTTTTGGCCGCCGAGCATCGTCTTCACCAAGTAAGGCGGCGCGTCGATTTTTTTGCCTTCGCTCATTGCCCACAGGTCCCACATCGAGGGCAGGTCAACGTGGCTGTTGCTGTCGTCGGGCACGTTGACGCCAGCGTCTTTGAGCGCCTTTTTCATCGCCTTCTCTTGGGCTTTCCACGCTTCTTTGGAGCCATTGAGAATGTTCTTCATGAAGTAGATGTCCCAGAATTTTTTCTCGGTCTCTTTGGACATTTTGCCCAGGCCCTTGCCTCCGCCTTCGCCCACGCCTTCTTTGATGGCGTCAATCATCTTGTTGCCGACGCTGTTGGTGGTTTTGTTGAAGCTGTTTTTCACCATCGTGCTGAACGTGTTGTCGCCCTTGAAAAGGTCGCCCAATGGTCCCAGCTCGCTGTTGCTCGGCGCCGACGTGCTGTCGTTGAAAAAGTTGGAGCTGGTCGACTTGCTGCCGTCGTCGCCAAAGAAACCGGTCACCGTGTTGTTGCCGAAGAGCGAACCGCCGAGTGAACTGGCCCTCTCTCCTCTGATAGCGCCGCCCACGTCTACCCCGAGCAACGCTGAGCTGGTCGCCTTGAGCTGAACGTCTTTATTCGAAAAGCTGGAGCTGCCCGAGAAGCCGCTCTCGGCGCCGGGTGCCTGCTGGGGTGCTGTTTCTTCGACCTTCTGCTGGGTCAGATTGCCGCTGCCGATTTTGGGAATACTCATGGCCCACGCTTTCAAAAAATTAAGAAAAAAGACGACTCTTTAGGTTTATCGACCACGACCCCGGCGGAGTTGTCTCTTTTTTTGATAATCAATGTGAAATCAGCATGTTAATTGGCTGGCGGCCCCGACAGGCCTACTTCATGAGGCCAATTTCTTTTAGCCGCTGGCGCAAAAACGCGTCGGCGGTCATCGGCGGGTAGCGGGCAGGGTTGTCTTGCGACGTGCAGGCGTCGAGCACCGCCAAGGAGCAATCGGGGTAGGGGTGCACAAAAAACGGCATTGAGTAGCGCTCGATGTCGTCGTCAGCGCTCTTGGGGTTCACCACCCGGTGGGTGGTAGCGGGCACCACTTCGTTGGTGACCCGCGAAAGCATGTCGCCCGAGTCGACGACGATTTGCCCCTTTAACGCCTCGACGGCGATCCAGTCGCCTTGACGGGTCAGAATTTCGAGGCCTGACGACGTGCTCTCGCAAAGCAGAGTAATGAGGTTGATGTCCTCGTGTTCGGCCGCGCGCACCGCTCCGGGAATGAACCGCTTCTTCAGCGGTGGGTAGTGAATGATGCGCAAAATCGAATTGCCCTCCCTCGCCATGTCACTGAAGGTGCCTTGCGGCACTTTGAAATAATCGGCCAGCGCGCGCAGCATCACCGACGCCGCCCCGTCGAGCGCCTGGAAGAGTGCGAGCGAGTTCTCTTTGAACGTCTTTAACTCTTTCGGCCACACGTTGTTGCCATATGCGCCCGCTCGAGGGTGACCTTGGGCCAAGTCGCGGCCAATGTGAAAAAACTCTTTCATGTCGCCCACGGCACGGTTCTTTGCGTGCTCTTTGCCGTAACCGGTGTAGCCCCGCTGGCCGCCACCGCCCGGCACTTCGAGTGCGTGCTTCGCCTCTGAGGGCAGGGCGAAGAGCGTCGCGGCGTCGGCGTAGGTGCGGCGAATCAACGCGTCGTCGACGCCGTGGTGGGTGAGCGAGACAAAACCGAAGGCTTTGATGCCGTCACCGAAGGCGGCGATGAAACGCTCACGCTGGGCCGGCGTTCCTTTCGAGTAGTCAGACAAATCAAGTTGGGGAATGCGGGCGGTAGACATGTGCGCTTGAGTGTACCGACACTGCCGCGGCTGCGCTCGAAACTGGCCAGCGCGCTTTTCACCCGTTGGGGGAACCGCTATGGGCTCCCACTGTCGATGACAATTTCTCCCGTTCTCACGAGCCGTTGGCACTTGTGGGCCGCTGGCGCCTTTGGTGTTGCCTGGTACTTGGCTTTGGGGGGTGGGCACACCCTCGACGTCACCCAGATTGATTGGTTGATTCAGGGCGACTGGAACATGCACCTGTTCAGTTGGCTCTTTGCCCGCAACGCCCCGTGGGAATTTCCCTTAGGCCAAGCGCCAGCGCTGCTTTACCCGCATGGCAGCTCGCTCGCTTTCGCCGACGGCATGCCGTGGGTGGGCGTGTTTTTTAAGCTGTTCTCTTCGCTGCTGCCGCTCGACTTTCAGCCGCAGGGGCTGTGGTTTTTGAGCTGCTTCGTGATGCAAGGCGTGGTCGGCGCGAAGTTGGCGACGCTCTTCACGAAAGACAAAGTGTCGGCGTTTTTTACCGGCATGCTGTGGGTGCTCTGCCCGGTGCTTTCGGCGCGCTTGGCTCACCCGTCACTGTGCGCGCTGTGGGTGCTGCTGGCACTTATTTACCTGCATGTAAAGCCGTACGCGGACAACGGCATGTTTCGGCGCGCGATGGTGACGGTGCTGCTGCTCGTTTCGTTCGTCAGCGGCATTCACATGTACCTCACCGCGATGGTGCTCGCGCTCTCGGTGGCGCTGCTGGTGCGCGTGGTGTTGATTGAGAAGAGCGTCTCGCTGGGCGAAGGCGCGGGCTGGTTCGGTGGCATCGCAGTCACCTGCTTGGGCACGATGTGGCTGCTCGGTTTCATCAAAGGCGCTCCCACCGGCCTTGGCGCTGAAGGCTTCGGCGACTTCTCGTCAGACCTGGCGACGTTCTTGAACCCCATGGGTTGGTCGCGGGTGGTTCCCGATTTTCCGGTCAACGCGCGGCAGGGCGAAGGCTTTGCGTATTTGGGCTTGGGCGTGGTGTTGCTCCTCGCCATTCGGGCGGTGTTGTGGCTCAAAAAACGCGATGCCAACTGGCAAACGGTGAAGCCGCTCATGCCGTTGCTCGTGGTGGCGGTGGTGATGGCGCTCTATGCGCTTTCATATCGCGTCACCGTTTTTGGCCGGCCGTTGTTCGAAGTGCCGGCACTGTTCAAATGGTTGAACCCGCTGCCTTCGATGTTTCGCAGCTCGGGGCGCTTCATGTGGCCCCTGCACTTGTGTCTCGTGGTCGCCGGCGTCAGCGCGCTGAAGACCTTGTCGGCCAAACCGGCGCTGGCCCGCGGCATCATCGGGCTGGTCTTCTTGCTGCAACTGCTCGACGTCGACTTCGAGCATTCAGAATTCAATCGCGCCAAGCCCATGCGCCTTGAAAAATTGACCGACCCGCGCTGGAGCTTGATGTCGCGTGACTACCAACACCTGGCGATGCACCCACTGCAGCTGTTGTGGATCTGCCGATATGACTTCAACGCGATGCCGCGCTTTTCGTACGAGGCGTACCGGCAGAAGTTGACGTTCAACAGTGGGCACGTGGCGCGCGCTCCGCTGGGTATCGAAAAAGAGTGTGAGCAGCATTTGGGGGCAGCCCCGTTAGACGCTCAAACCGTTTACGTCGTCACTCCAGAATTTCTTGTCGATTTTGTCGAGCGTTCGGCGACCTGCGGCGTGCTTGAAGGTTATGCGGTGTGCGTGTCGAACGAGCGGCGAACGGCGTTGCTCGAAGCGCTAGAAAAAACACCGCTGCGGTTGCGGTAACGCGTCGCGAAATGCCTCACCGCGCACTTCTTCGCGTCTCCAAGTAAGCGACACGAGGCTGCCCGCATGCGGCACACGCCGTGCACAACGGCTTCTCACACGAGGAGGGCACACCATGGAAACGCCAAAGCTAAAGAGCGAATTATTGAGTCTGGAACGGCAATATTGGCAGGCGCTCAAAGACCGCGACATTCAGGGAGCCGTGGCGCTGACCGACGACCCATGCATTGTCACTGGCAGCCAGGGGCTGGGCAGCATTGACCGCGAGACGTTCGTCACCATGATGCAGAATTCGAGCTACACGCTGAATGATTTTTCGCTCAGCGACGATGCCAAGGTGCTTCAGTTGAGCGATGAGGTGGCGATTCTGGCGTACAAGGTGCACGAAGACCTCACCGTCGAAGGCGAGCATATTACCCTCGACGCCGCCGACGCTTCGACGTGGGTGAAGCGCGATGGCAATTGGGTATGCGCGCTGCACACCGAGTCGATTACCGGTGACCCTTTTGGCCGAGACCGTCAGCCGATGAGCAATGGCCACGCGAAAGAAAAAAAGCCAGGCGGAGACGCCGAAGGCGCTGCGAGCAAAAAGAAAAGCCGCGCCAAGTAGCGTCACCCACTGCTAAATTTACCCCGTATGATTCGTCTCGCGGTCGTCGGGGCGGGCCACTGGGGCCCCAACCTCATTCGTAATTTTCACGACGGTGCGCACAGCAAAGTCACGCGCATCATCGATTCACGGCCCGAGCGCCTAGAACAGCTCAAAGCCCGGTTCCCCGACATTCCCCTGGGTAGCGATGCGAGCACCGTGTGGTCTGATGCCCAGCTCGACGCGGTGGTGATTGCCACGCCGACCCACACCCACTTCGCGCTGACGAAAAAAGCGCTCGAAGCCGGCAAACACGTGCTGGTTGAAAAGCCGCTCGCCGACAACACAGAAGACGCTGAAGCGCTCACTGCGCTGGCCGTGAAAACCGGCAAAGTGTTGATGGTGGGCCACGTGTTTCTTTTCAACCCGGCCGTGCGCCGTGTGAAACAAATGCTCACCGCGGGTGACTTAGGCCGCGTCTATTACATCTCGATGGTGCGAACGAATTTGGGGCCCATTCGACTCGACGTCAACGCCGCTTGGGACCTGGCCGCCCATGACATTTCAATCGCTGATGAGTGGCTGGGCGCGCAGGCTGTTTCGGCGTCGGCCGTCGGAGGGGCATACATCAACCCCGGCGTGCAAGACGCGGTGTTCGCCACGCTGCGCTACCCGGGTGATGTGCTGGTGAATTTGCACGCTTCGTGGCTCAACCCGCGCAAAAACCGCGACGTGACGGTGGTGGGAGACCGCCGCATGTTGACCTTCGACGACATGAACCTGCAGGAGCCCATTCGCGTGTACGACAAAGGCGTCACCGAGCAGAAGGTGGGCGGCGTCATCGACACGTTCGCGTCGTTTCGCGCGTCGGTGCGCGAGGGCGACATTTCCATTCCCAAGGTGCCGATGGGTGAACCGCTCAAAGCCGAGTGTGAGCACTTCGTAGAATGCGTGATGAAAAACCAGACGCCGATTGCCAGTGCCGTGAAAGCCACTTCGGTGGTGCGCACGCTCGACGCCATTGCCCGGTCGCTCGCCAATGGTGGCCGCGAAGAAAAGGTGGGTTAACCCGATGATTCCGCTCGTCGACTTGAAGGCCAACTACCTGCCGTTGGCAAAAGAAATTGCCCAGGGTTTCGAGCGCGTGTGTAACGACACCGCGTTCATTTTGGGCGCCGACGTCAAAGAGTTCGAAAAAGAGTACGCCGCCTTCATCGGCGCCAAGCATTGCATCGGCGTGGCGAATGGTACCGACGCGCTCGAGCTGGCATTGCGCGCCGCGGGTTTACAGCCGGGTGACGAAGTGCTGGTGCCGACCAACAGCTTCATCGCCAGCGCGCTCGCGGTGGCCCGCGCCGGTGGGCAAGTGAAGTTGGTCGACTGCGATGACGACTACCTCATCGACCTCGAAAGCTGCGCCAAAGCCGTGACGCCGCGCACCAAGTTCATCATGCCGGTGCATCTGTTTGGCCAATGCGCTCCGATGCAGAAGGTGGCTGACTTCGCCAAGGCTCACGCATTGGCAGTGGTTGAAGACGCGGCCCAGGCCCAAGGTGCCAAGCAGAACAACCGCGCGGCCGGTACGTTTGGCATCGCCGCGGGCACCAGCTTCTACCCGGGTAAAAATTTGGGCGCGTACGGAGACGGCGGTGCCATCACCACTGACGACGACGCGGTGGCTCAGAAGCTGCGCGCGTTGCGCAATTACGGCAGTGAAGTGAAGTACCACCACCCCGAGACAGGCTTTAACAGCCGGCTCGATACGCTTCAGGCGGTGGTGCTGCGCGCCAAGCTGAAACACTTGTCTGACTACAATGCCCAACGCCGCGCCGCCGCCGAGCGCTACCAGGCGTTGCTGAAAGACGTCAGAGGAGTGGGGCTGCCGCGTACGGCGAGCGGCAACGAGCACATCTGGCACATTTACGCGGTGCGGGTGCCCAAGCGCGACGCGGTGTTGCATTCGCTGCAAGCGCAGAAAATCGGCGCGGGCATTCATTACCCGGTGCCCATTCATTTGCAGGGCGCGTTCAAATCGTTGGGCCATAAAGCGGGAGATTTTCCCCAGGCCGAAGCCGCCGCCAACGAGATGATTTCGCTGCCGATGTACCCCGAGCTCACCGCGGCGCAGGCCGAGCAGGTGGTAGGGGCGCTGCGAAAGGCACTGTAAACAAGCGTGCTCAGCGCCCGCATTCGCGAGTCAATAGAGCAGTGTGGTTTGCTGCGCGCCATGCGTACGTTCCTGGTCGGAATGCTGCTCTTCGTTCTCGGTGGCTGCTACCCCTCTATCGGTGACCTTCCCCAAATGGTTGGCGGGGGCACAGACGCCGGGGCAACGCACGGCATGGGCGGTGGCGGCGGCAGCGGGGGTGGCGGTGGTAGCGCCACGGGTGGCGGAAATGGCACTGACGCCGGCAAAGACGCGGGGGTTCCCGACGGTGGGCCAAACGTAACGGGCCCCACCATTGGTGGTTGCCCGATGTTTCCTTTGACACACCCGTTCAACCGCGACGTTTCGAATGACCCGCTGCACCCTGACTCGGCGACGTTCATTACCAATTTGAGCACGCGCGCTCCGGTTATTCGCAAGCCCAACGGCAACGGTAACGAGTACTTCAACATCGTGCCTGCTTCGCAAGCGTTGGTGCCTTTCGACACCACGCACCAGCAATGGTTCGATTCGAGCGGAGCCTTCAAAGAATCGTTTGTGGCGGGAGAAGCGCCTGTTCCGACGGGTGTGCTTTACGAAAGTATGACGCCTGGCACCCAGGGCGACCACCACATGATGATTGTTCAACAAGGCAGCTGTCGCCTGTTCGAAATGTACTCATGGAACCCCGGTGGACCGACCACGGGCTGGAGCCTTTTGCAGACGTGGGACCTCACCAAGTACGAGCAGCTTCCCGAAGGCAAAGGGGCGACGACGGCGGCGGGCACTCCCATCATGCCGGGGGTGGTGTGGAAGCATGAGGTCGACACCGGTGAAATCAAGCACGCGCTACAAATCGTCATGGGCTCGGCGGCGCTCTCGCGTTACACGCGCGTTCTGCCGGCGGGGCGTGCGGCGGGTGCCTGCGGCTCGGTCTACCCGCTCGATGGTTTTCCTTATGGTGGGCGGCTGCGGCTCAAGGCGAGCTTCGACCCGGCGGCGCGGGGCATTACCGGGCAGACGTCGCTGGTGGTCATCAAAGCGCTCAAGAAATACGGGCTATTCAACACCGACGACTCGGGTTACCAAGACCAAGCCGACTTCAGGTTTGGAGGCGGCGCGGTGTGGGACAAAGCCGACGTTGAGCAGCTCGGGCTTTTGAAGTGGACCGACTTCGAAGTGCCCCAGATGCAGCTGTTGGACAGCATGGCTTGCAATTAACTCTGGCCCCCCCCACTTTTTTCTGATCAGAAACAAAAGCGTTTGGCTGATCTTGACTGTGGGGGCCAAACCTCATATTCGAACCGGCCTTTGCAGGCATATTTGCCCAAGTTCCTACGAGGTTAAAGATGTACGCAGTGATCCGCACTGGCGGAAAGCAATACAAAGTGGCTGAAGGCGACCTGCTCCGCATCGAGAAGATCGCGGGCGATGCTGATGCCGTCGTGAAGTTCGATGAAGTGCTGATGATTGGCGGAGACGCTCCCAAAGTGGGTCGTCCCCACTTGAGCGGCGCCAAGGTGACGGGCCGTATCGTTCGCCAAAGCAAGGCTCGCCGCGTGCTCCACTTTCGTAAAGAGAAAGAAGGTTGGACCCGCCGCCGTGGTCACCGTCAGCCTTTCACTGAAGTTCGCATTTTGAGCATCACCGCTTAAGGAAGAAGCAGCCATGGCTCATAAAAAAGGACAAGGTTCATCTCGCAACGGGCGCGATTCAAAGTCGCAGCGCCGTGGCGTCAAAGTCTTTGGCGGCGAAGCCGTTAATGCCGGCAGCATTTTGGTTCGCCAGCTCGGCACCCAGATTCACCCCGGCGTCAACGTGCGTCTCGGCCGTGACTTCACGCTCTTCGCCACGGTTGATGGCGTGGTGAAGTATGAGCGCAAGGGCAAAGACAAGAAGAAGGTTTCGGTCTACCCGCCCGCAACGCCGACCGCGCAAGCTTAATTGGCTCGAAAGCAGTGGTGAGCCGCGCTGCTAAACGGTGGCTCCCTTTGCCATGCTGTAAAGGCCGTCATGAAGTTCGTTGATGAAGTGCGTATCGAAGTCAAAGCCGGAGACGGCGGTGACGGTGCGGTCGCATTTCGCCGTGAAAAATTCATCGAAAAAGGCGGCCCTTCTGGCGGTGACGGGGGCAATGGCGGCTCGATTGTCTTTGAGGTGGACCCGCAGCTGACCACGCTGCTCGATTACCGCTACCAACAACACCACTTCGCACGCGCAGGCGGCCATGGCCTTGGCTCTGACTGCAACGGCGCCGCAGCCGACGATTTGGTGTTGAAGGTGCCTTTGGGCACGCTGATTCGCGACGAAGAAACGGGCGAGTTGCTTGCTGACATGAGCCAGCCCGAACAGCGGGTGGTGGTCGCCCAAGGCGGCCGCGGTGGTTTGGGCAATATCAACTTCGCCACTTCGACTCGGCAGACGCCCCGGTTCGCGCAAGACGGCACCAAGGGCGAGCACAAGCATTTGGTGCTCGAGCTGCGTTTGCTCGCTGACGTCGGTTTGCTGGGGTACCCCAACGCCGGCAAGAGCACGTTAATTGCCCGCATTTCTCGCGCGCGGCCGAAAATTGCTGACTACCCCTTCACCACCTTGGTGCCCAATTTGGGTGTGGTGGCGTACAAAGACGGGCTGTCGTTCGTGGTGGCCGACATTCCCGGCTTGATTGAAGGCGCGAGCGAAGGTGTGGGTTTGGGCCTCCAATTTTTGCGTCACGTCGAGCGCTGCCGCGTGCTGGTGCACTTGGTTGACCTGTCTGCCGTGGTTGAAGGGCGCGACCCACTGCGTGACTTCGACATCATCAACAAAGAGCTCGCCCGTTACAGCCCCGCGCTCGCGGCCAAGCCCCAAGTGGTGGTGGCCAATAAGCTCGACTTGCCCTACGCGCGTGAAGCGCTGTTGCCTTTTGTGGCGGCGATGAAGAAGCGCCGCGTGCGCGTGTTTCCTCTCTCGGGGGCGACGGGCGAAGGTGTGGGCGCCATGCTCGATGCGGTGGCGCAGGTGCTGTACGCCAAGCCCGAGCCGCCGGTGAAGAAAAAAGCCGTGGCCAAACAGAAAGTGGCTCCTCGTCGTCAAGTGAAGGCCAAAGCCCAAGCCAAAAAGCCGGTTGCCGCGCGCAAGAAACCAGCCACCAAAGCCGGCAAGCGAAAAGGCCGTGCGTAATGGGCGGTGGAGGCCCCAAATACGAGGCCGCCGCTCGCGCCGTGCCTGCCCCCCAGTCGCTGCTCTTGGAGCCGCGTAAGGAGCGCATCGAAGAGGTGCTTCAGTTTCGCACCCGTACCCTGACCGTGGTGCTGGACCGCCTCGAAGACAGCTTCAATATGGCGGCGGTGCTGCGCACCTGCGAAGCCTTTGGCCTGCAAGAAGTGCACATCATCAAGAACCCTGAAACCGCCTGGAGCCCGAACGACAAAGTCACTCAAGGCTGCGACAAGTGGCTCGACTTGCACCGCTACGACACCTTCGCGCAGTGCAAAGCGGCGCTGAAGCAGCGCGGTTTTCAAGTCTGGGTTTCAGCGATTACCGACAAGGCTGAAAGTCTGTTCTCGCTCGACTTCAGTGGCAAAATGGCGCTGGTTTTTGGCAATGAGCGCTTCGGCGTGTCGAAAGAAGTGCTCGAAGGCGCCGACGGCATTTTTTGGATTCCCATGCGGGGGTTCACCCAGAGCCTGAACATTTCGGCGTCGGTGAGCGCGAGCGTGAGCCGGGCGATTGCCTGGCGGGGTGAGCACGGAGCTGCGGCGGGTGACTTGTCAGAGGCAGAACGCACCGCGTTGCGCGAAGCGTTTTATCGGTTGTCGGTCAAGCAGCGCGGCAGGTTGTACCCAGGTACCTAAAACATGAACATCTCTTGGCTGCCGGCGTCTGTTTCTTCAACCATGCTGCTCACCGCCCTTGTCGTCACGACTTCTGTGTGGGGAATGCCACTGCAAGCTTCGGGCGTGCGCTTGAAGCCCATGCTGTTGAACCAAGCGCCCGTGGCCAAAGAGAAGACGCCGGTCAAAGGAGAAATGACAGCCGAAGTGAAAGCGCTCGTCGACCGCATGCAGGCTTTTTACGACAAGGCACAAGACTTCACCGCCACCTTCCAGCAGGACTACACGTACAAAGCGTTTAAACGCACGCAGACTTCAACTGGCACGGTGACGTTCAAGAAACCGGCGATGATGCGGTGGGAATATGAGAGGCCCGCGAAGAAGACTTTCGTGCTTGCGGGCGACAAAGTGTACGCGTTAGACCCCGAAGCGATGACGCTGACCCGTGCAGCCATCGGCTCCAATCAATTGTCGGCCTCGGTCACTTTTTTGTGGGGGCAGGGCAAGTTGGCTGACGAATTTTCAATCGCGCAAAAAGCGTGTGAAAAGTGCAAGGGCACGTTGCTCGAAATGACGCCGCGCAAGCCTGACCCGCGCTTTCAAAAGGTGCTGCTCGAGGTCGACCCGTCGAGCGCGCAGGTGTTGAAGAGCACCGTCATCGACCCCGACGGCAGTGAGAATGCGATTACCTTCAAGGCGTTGAAGCCCAATGTGGGTATCGACGAGAAGGCATTCAAACTGCAGCCGCCTGCAGGTACGCAGATTGTTGACTACACGCAGGGCGCCGCGAATGCGCCTGCTGTAATTGACGCCGGCTTGGGCAAATAAGCGCGCCTGCGGGCCGTGTTGCTTTGATGTTGCGTTAAAGAAGTGACGCGCCTGACATGGCGGTCTCACTGGGCCTGTTCATCGGTGCCTTTTTCGGCAATGAGCGCGCACTGTTGTAGCCAGTCGCCGCCGGTCTACCGCTTGCAGTGTCGCGAAACCTTGAAAATGCGAATTGATTGGTTTTTGGCTTCTCTGGGCGTGGCGTGCCTTGCGTGTCAGCCACCGGTGCGGGTGGACGATGCGGGTGTGACGCCCGAGAAATGTGAAGTGACTCTTCGCGATGGCGCTCCGGTCAGCGTCTCAGAAGGGGGCCGGGTGACGGTGACGCTGGTGCCTTCTGTGCCGTCGCTGCGCTTTGGCGTCGCTGACGCCAGTGTCTTCACAGTGTCGGGGGTGGGTGACACGCAGCTGACACTCAAGGCGCCTTATGGCCAAGTGGGAGAACACCCTTTGCGGTTGTCGCTCACCTGCCCAGAACAGACCGCCACGCAGACGCTGCCAGTGACGGTACGTGCCTTGTCGTGGAGCCGAGCCACCGAGTGGACTGAAGGTGTCGATGGCCCACCGGGCCGCGAATACGGCTCGATGTGGGTCGATGACACCGCGCCTGATACCCTGTGGGTGTACGGAGGCTTTCACTACCAGCCGCAGCAATTCACTCCCGGCAAAGACTTGTGGGCGCTGAATCTGCTCGACGGCAAATGGCAGCAGCTCATGCCCAGTGGCCCGGCTCCCGAGCTTACCGGAGGGCGCTTGGTACCGGTGCCCGGCACGGGAGACGCGCTGTACCTGGGCGGGGTCAATACGAGCTTCAAGAGTCCCTATGCGTTGAAGCGTCTTCACTTCAGCTTTGATTCGCCCAGCTGGGCTGATGAACCGCTGGCCTTTGGAGCCGGAAAGGGAGATTACCAACCTGGTTTCTTCTATGACTCGCGCCGAGGGCGCTTCGTGTCGGTCTGCGGTGCCAACACCACCATTGGGTACCACTGCTCGGTGCGGGCCTATACGCCAGGCACCGCGGGCGGAAAATGGGAAGACGTCGCAGTGGCCGGTACGGCCCC
The DNA here is from genome assembly GCA_019694575.1 of Myxococcaceae bacterium. Classification (GTDB taxonomy): domain Bacteria; phylum Myxococcota; class Myxococcia; order Myxococcales; family Myxococcaceae; genus JAIBBR01. The sequence continues at coordinate 21,668 of JAIBBR010000029.1, forward strand.
CCAAGGCCGCAACGGGCACTTTTTTGCTTATGACGCCGAGACTGACCGCTTGATGATGTTTGGCGGAGACAACAACGGCAGCACGCTGGGTGACACGTGGGCGCTCGAGTTGGGTGAAACTCCGCCGCGTTGGGTGGCGCTCGGCGACGACCCGTCGATGAAGCGCCGCAATGGCGCGTTTGTGCTCGACGCTGAAAATCACCGCTTTTTCATGTGGGGAGGCACCGGCGACGGCGCGACCGCGCGGCCCGACCTGTGGGCCCTCGACCTCGAGCGCGGCAAGGAGCAATGGGTGCGCGTGCAGATTACCGGCAAGCCGCCCGACCGCGCGTCGGGCATGGCGGTGTTCGACGCCAAACGCAAACGCTTTTTGATGGGGTTTGGCAACAGCGACCAGGGCGTCTTCGTCGACCTGTGGGCGCTACAGCTGTGAACGGGTGGCCTGTGCTTGCCGCTGCTCAATGAGCGCGTGCCGCGCGTCGGTTTCGCTGACGCGCACTTTGTCGACGTGCAAGCCGTCGAGAATGCGCAGCAGCAGCGTGGCCGAAGCGGGCAACTTGATGCCGTAGTCTTTCGCGCCCTTGGGTGTGTCAATGCCGAGCGCACGTTTCTCGGTGGCTGACTTGCCTTCGGTGACAACAGCAACGCGCTGCCTGTAGCTCAGCGCCCCCACCTTGCGCCGCAAGCCGTCGATTTCTGCGCGGCTGATTTCGTCTTTGCCGAAGTGTGTACGCAGAAATTTCGAGATGCCTCCCGTGGCCACGAGTTGCCGGTTGGCGAGCGCTTGGGCCGGCATGGGCATGGGGGCTATTTTCTTGAGCGCCTCATCAGCGCGCTTGAAACCGGCGGCGTCAATGCGCTCATGGGGAAAATATGCTTCCAGCACGTGGTTGCTGCCTACCTGTGTCGAAGCGCCGCGTTGCATGTGTGCTTCGGTGCCGATGGCCAATTGAAAGCTGCCGCCGCCCAAGTCGAGCGAGGCGAAGCGCGCAGGGCTGCCGTCGTGGCGAAAGGGTCTAATGGCGCCGAGGTAACCCAACTGTGCCTCTTCGCGGCCGGTGAGAATGCGTGGCTTCAAACCCAACGTCTTCTCGATTTGCGCCGCGAAGGTTGCGCCGTTGACGGTGTTGCGCATCACCGCGGTGGTGATGAACCCAATTTCTTTCGCCGGCACGCCGTGCTTCTGCGCCTGAACGATGAACTGGGTGAGCGCGGTGAGCGCGCGTTCTTGGTTTTCTTTGGGCAGCACGCGGTCGGCGCCAATGTCTTTACCCAGCCGGGTGCCTTCTTTCACGTCGAGGACGGTGCGCCATTTGCCGGTCGCCGTTTGTTTCACAATCAGCATCTTGGTGCTCGAGCTGCCCATGTCGATGGCCGCGAACACGTTGCTCTTTTCGCTTTGGCGAGAACGAATGGTGGCGGTGGTGGCGGTGGTGGCGACATGGCGAAGGCTCAACAGGCGAATCGGGGGTGGCATGGTCAAAACAATAAGCGGCCCCGCGCATGAAGGGTGAGCCGGGGGCTTTTCGAAGTGTCATTTCTTGCGAGAGAGAATGACAGAGAACGGTAAAAGCAAAAGCTGCATGCGCCCACTTCGCTTGGCCAGTGCGCTCGTCATCGCCACCCTCGCCGGGTGTGCGGCGCTGCGCCATGCATACCTCACCGATGACTTGAGCGGCCTGACGCTGCCCTTGCTCGCCGACGGGGGCATGCGCTTGGCCGTGGCGGGCCACGTCGGTGGCCGCGAAGCCACCGTGCTCTTCGATTCAACCCGTGAATTGAGCAGCGCCAGTCAAGGCTGCTTCGCCGACGGTGCGCCTTTGGTGAGTCAGGTCAAAATGCAGGCCGTGACAGGGGCCGTGCTCCAACAAGCGGGGGCGAAGCTTTCTGGGCTTTCGGTGGGGCAGCTGCGCTACCGCGACATCGAAGTGGTGATTGAGCCCGGTACCGGCTGCACGGTGCGGCTGGGGCTAGAGCTGCTCGCGCCGTACGCGCTTTACTACGACGCGGTGGCCAAGCGGGTTACCGTGCAGCGTTCGATGAGCGACGAGGCGCTCGCGGCGCAGCGCCAATTCCCCGGTGTCACCGTGCTCTCGACAGAAAAAACGCAAGGGCACGAGTGGCCGCTGCTGGTCACCAAAGTGCACCAAGGCCCGGCAGAAAGTGTGGCCACGCTGGTGCTTGCCACGGCTGACGGCCAGAGCCAGCTGTCGTCAGCGCTGCTCGACAGCGATGGGTTGAAGTCATTGGCGCAAATGGCCGAAGCGCTTGAACAACCGCTGTCATCAGTGCCCGCCGAGCTGCGTGACGCGGTGTACGTCGAGCACTTGGCGCTGACGCCGCACGTGGGGGTGGGCCCATTGTGGACCGCGCGGGCCACGCATTGGCGTGGCACGGTACAAGGCACCTTGGCGGGCGATGCGTGGGGTACCTTCGTAGCGACGTTCGATTTCGGACAAGACGTGGTGGTATTGCACCCCCAGCGGGTGCCGCCGACGACGTCGTCGACCGATTCGCCCCAGCAGCAATGGGTGAAACGCTATTTCGAGTGGCTCGATGTGCGTCGTGCTGCGCAGCACGAAACGGAGCCTGCTGAGCCCTAGCCCGCCTTGACCATTACTCGTCGTGCGCCGAGACCTTGAAAGTATCGAGTACGGCTTGCGACGCGCGCGCCAAGTACTTGCCCTTGCGAACCAAAATGCCAATGGGGCGGGTGTAAGTGCCTTCGGCGAAAGGCCGCGCCACCAAGCTGCCGCTCGCCACTTCTTGCTTCACCGTCGCCCAGGGCAGCACCGAAACGCCTAAGCCCAACTCCACGGCGCGTTTAATGGTTTCGACGTTGTCCATCTCCATGGTCGGTTGCAGCTCGAGCCCTTTGTCGCGGAACAATTTGTCAATGCCTTTGCGCGTGGGCGCTTCACGGTCGAAGGCGATGAAGGGCAGGCCGGCCACCGCGCTCATCGCGACTTTTGATTTGCTCCCCAACGGGTGGTCGGGTTTGCAAATCAACGCCAGCTTGTCTTCACGAAAGGGAATCACGTCGACGCCAGCGCGTGGTTGTGGGTACGCCACCAGGCCGAGGTCAGCCGCTCCTAAAATCACGTCGTCGTAGACCTGGTCACTGCGGCGGTAATTGAGCCGCATATTCACTTTGGGGTGTGCCTTGAGCAGCGCCCTCTGAATGCTCTGCAGCTCGTGCAGACCGACCGAGTAGATGGTCGAAATGGTGGCCGCCCCCGACACTTCGGTGGCCTGCTCACGAATTTCTTGCTCCACCTCGTCGAAGCGCGCCAAAATTTCTTTGCAGCCGCGAAACAGCCGCTCGCCCGCCGGCGTGGGTGTCACTTGCCGCGCGCTGCGTGAAAGCAACCGTTGCTCGTACCGGTTTTCAAGTGCTCGAATCTGCTGGCTTACCGCTGACTGGGTGACATGGTTGAGCTGCGCCGCGCGCGAAAAGGAACCAGTTTCGACCACATCGCAAAACATCTTCAATGATTCGAGCTGCATAGATACGCCTCTAATATCGACTCTATAGACTATTAGCTAGGCCGCATATGTCACCGGTCTCTCGTAACGAGACTGGCAGGCTGTCGGCAGATTCGTGGTGGCGCACAGCGAAGGCGCACTTGTCGGTGCGCTTTTAGCGAGCACGCCGCGAAGGTGCCACAGACCGTCAGTCGCAGTCGTGAGACCGGTGACATATGCGGGCTAGGCCTACATGGGAGCGCAAACCGCGTTTCTCGATGCGCGGCCGTTACGAAATACCTTGTTTGAAGGTTTGGGCGGCTATCGGCCACTGGGCTTGTTCTCGAAGGAGAACCCCCATGCCGCTACCCCGCTTGGCGTTGAGTGTGCTGCTCACCTTGGCTGCCTGTCAGACTTACGAATTTCAGCCCGCCCCGCCCCTGGCTTGGGAAGTGGCCTTGGCCCATGAAGACTTGGCGGCCACCGCGCCCAAGCCGAACTTGTTCTTCTTGGTCGACAAGTCAGGGTCAATGACGCTCAGCGCTGACCCGTCTTGCGGCGCGAACTGCACCAGCCGCTGGCAGGCGCTGACTTCTGCGATGGAAAAATTCGCGAGCAGCTCGGGCACGGTGGCCCACACGGGCATGCTCGCTTTTCCCAAGGCCCCCATGAGCGATGCCTGCCAGCCGCCCGACATGGGCGACCTCGACAGCCTGGGTGTGGCGCTCGATGGCTCAGCGGTCGACGACGACGCGGCGTTGCAACAAAAGACTGACGAGGTGTTGGGCAAGATTCGCGAAATCACGCCGCGAGGAGGCACGCCCACCGCGTTCAGTGTGCGCGCCTTGGCCCAGTACACGCCCTTGGTGCGGCCTGCGTATCACCGCGCCAGCTTCGTGGTGTTGATGACCGACGGCTTGCCCAACTGCAACCCGCAGCACAACGGCGAGTCGGCGAGCTGCTACTGCACCAACACGAGAGACCAGGGCAGCTGCCGCACCCCAATCGGCGCGCCGCCCAACAACCAATGCCTCGACGGTTCGGGCACTGCTGCCGAAATTGCGTTTTTGCGCGAGCACTACGGCGTACGCACCATCGTGGTGGGGTTTGGCACCGACGTCACCGGCAGTGTGGGGCAAACCACGCTCGAGGCGATGGCGCGGGCGGGTGGTTTTCAACGGCGCTGCCAGAGCGACGCCGACTGCGGCGTGGCCGACACCTGCGCTCCGGGGGGTACCGACGCGTGCGGCCGAGCCATCACTGCCTGCACCAAAAGTTTTTACCAAGCAGCCAACGCGTCAGAATTGGGCGATGCGCTGAGCAAAATTCGCGACCAAATTTCGTGCGACCCCTGCTCGCGAGCGCTGCCAGCCACTCCGAAAGACGCGCGTTTGGTTTCAGTCATCATCGATGGCACGCCGGTGCTGCCCGGGCCCGACACCTGGTCAGTGGTGGGCAGCAACGTGGTATTCGTCGCGAACGGAAACATTTGCCAGCGCATTCGGGCGACCACGTTACTCGAGCCATTGAAGGCCGAGTTTCGCGTCGCCAACCCGCTCGAATAGGCTGAACTGACCTACAACATGTACGAAAGCACGACGCCCATGCCTTTGTAGTCATCGAGCGCGCCACCGGCAACGTACGGGTCACCCGGCTGGGGGTTCATTTTGTAGCCGTAGCGCGTGTAGTCGATGCCGACCTTGGCTTCGAAGTTCTTGGTGATGGCGTAGCTGACCGACAGCCAAGCGTCCATGCCTTGCACTGACAGCCGGGGAAAATATTTGGGCCCGCCAATTTCGCCGGTGCTCAACGGTTGTTGGTACGCGATGCCCAACTGCACCGCCATTTTGTCGATGAAAGCGAACCGCGCGTTTCCTCCCAGTCGAAACGCGTTGTACGAAACTGCCGGCACGTTAATGGGCTCGGCCGTGGCGGGAGCGGTAATCGAATAGTTCTGCAGCGCGTAGCCAAGAATGGGCGAAAGCTCGAGCGGGCCCACGTTGAAGCGCACCGTTACGCCTAACTTGAAGCGCAACGCGCTGGTGTTGTACCGCGACTGCACCATGGTGGTGGGGTTGGTCGACACCGACGCAATGCCAAACGCGGTGTCAAACGAAGTCAACACACCGATGCGGCTGCCGAAGCCATTCGAAATGAAGGCGGCGGGGTAAAAGTCGATTTCCGCTCCCGCGGCCGGGCCGATGGGCAGCTCGTAGCGCATCAACTGGTTGAACAAGTCGGTGCGGTAGAAGAAGCGGCGGGTAAAGGCGCGCGCGGTGACACCCAAACGGAGCTTGGGCGCAGCGACTGTTTCTTCTGCCGGCTGCTCAGGCTCTTCTTTTTCTTTGCGCACCCGGGCTTCTTCTTCTTCGCGGGCCTCACGCGCTTCACGTTCGGCGCGGCGCTTTTCTTCAGCGCGTTCGCGCTTCGTAGGAGGAGGCGGCGGTGGGCTCTGCGCTTCTTTTTCTTTCTCTTTTTCGGGTTCTTTTTCTTTCCCCGGCTGCTTGTCATCGGCCGCCAGTTCGTCGGGCGACGGCTCAGCCTTCTTGGCTTGGGGGCCCCGTGCGCTGCGCAGGCCTTCTTCAACCCGCTTGTCGCTGCCTTTGGGCAGGGCTTTTAGCTTTCGTTTACCGTCAGGCGCCTTGAAACGAAAGCTGCTCAAAGGTGAGCCGTCGTACCCGTCGAGCACCTGCACGGTGATGAGCTTGCCTTCGATGCGGCAGATGACCAGGGCCTTCGCACCGGCCTTGCGGGTAATGTCGGTCACTTCATTGGCGGTGGGCTCGTCGCTCACCGGTTTGCCTGGCGGCACGGGCCGGTACTTCTTCATCAAAATTTTATTCACCAACGCGCGCACCGACGCGGGCCCGTCAATCACTACCTTCGGCTTGGGGGCCGCGAGCACGGGTGCCGCCAACAGCAACGCCAAGACGGAAAATCGCGCAATCATCACATGCCCCCGTCGGTGAGACCGCGAATGTATTTTTCAAGGCAGTCGTATTCGCCCGCAGAAATACCGGTGGTCATGCCGAAGGGCATGGCGTCACCGCAGGTAGGGTTGGGCTTCACCTTTTCTAAAATGAAGGCGGTGAGCGGCACATGCGCGCCCGCGTCGCCGCCGCACACGCTTTTGCTGGTGAGCAGGCGGTCAGCCACGCCCGGCGATACCAAGTCGAGAGCCCCTTGCGGCATTTTCGAGTTGTGGCAGCCGGCGCTCCCGCATTTCGATTCATTGGGGTCGCCCGCCGAGCCAAAAAGCTTTCTTTCGACGACGATTCTGCACTGGTCAAACTGCTCGGGGTGGTCGAGCTCGCCGGGGCAGCCCAACAAGCCCACGGCGCAGAGTGACATCGCTAGCGCACCGAACAGGTTACCCGAGCTACTGCGGCTGCCGATTTTCTCGCTGCAGCCTGCGGCCTCGTCAGTCTGCTCCTCGACGTGCCCAACGGCATGGCTCCGGGGCTCCTTCCTCGGGTGCCCGCCTCGCTTCGGTCTTAAGCCCCTCGTGACGATCCGGTAACCTGTTCGGTGCTCTAGAAGTCGCATACGGTGAATTTAAGCCCAAAGGTGATGCCGCGAAGAAGAGAAGTCGCGCGGTGCTCGCACGGTTCGTTCTTCGAGGCAAACCTTAAGGCAAAAGACGCTCCATTTCGGGGAAGCGAGACGAAAACTGTGGTGCGGTGAAGTTGCTGCTTGGCGGGAACGCATGAAACTTGATCAAGGCACGCGCTGGCAAGGCTAAGCGCGCCTGAAGACAATGCACGGACTGTGCGCGGTCATCGAGACGTGTAAGTCCGCGCAACTCGCCGCGGGTGAGTGTGACGAATGCCACAACATGTACACGCGAGTTCTCAGGTGGGCGCGCCGCATTCGAGTCGAGCCGGCTGAAGAATTCGCTGCGGGTGCGCTCGAACTGGGCCAGCGCTTCGTTCAGGTCATTCGTCACGGTGTCGCCGTAACCAAAGTGTGTCCACCCGGCGGCGTTCTGAAGCAACGCCTCGATGCAGGCCTGTAGCCCAGCCAGCGTGTCAGCGGTAATGGGGGTCAACGCCAGCTCTTGCGCGTACGCCGCACTGGTCGCGCTGTCTAATGCGAGCGCGGTGACCACGACGTGAAAGGGCCCGCTCAATGGAGCGGCGTGCGCACGCGGCCGCCGAAACAGCAGCCACGCGAAAATGAGCAAGCCCAGCGCGGCCCAAACCCCGAAGGGCACCATGCGCCAAAAACCAGGTTGTGCAGCGGTGAGCCCGTTCACGTGTGCAAGCTCACGACAAGCCGAGCAGGGCCTGCTCGCTGACGTCTGCCAAAATTTCGAAGAGACGGTGGCCTTCTTCAGCGGTGGCTGCCGCGGGGTTGCCCAAATAGGCGAGCGGGCCTCCACATTCGTGAAAATTTTTCGCCCCGGCTTTGATGCGCGCCGGCAAGTCGACCTTCAGCTCGGGCAGCTTATGGCGCTCTTCTTCATCGACCCATTGTGGCGCGGTGGCCAGCATCAGCGACGTTTCGTAGTGGCCCGCGTGGCTGCCTCCGTGGGTGAATTCAGCGCCCAAGCGCGGCCCGGTAGGCTTCTTGCGGTGGTCAGGCACGGCCACTTTGACGCCCGTGGCGGCGCGCGTGTGGGCGGCGGCTTTCTGCACCAAGGCGAAATGGGCTGGTTCTAAATGGTGGTTGAATACGCCGATGCGGGTGAAGCCGTGCTTGGCGATGCCGGTGAGCACCTCGGTGAGCATCGCTTCGACGGTTGGCGCAGAAAGCGATACCGTGCCCGAAAACGCCGCCGCGAATTCAGTCAAACCGTAGGCCACCGCGGGAAAAATCACCGCGGGTTGATTTTTGATTTGCAGCCGCATGGCCACCCGCAGACACACTTCTTCGGCAATCAACACGTCGACATTGAGCGGCAAATGCGGCCCGTGCGCTTCGGTGGAGCCCACGGGCAACAGCGCATAGGCACCACTGTGCGCCAACGCCTGTAACTTCGGCCACGACAGCTGGGCGGCGTAGAGCGTGCTCATTCTCGCAATTGTCCTTTGAGTACCTTGCCCCGGTCACTGCGCGGCAAGGCGTCGATGAACACCACTTGGCGCGGCGCTTTGAAAGCAGACAGGCCCTCGCGCACGTGGGCTTGCAGCGCTTGCGCCAGCGTTTCGTTCGCGGTGTGGTTGGGGTGAAGCGCTACGTACGCCTTGGGCTTTTCGAGCCCGTCTTTGTCTTTGAACGCCACCACCGCCGCTTCACGCACCGCGGGGTGTTTGAGCAAGTGGTTTTCAACTTCGAGCGGAGAAAGCCACTTGCCGCCCACCTTCAACATGTCGTCGCCGCGGCCGCAGTAATAGAAGTAGCCCGCTTCGTCTTGGCGAAATTTGTCGGCCGACACGCACCAGTCACCCCGAAAGGTGGCTTTGCTCTTGTCGTGCTGCTGCCAATATTCAACCGCCATGGAGTCGCCGCGAACCCATAAGGTGCCAATGTCACCCGTCGGCAAGGTGCGCCCGTCGTCGTCGCAGATTTTCGCTTCGTAGCCGTCGACGACCCGACCCAATGAGCCCAGCTTCACGTCGCCCAGGCGGTTGGTGATGAAGATATGAAACATTTCGGCCGAGCCGATGCCATCGAGAATTTCGACCCCGGTCTTCGCTTTCCACTTTTCGTAGAGCTCGGCCGGCAGCGCTTCTCCCGCGCTGATGGTGACGCGCAGCGACTTCAAGTCAGCTTGCGCGATGCCGGGGGCATGCAAAATGTTGTTGAGCGACGTCGGCACCGCGGTGAAGAAAGTAGGGCGGTGCTTTGAAATCAGCGCGAAGAGTTTTTCGGGAGTCGCTTTTTCCTTGAAAAGCACCGTGCTTGCTCCGGCCAAAAACGGAAAGAGCAGGTTGGTACCCAATGCATAGCCAAAGGCCAGGCGCGGCACCGAAATGCACACGTCTTTCTCGGTGTACTGAAGAATGGGCAACGCGAAGGTGAGCGCGTTGAAGACGAAGTCGTGCTGCTTGTGCACCGCCGCCTTGGGAAAGCCGGTCGAGCCTGACGTGAAGAGCCACACCGCGGTGTCGTCGCGGTGGGTGGGCGCGAAGGTGGGGTCGGGCGTGGCCGCGCGCAGCTGTGCGTCGTAGTCGAGGTGCGTGCCGACGGGGCCACTGACGACCAACACATGCTTCAAATGGGGGCATTGCGCGCGAATCGCGTCGAGCGTGGGCACCACTGAAGCGTCGACCACCGCGATTTTGGCGCGCGTGTAGTTCAAATAATACGCCGCCTCGTCAGGTTTTTGGTCTGGGTTCACCGCGCACACGGTGCCGCCGGCTTTCACCGCCGCGAACCAGGCCGAAGCGAACTGCGGTACGTCGGGCAGCATCAACAGCACGCGCTGCTCCAGCTCTAAGCCGAGCTTCTTGTACACGGCGGTGGCACGGTCGGTGGCGTCGGCCACTTGCGCGTAAGTTACGACGTGGTCTTCGAAATAGAGGGCCGGGGCATTCGGCGTGAGCGCGGCGCGGCGGTAGAGAAACACCTCGGCGATGTTCAACGCTTCGGGCAAGTCGTGTGGGTTCAAGTTCATGACGCCTCTTTTTTCTTCATCGCCGAACGGGTGAGCAAAAGCCCGGCGATACCGAAGGCGCCCAGTGACGCCGCAAACAGCCACTGCTTTTGCGCCACGTTGCGCGCGATGTCTTTTTCGAAACTGCACTCACTTGCAGGAAGCATGCTGCAATCGACCCGGTCGACCTTGAAGGCCGCTGAAACGGCGAGCACCAGGCACGCCACCACGCAGCCCACGGTGAGCCCAAGCAGAATGGCGCGCTGAAAATTTGGCTGCGGCGGGTTGGCCATGAGAATCAGCCCTATATCAGAGCAAGGTCTGCCCTCAGCGCATAACCCAAGGTAAGTTGCGCCGCGTCATGGCTGCCTTGAAGAAGCTGCTTTTTCCCCTTGTCGACGACCAGCGCATCTCGGCGGTGCTCTTGCTGCTGCGGGTGTTCGCCGGCGTGGCGTTGATGACCCACGGCTGGAAAAAGATTCAAGACCCCTTTCACTGGATGAACAATTCAGCCGCGCCTGCACCGGCGGTGTTTCAAATGCTGGCCGCGGTGGCCGAGTTTTTCGGCGGCTTGGGCCTGGCAGTGGGAGCGCTGACGGTGGTGGCGTCGTTCGGTGTGTTCTGCACCATGGTGGTGGCGATTGAAACCCATGCCAGCAAAGGCGACCCGTTCGGCAAGTGGGAGCTCGCCGCCTTCTATGCGTGTGTGATGGTGTTTCTCGCGGTGGCCGGGCCGGGGCGCTTTTCGTTCGATGCTTGGCTGGCCCGTCGCTTGGGCTTTTCGTCAAAATAAAAATAAGGAGTCAAAACGCGATGCGCATTCTTTACGGAGTGGTGGGCGAAGGCATGGGTCACGCCACGCGGTCGCGGGTGTTGCTCGAGCACTTGGTGAAACACCATGACGTGCACATCGTGGTCTCAGGGCGGGCGCGCGACTACTTGGCCAAGCGCTTCGAGAACGTGCACAACATTTGGGGCTTCACCATCAACTACGAAGGCAACTCGGTGAAGAAGTGGCAGACGGTGCTGCAAAATGTGAAAGGCGCCGTCACTGGCTGGCCGCAGAACGTTCGCGCGTACTTCGACTTGGTCGAAAAATTCGAGCCCGAGGTGGTGGTGAGCGACTTCGAGAGTTTCAGCTATTTGTTTGCTCGTAACCACCGCTTGCCGGTGCTGAGCGTCGACAACATGCAAGTCATCAACCGCTGCAGGCACGACGAGTCGATTCTCAAGGGCCATGAAGACGCCTTCGAGATGACCAAGGCCATCGTGAAGTCGAAATTGCCGGGCGCGTTTCATTACTTGGTGACGACGTTTTTCTACCCGCCGGTGCGCAAAGAGCGCACCACGCTGCTCCCTTCGATTTTGCGCCCTGAGATTTTAGCGGCCAAGTCGCAAGCCGGTGAGCACCTGCTCGTGTACCAGACGATGCCCGAGAACAAGCCTCTGCTCGACGCGCTCAAAGCCAGTGGCCGTCAGTGTCGTGTGTACGGCATGCGCCGCGACATCAAAGAAGACCTGGTAGAAGGAGCGCTAACCTTTCGCCCTTTCAGCGAGCAGACGTTCATTGATGATTTGCGCACCAGCCGCGCGGTGATTGCCGGCGGCGGTTTTACGTTGATGAGCGAAGCGGTATACCTGCGCAAGCCAATGCTTTCGGTGCCCATCGAAGGGCAATTCGAGCAAGTCATCAACGCGCTTTACCTGCAGGGGTTGGGCTACGGGCAATACACACCCATGCTCAATGGCGACTCGATAGGCGCGTTTTTAGAAAAAGTGCCCGACTGCGAAAAGGCGCTCCAGGGTTATTCGCAAGACGGCAACCAGTTGATGATTGCCGCGCTCGACGAGCAGCTGCGCCTGGCGCGCGGGCACAAAGGTGAAGACTGGCAAGACGTCACGCAGAGCTAGGCTCGGTTTTCTTTCGCAGCCACGGGGTGAAGAGCAGGTAAATCGGGTACTGCCGCTCGCGCCGGGTCTCTTGTTCCAAATGGCGCTTGCGTGCGCGGAGCAAGTCGGCAAGCGAGATTCGGCCTACCACCACGTTGGGAGCGTCGCGCTGCACCACGCCCAGCTCGGTCTCTCCGCTTGAAGCCATGCGGTATGCCAGGCTGCGCAAGGTCTCGTCGGCGAACGCGGTGACAGCAGCTTGGGCATCGGCGGCAGCCTCACGCATCACGTCGCGCGCGAAGAGCACCTCCAGCGGGTCAATTTCGTACTCGCGCGTCACGTGGTAGCCGCGGCGGCTCACTTTCTCGGTGAGAATCGAGCGGCGCAGCACCAACACGGTGAAAGCATGGGCCGTCACCACCGCCACCGCCAGCGGCATCACCGAGCCCCAGTCATGGGTGATTTCGAGCGCGAAGAGCATGCCGGTGAGCGGTGAGCGCATGGCCCCCGCCAAAATGGCGCCCATGCTGATGAGCGGCCAAAAGCCGTCGCCCATGGGTGGCAACACCGGCGCTTCGAGGCTGCCCAGCGCGGCGCCCATCATCAACAACGGAGCCAGCACGCCCCCCGACGTGCCGGAACCGAGCGCCAAGGCCCAGATGAACCATTTCACGGTGATCAACAGCAACACCGCCTTGAGCGCCATATGCCCTTGCAGCAATTCGCCAATCACTTCGTAACCAACGCCCAGTGCTTGTGGGCACAGCAACCCGCCCAAACCAATGCCCAAACCGCCCAGGGCGGGCCACCACATCCAGTGAATGCGCTTGAGCTTCTCGATGAAGAAGTCTTCGAAGAAATAAACGCTGCCGGTCATCAACACTGACAGCAGCCCCGCGGCCAAGCCCGCCAACATGCAAGCACCCAGCACCATGACACCGGCGTGTGAATGGGCGGGCACCTGCAACAGCGGCCCGGTGTTGCCGAGCAGCATTTCTCGGGTGCTCATCGCCGCGATTGAAGCGAGCGCGACGGGCACGAAGCTGCGCGGCTTCCACTCGAAGAGCAACAACTCGACGGCGAGCATAATCGCCGCCAGCGGGCTGCCGAAAGTGGCCGCCATGCCGCCTGCCGCTCCGGCCACGAGCAATGTTTTTCGCTCGGCGCTGGTGAGGTGAAAACCTTGTGCGATGAGCGAGCCCAGCGCGCCGCCGGTCATGATGATGGGGCCTTCAGCGCCGAACGGGCCGCCTGAGCCAATCGAAATGGCCGCCGAGAGCGGTTTCAGCACGGCCACCTTGGGCTCGACGTGGCTGCCGCGGGTCAAAATCGATTCTAGCGCTTCAGGTATGCCGTGCCCCCGAATGCGCTCTGAGCCGTAGCGGGCAATGAGACCGACCATCAGCGCGCCCACCACGGGAACGAGAACGGCCACCGGCCCCAGCGTGTGCCCCGCGGGTGAGACCAACGTGGTGTCGAAGGTCTGAAAAAAGAAGAGGTGGGTGAACAACCCAATCAACATTGTCAGGCCCTGCGAGACAAACGCCGCGAGCACTCCCACGCCCAAAGCCACGACTGAAATGGGTATTAGCCTGGGGGTGGTGGTGAAGTCGCCCAAGCGCTGTGGCGGCTGGTCAGGAAAAAGGCGGGTAAACCAATCAGTCGTCATTGCTGCCTTTCGAGGTGTTGTTGTTCAAGACGAACGTCAGGGCCTTGGCCAAGCGCGGCCCGGCGCGGCGCAACTCGGCGTGGTGCGCCAACGAGAGCTTCTCGAGCAGCACTTTGCCCTTGGGGGTGGCTTGCACTTGAGCCACCCGGCGGTCTTGCGTGCTTCGGGTGCGCTTCACCAGGCCGCGGTCTGCGAGCCGGTCGACCAGTTCTACCGTGCTGTGGTGCTTGAGCACCAAGCGTTCGGCCAATTGGCCAATCGTCGGTGGCTCGGGGCTGGCCCGCACCGCCAGAAGCAGTTGGTGCTGCTGGGGTTCCAACCCCGCTTCACGGGCGGCGGCCTCAGAGAAGGCGAAAAACAACCGCAACTGATAACGCAACTCTGCCAGGGCCTCGTACTCTTCTTCGCTCAGTCGGCTTCGCGGCACGGTTTTCAAGATATATCGTTTAGCGATATAAAAGCGAAGCCGCGGCTCCAAGGGTTTGAGAAAGGTGCGAATGTCATTCACCTGGCCACAATGTGGACCTGGGGCCGTTCTGAAGAGAACATGGGCCGCAACGCACCATGGCTGGCCCGATACTCCTCGTTCACGACGACTTGGCGACCATCGCCACCGCCCGACGTTTGCTCGGCCGCGAGGGGTACGAGGTGGTGTTGGCCTCGTCGGCCGCCGACGCGGTGATTGCATTTGGCCACCACTTGCCCTCGTTGGTGGTGCTGGCGCCCGCGGTAGAAGGCGACCGCGGGCAGATTGCACTCGAAGAAATTCAGCAGCACCCCGACGGCCCGCTGGCGCGGGTGCTGCTGCTGGGCGAGTCGATACCGGGTTTTGGCTACCCCATTGCGCCGCTGCCGCTCGAGCCAGACACCTTCATTGCCCAGGTGAATGAGCTGGTGCGCTCAAGCAGCAGCCCGGCCGAAGCTGAAAAGTGGCAAATGGTCGAAAACGCAGAGCGGGCCAGCACACCGCGCGTGGTTTCTACCCGGCTCTCTGATGATTGGCGCACCCAAGCGCCCCCCGACATCACGCTGCGCATCGCGGGCGACACGGCTGAAATGCCCGTCGCCAACGAGCTCGAAGGGCGACTCTTCGGTGACTTACCGTCGCTCGAAGAAGAAGTGCACCGCGAAGTCGAAGCGCAGGCAATGGCGCATGTCGATTCAGCCATGGCCGCCGCGGTGCAGCCTGCGCCACCCCCGTCATCGCCGCCTCGCACGTTCGATGCGGGGCCGGCGTTCGAAGCGGTCGAGCGCGCACAGGCGATTGCCGACAAAGCCCGTGTCGAAAAAGAAGCGGCTGACAGCGCTGCCGAAGCCGCGCTGAAGCGCCTCGAGGGGGTGAATGAGCAGTTGGCGCAACTTGACACCCAAGTCGAATTGCGCACCGCCGAGAACCTGAAGCTCGAGGCGCAGCTGGCGGCGCAAAAAGCCGAGTTCGCGGTCAAGCTGAAGTCGGCGAAAGATGACTTCGAAGAGCGGTTGCGGTCTGAAAAAGACGCCGCGGCGCGGGGCACCGAAGCGCAGTGGAAGACCCGCTTCGACGACGAAGGTGCCAAAGCGTCAGAGCGGGTGACACGTTTAGAAGAAAAACTTTCAGGGCTCGAAGAAACGCTCGCCGGGCTGCGTGATGCTTCTGCCACGCTGCAAACCCAGCTCAATGAGCGCACCGAATGGGCCGCGCTGCTCGAACGCGAATTGGCGGGCATGAAAGAGCGCGCCGAGAAGGCCGAAGGCCAACTTGCCGACGAGCGCGCTGACGGTCAGAACCTGCGCCAGAACTTAGATGAAGCGCTCACTTCGTGGACCCAATCGGGCGCGCGCGAAAAAGAATGGCAGCGTGCGTTTGACGAGACGAAGCGCACCGCGGCTGAAGGCGAGCAGGTGTTGCAGCAACAGTTGGCGCAAGAGCGCGAACAGAAGGCGCAAGCCCTGGCCGAACGTGACGCCCTGGCCGAGCAAGTGGCCACTTTGCAGCTGAACGTCGCCCAGCAGGGCCAGCACATCGCGACGTTGACTGACTCGCTCGCCAAGCTGGAGCACGACTTACAAGACGCGCGGCAAGAGCGTGGCGTGCTGCAACAGAAAGCCGAAGTGGCGAAGCTTGCGGCTGAAGGTGCAGAGCGCAAGTTACGCGACTTGGAAACGAAGACAGTGCTCCCACTGGCGCCTCCGGGGCGGCCTGCGTTGGGGGTGCCGCGTTTCGGCGAGGTCGATTTATCGGGCTTGGCGCGGCTGATGCTCGAGCTGTCGCAAGCGCGTGTCGATGTGAAAGTCGAATGGGTGGTGGCTGAGGGTAAGCGCACCCTGTGGTTTCAGCGCGGGCAGCTCATCGCCGCAGAATCGACTTTTCCCTTAGAGACGTTGATTCACCGCGCGCGCCGTGACGGTTTGCTCGATGGGCGGCAAGAAGCCGAGCTGCGCATTCTGCACACTGCCGCTCCCGCCGAAGCGCTCAACGTGCTCAAGAGCCGCGGTTTCGTGCGCGAGCTCGAAGTGGTGCCGCTGGTGCAACGCTACACCGAGCAATTGGCTTTGGAGGCCTTCAGCGAGCTGCGTTCGTCGTACCGGTTGGCTGACGAAGTGCCGGGCAACGACGTGTTGGTGGCGGCGTCACCGCGGGCCACGTTGCCTTTGCTGACCGAGGCGCTTCGGCGCGCGCTTTCAGTCGACGAAGTGTTGGAAAGCCTGGGTGGTTCTCAGGCGATACCCGTGCCACTCGACAGCGAGCTCGACGCGCGCACCCTGGGTTTTTCAGACCGGGAGCGCCGGTTGCTTACCTTGGTTGACGGGCAGGCCACCGTCGAAGAAATCGCGCTCGCTTCTGGCTTGCGGCAAGAGGTGGCTTTCAAAGGGCTGCTGGTGGGCCGGCTGCTTGGGTTGTTTGACATCAAGGCGCCGGTTGCCAAGGCCCCGGCCATTTCACCGTCGCTCGATGCCCAGCGGCTAGAAGCGAAGTACGAAGAAATTCAAGAGGCTGACTACTTTTCGATTTTGGGGCTCACCCGCACCGCTGGCTCTGACGAGGTGCACCGGGCCTTCGAGCGGTTATCGACCGAGTTTGACCCTATTCGTTTCTCGGGCCACCCTGACATTGCGGTGCAGCAACGCGCGCAAATGGTGCATGCAATGCTGTCTGAAGCTGCCAAAGCGCTCGAAGACGACCGCCGCCGCTTGGAGTACGCGCGCCATCTTCTCGACTGATTTTAAGTTATTTTTCGTACGTGTTTACGGTCGTAAAAACCCACCCAGGCACTGGGTTGAAGCCTACGGCGGCAAAGGTTAATAATATCGGCATGGTTCGAGAGATTTTGGTGTGGCCACACCCCACCTTGAAGAAAAAGGCGGTACCCGTCGAAAAGGTCGATGACTCGGTGCGCGAGTTGGTGCGCGACATGTTCGAGTCAATGTACGCCGCTGACGGTGTGGGTTTGGCCGCTCCGCAAGTGGGTGTGCTGTTGAACGTGATTGTGCTCGACACCACGCCGCGCCAGCCTGAGTCGAAACCGGTGGCGATGATTAACCCTGTCATCACGTCGCTCGAAGGCACCACCACCTATACCGAAGGCTGCTTGTCGATTCCCGGTGAGGCCGAAGACGTGGACCGCGCGGCCGAGGTAACGGTTGAGTACCTCGACGAGCAGGGCAAAAAGCAGACGCTGCACGCCGATGGGCTGTTGGCGATTGCCATTCAGCACGAGACCGACCATCTGAAGGGCACGATGTTCGTCGACCATATTTCGACGCTGAAGCGCGAAGTGATTCGCAAGCGCATGAAGCGTCTCAAGGCTGATCGCGCGTCGGAGCACGAGAGCTCGGCTTCAGCTCCTTGACGTTTCGCTTCGGGCAGAACGTCTTCACCACGCAGCGGTAGCACTCGGGTTTTCGCGCGTGGCAGACGCGCCGGCCGTGCCACACCAACAGCTGGTGGCCTTTGAACCACAACGGCTCTTCAACCACCCGCCGCATGTCGAGCTCGACTTTGTCGGGCACTTTTGCCGCGGTGAAGCCCATGCGGTGGCTCAAGCGAAACACGTGGGTGTCGACGGGGAAAGCGGTGTCTCCACCGATGTGCATGCTCACCACGCCGGCGGTTTTTTTACCCACGCCGGGCAGCGCTTCGAGCAATGCGCGTGAAGTGGGCACTTCGCCTCCGTGCTTCTTAAGCAGCGCCTTGCCCAGCGCCACCAAGTGCCGGGCCTTGCTGCGAAAAAGGCCCACGGTCTTGATGTACGGCTCGATTTTTTTTGGGGTGCTGCCGGCGTAATGCGCAGCCGTGGGAAAATCGCGAAAGAGCGCAGGAGAGACCAAATTGACACGCTTGTCGGTGCTTTGCGCCGCGAGCAGCACTGACACCAACAGCTGTAGCGGGTTTTGGTAGTCGAGCTCAATCACCGCTTCGGGCATTGCTTCGTCGAGCAAGCGCACAATTTCGGCTGCGCGTCGGCGTTTGCTGTCGGTTGTCTCTCGAGCCATGTTTTCAACCTACCTCGCGCTACACCTAACGACAGTGGCAAATCGCGGCTACGCCATTGCCGCGTGATAGTCTTGGCGCTCACTGGCACATGCAGAAGCGAGCAATTCTGATCAGCACGTTGCTGTTCATGGCGTTGGGGTGCGCCACCGTGCCCGCGCAACGCATCTCGGCGGCCGAAGCGTTGCGTGATGAGTCGGTGTTGGCTCCATTGTCGTCAGGGCCAAACGAGCCAGTCGAAGCGCCAGTCGCGGCGTCGCGAAGAAATGCACCAAAGCGAAAATGGGTGCAGCCCACTGAATTCATGTGGCCGCTGACGCCGGTGGTGGTGAACAGCCCTTTCGGGCACCGGTTTCACCCCATCTCGGGCGCTTACGTTTTTCACGCGGGGTTAGACCTCGAGGCGTACAAGAAGCAGCGTGTCGTTTCAGCGTTTGCCGGTCGTGTGGTGTTTGCCGGCCGCAACGGCGCTCATGGCAACCATGTCGAGGTACAGCACGGCAAACGCTACGTCACCCGCTACAGTCACTTAGAGTCGATACGGGTGTCGGTGGGCGACTGGGTTGACCAAGGCGCGGTGGTGGGCACAGCTGGCGCCACCGGCCATGTCACCGGCGTGCACCTGCATTTCGAAGTGTGGAAAGACGGCCACCCGGCTGACCCGCTCGACGTGCTGCCTGACCCCGACGGCCCGCGCACATTGGTGCAGCAGACCGCCTGGTAAAAAGAACGAAGCCCCTCGCGTCTGCCGAGGGGCCCAAGGGCTTTGAAAAAAAGCTTCTTTCAGAACGTAAAAGAGGAGCGAGCGCTTACAGCGTCTCTTTGAGCTCTTTGGCTGGGCGAAAACCGATGGTCTTCGAGGCCTTCAGCTTCATGATTTCGTTGGTCTGGGGGTTACGAACCTTGCGGGCCTTGCGTGAACGCATGGTCCAGGTGCCGAACCCAGGGTAGCTGAAGCGGTTCTCGGCCTTCACTGCCTTGCCGATGTTGTTGAACACCACATCGATGATTTCGGCTGCTGACTTCTTGGTCAGCCGGGTCTGCATCGCAACGGTCTCGACGAGCTCTGCCTTGGTCATGGTGTGAACGTGTCCCCTCTCAAGTGACTTAAAGCGCGGTGGAACAGCGGAGCGGGAAGTAACAAATTTTCGACATGCCAGTCAATCTAATACATACTTAGTAGACGGGCTGATTTATGTCTGATCTAAATGTTTGTTATTGAGATCTGCTGCGCGCCGATTCTTCAATGGCTGCGCGCGGTTCGCGGCGGGGAATGATCGGGGTTGACTGGCGGCAGATCGGCCTTGGGCGGGTTCTCTTTGAGGTCTTCGACAGCGAAATGGCCTGGGTCATGGGCTGTGTTTCAGATCGGCACTGAAGGGCTTCCTGTTACGCTGCCGCGCACTGTGAAATGGCTGCTTGCGCTGACGCTGCTGGTTTTTTTGAGCTGCACCCGGGCGGTGCCTGAAGTTGATTTGCCCAAGCCTCAGCGTGAAGTGTGGGTCGACGCCAGTGCCCTTGGGCCAGGCGACGGCACGGCTGAAAGGCCCTTCAAAACACTCCCAGCCACCCTGAGCTCAGACACCCATGTTCGCCTGCGCACCGGCATGTACGCGGGGCCCTTCACCTTGCCGCCCGACGTGATGCTCTCGGGTGAGGGCAATGTGGTGCTCTACGCCGAGAACAGCCCGGTAACGGTGCACGCCGTGCGGGCGCGGCTCGAGGGGCTGGCGATTCAAGGTGGGACGACAGGGCTTGAGGTGACCGAAGCCGTGCAAGCAGAGCGCGTGCAGTTTTCGGGGCAGCGCGAGCGTGCGGTGGTGGCGCGGCGGGGTGCCTCGGTTCGGTTTTCTGACGCCAGCTTCGATGGAACCGTGGCCGGTACTGACGGGCTGGTGCTCGAGCCCGGTGCGCGTGCTTCGTTGGCCAAACTCTTTTTTACGGGCGCCTTTCGCCGGGCCATCGATTGCGCCGAGGCCTCGCTGACGTTGAAAGAGGCGCGCTTGCTGGGGCCGAAAGAAGCGGTGCATGCGGTCAACGGCTCCGTCGCGCTCGAGCAAGTGACAGTGGCAGGCGGTCAGGGCCCCGCGATTTTCGTGGCCGGCGTGACGGGCTCGATGAAGCGCATCGAAGTGCAGGGGCATGAGTACGGCTTGCTCGGTCGCGAATCGACCCTCGACATCGACGGTTTTCTTTCGGTGCGCGCGCAGACCGCGGGCATGGCGTTGACGCAGTCGAAGTTGGGGCTGCAGAACGCCCGTTTTGAAGACAGCGGCAGCTATGCGGCGGTGGGCCTGCTGCAAGTCGAGGCGAACCTGCGCGGGCTCGACATCAAACGCGCCCAGGCTTTTGGGGTCTTTTGGCGCGATGGCAAGGGCAGCCTCGACGACGCCAAAATTTATACGGTGACGGCAGAAAGCGCGGGCAGCGGCGCCACGGGCGGTGACGCGGTGCACTTGCGGGGCGTTGACGCCGACCTGCGCCACATCGACGTGCGCGACGCCCAGGGTTCAGGGTTGTTCGCCACCATGACGGCGAAGGTGAACGTCGACGACTTGGCGTGCAACCGCTGCGATTACGGCGTGGTGCTGGTTGAACGCTACGCCACGGTGACTGCGAAAAAACTCAAGAGCGCGTACAGCAAAGTGAGCGCGCTTTCCGTGCCTGACGTGGGGTTTCTCGAAGTGTTTGACATCGACGCTGACTCCGCTCCAGGCACGCTGCTGTACGCCGAGTGCTCGCAGGGCGCGAAAGTGCTGCTGCACGAAAAAGGCATCAACACGACGTGGACCGAAAGCCCCTGTGTCACCGCGGTGAAGTAGCGTGGTGGCGCGTGCTGCGCTGCGGGCCACGATCAATGGTCTGAAAAACGAGCTCAAGCGTGCTGCAGGCAGGCTCGTCGCGAAGCAAGCAGGTGGCAGAGCGGTTGAAGCGCTCGAAGACTTGGCGGCCCGCGTCGTGAGCAACCAAGGTTGGCGTGAAAAAGTACGCAATGGGGGTTTGCAAGCCGGCGGCGCTGTTGTTTCGCTGGGGCGTTTCGCAGAAGGCTCGAAGCGAAGTAGCTGCCGCACGAGGCGTGTTAGGGCCCGCCACAAAATAAACGCTCCATATCAGCGCCGATCCATCCCGGCTGTCCGCGTTGCGCTCCCTGCGACTTACCACTGGTAAGTCTTAGGTCGCGCGCCTCGCCATCCGGGCGCCTCGG